>CAZJQH010000299.1:0-2746 GCA_964547895.1 uncultured Chitinophaga sp. | reverse complement strand
GGCCGTCGGTCGGCCGCGTCGACAACGTCTACGGCGACCGCAACCTGTTCTGCAGCTGCCTGCCGGTCGGTGACGCCGAATAAGGCTCAGCCGCTCTGAAGCACAAAGCCCGCTCGCCGCGGGCTTTGTCCATTCCGGGGGCTGCTCGAAAGCAGCGGAGCTGGCCTACTGCCCGTTCTGCGCCTGCAGGTTGATCGACCTGGCGATGGCGCGGTACTGGGCGGTTTCCTCGCTGTAGGTCCTGGCGAGCTGCTCGAGCGCCACCGGCCTGGGCACCACCATGCCCTGGGCCTCGAGCTTGGCGCGCAGGTCGGCGTCGCTGGCCACCTCGCTCAAGGCCTTGTGCAGCGCACGCACCACTGGCTCGGGCGTGTCCTTGGGCACGAAGTAGCTCTGCCAGGTATCGAACACAAAGCCCTTGAGCGCCTTGCTCTCGTTGAGCGTCGGCACCGACTTGAAGGCCTGCTGGCGCTGTGCCGACAGCGCCGCGACGGCCCTGATCTTGCCCTGCGCCACCAGCTCGGGGTAGGCCTTGCCGTAGGGCGTGATGAAGATGTCGACCAGGCCTGCCATCAGGTCCTGCAAGGCGGGGGCGCTACCCTTGTAGGGCACATGAGTCAGCGGCACATCCAGCTTCCTCGACATGTGCTCGCCCAGCAGATGGTAGAGCGAGCCGTTGCCGACGCTGGCATAGGTCAGCGGCCTGCCCTCCCTGGCCATCCTGGCGGCGTAGGCCGCGAACTCGTCGCCGTTGCTCACCGGCAGGTCCCTGCGCGCAAACAGCACCATCTCGTTGAGGGTGATGGTCTGGACCGGGCGGAAGTCCTCGGCCTTGTACTTGACGGCCGCAATCGCCAACGGCGTCAGGATCAGCTCGTTGGGCGAGCCCTGGAAGATGATATGGCCGTCGGCCGGCTGGTTGAGCGTCTTCTGCGCCGCGATCGCGCCACCGGCGCCGCCCAGGTTGTCGACGATCACGGTCTGGCCCAGCTGCCTGGCCAGCACCGGGCTGACCAGGCGGGCGATCACGTCCGAGACGCCGCCGGCCGGATAAGGTACCAGCAGGGTGACAGGCTTGGGGGAGGCCTGAGCCATGGCGCCGGCCGCGAGGGTGATGCCGGCCAGCCAGGTGGATGCATGCTTGAGGGTGAGGCGTTTGCGGAGATCCATATCTTGGTCCTGTTGTGGATTGGCGGGCAATTGCAATCCGCAGTTCACCCATCATCCTGCCATCAGGATGCGACAGCAACAATCGGGGAATACGCCTATCCTTACACCAACTTGACAGCGAATTGGATCCAACGCCGTCGGCAGTCCTCAGGCACCCAGCATGGTGGCGACGAATCGACGGAACCAGGCCATCGCCGGCGCCTCGGTCCTGCCCTGCAGCGTGACATAGGCAAAGTGGGCCTGGCCCTTCATTGGCGGCTGCAGCCGGAGCTGCTGCAAGCGTCCGTCATCGAGCTGGGCCCTTGCCGGAGCCAGTATGCCGAGATAGACCGCCTGCGAGTGCTCGACCGCGGCGATCAGGCTGTCGACTTCCTCGGCCTGCAGCGAGACCATGCGCTGCGGATCGGCCAGGGGTCCGTACTGCTCGACCAGCATCCTGGCCACCTGGTCGGACAGCGGCGTGGAAGCCACCGGATAGTGGAGCAAGTCATCCAGGCTGACCTGTGGCAAGTCCAGCAAGGGATGGCCAGCGCGGCACAGGAAGCCCGCAGGCTGGTAACCCAGCGAATCGATCTGCAGGTCCGGCGCCGGCACCACACGGTAGACGTCGACCACCAGCGCGTCGAGTTGGCGCGAACGCAACTGCAGCAGCTGCAGCTCGGTCGGTCCGCGCGTGATCGACACCCGCAGGCCGGGATGTTCGGCGGCATGGATCAGCAGCGGCGTGGTCAGCAAGGCGCCGGGCCCCGAACCCAGGCCGACCTGGATCTTGCCGCCCATGCCATGCTGCAGCAACTCGGCGCTGCGCCGCAGCTCGGACGCGTCGAACACGATGCGGCGCGCGCGCTCGACAACCTCCCGGCCCAGCGGGGTGAGCTCGTTGCGCTTGCCGATGCGGTCGAGCAGCTGGCCGCCGAGCTCGTCCTCGAGGTTCTGGATGCTGCGACTCAGCGCCGACTGGGTGATGAAGCAGCGCTCGGCCGCGCGACTGAAGGAGCCGGTTTCGGCCAGCGCCAGCAGATGTTCGAGATGCTTGATGTTCATGCCAAATTATTCTACGCAAGAATAGCAATCATAAAAATAATGCATTGGACACATCCAACCATCCCCCCTAGCATGAAAGCTCGAACAACATCCGACAGGAGACAAGCATGAAGCAGCACAAGCGTTCCACCCTCAAGTATCTTGCCGCCGCCATCGCCGGCATCACGTTCGCCACTGGCGCCATGGCGCAAAGCGGCAAGCCCGTGACGCTGATGGTCCCCTATCCGGCCGGCGGCTTGTCGGACGTGATCGCACGCCTGGTCAGCCCGGTGCTGGCCAAGCACCTGGAGAAGACCGTCATCGTCGAGAACCTCGGCGGCGCCGGTGGCGCGATCGCGGCCCAGAAGGTGCTGAACCAGCCGGCCGATGGCAACCTGATCTACCAGGGCTCGCCCAACGAGCTGATCCTGACGCCGATGGCGGTGGCCTCGGTCAAGTACAAGGCCGAGGACTTCCGCCCGGTCCAGACTATCTCGCTCAACGAGATGATGGTGTTTGCCCGCAAGGACCTGCCGGTGAGCAACGGTGACGA
>CAZJQH010000298.1:0-2751 GCA_964547895.1 uncultured Chitinophaga sp. | reverse complement strand
CTGACCGACATGGGCATCGAGCCCTTCCTGCTCAGCAGCTCGCTGCTCGGCGTGCTGGCGCAGCGCCTGGTGCGCAAGCGCTGCCCGCACTGCCACGGCGCCGGCTGCAGCGCCTGCGGCCAGAGCGGCTACCAGGGCCGCACCGGCATCTTCGAGCTGCTGGTGACCGATGACGCGATCCGCGCCCAGATCCACCGCCAGGCCGCCGAGAGCGAGATCCGTGCCCAGGCCCTGGCTGGCGGCATGGTGCTGATGCGCGACGACGGCGAGCGCCTGGTGCGCGACGGCATCACCAGCCGCGAGGAGCTGCTGCGGGTGACACGCGACTGACCGAGATCAAGCCAAGCTCCGGCCAGGCTGGTATGCTGAAAGCTCAGGCAGTCGTGTTCCCGGCCCTGGGTCAGGGATCGCTGCAGCGCATGCCTTGCGCAGAATCTGCCCCATCCAGTCCATGAGGTTTTGATATGAAACGTCGTCAAGCATTGGTCTTCGCCTGCGCCCTGGGCGCCTGTTCCCTGGCCCTGGCCCAGAACTACCCGACCAAGGTGGTCAAGCTGCAGGTGCCGTTCGCGCCCGGCGGCACCACCGACGTGGTCGCGCGCATCATCGCGGAGCCGCTCGGCAAGGCGCTGGGACAGAACGTGATCGTCGAGAACAAGGCCGGCGGTGGCGGCAGCATCGGCGCGGCCGAGACCGCGCGCGCCGCGCCGGACGGCTACAGCCTGGGCGTGGCGACGGTCTCGAGCATGGCGGCCAACCCGGCGATCAATCCCAAGATTCCCTACAACCCGGTGACGGACTTCACGCCCATCATCAACATCGCCGCCACGCCCAACGTGCTGGCGGTGCACCCGAGCTTCCCGGCCAAGGACTACAAGGGCTTCATCGACGCGGTCCGCAAGGCGCCCGGCAAGTACTCGCACGCCTCGTCGGGCACCGGCACCATCCTGCACCTGCAGATGGAGCTGTTCAAGGACCAGACCAAGACCTTCATCACCCATATCCCCTACCGCGGCTCGGGCCCGGCGCTCAATGACGCCGTCGCGGGCCAGGTCGAGATGATCTTCGACAACCTGCCCTCGGCTCTGCCCTTCATACAGGCCGGCAAGCTGGTACCGATCGCGGTCGCCGCGCCCAAGCGGCTCGAGCAGCTGCCCAATGTGCCGACCTTCAAGGAAGTGGGTCTCGAGCCGGTCAACCGCATGGCCTTCTTCGGCATCCTCGGCCCCAAGGGCCTGCCCAAGGAAGTGGTCGACAAGGTCAGCGCCGGCGTGCGCAAGTCGCTTGAGGATCCGGCGGTGCGCAAGCGCATCGAGGGCACCGGCTCGTTGATCGTCGCCAACACGCCCGAGCAGTTCAGCGAGCAGATCAAGGCCGAATTCGAGATCTACAAGCAGGTGGTCAACAGCCGCAAGCTCAAGCTCGACTGAACACTGTCACCAGAGTGCGCGAAAATGTCGTCATCAGTTAGACAAGTCCCAAAATGATCACAGCACCCGCACTCTCCATGCTCGACCTGGTCACGATCCGCCAGGACAGCACCGTCGCCGACGCGATCGCGATCGCGCGCAAGACCGCCCAGCATGCCGAAAAGCTCGGCTTCACCCGCTACTGGCTGGCCGAGCACCACAACATGCCCAACGTGGCCAGCTCCTCCACCGCGGTGCTGGTCGGCCATGTCGCGGGCGCGACCTCGCGCATCCGCGTCGGCGCGGGCGGCATCATGCTGCCCAACCATGCGCCGCTGGTCGTCGCCGAGGCCTTCGGCACCCTGGCCGAGCTCTATCCGGGCCGCATCGACCTCGGCCTGGGACGCGCCCCCGGCACCGACGGCCTGACGATGCGCGCGCTGCGCCGCGGCCGCCACGAGTCCGAGGAGGACTTCCCCAACGACGTCGCCGAGCTGCAGCAGCTGCTAGCGCCGGTGCAGCCGGGCCAGCGCGTCATCGCCATGCCCGGCGCCGGCACCCAGGTACCGATCTGGCTGCTCGGATCCAGCCTGTACTCGGCCCAGCTGGCGGCCGAGCGCGGCCTGCCCTACGCCTTCGCCTCGCATTTCGCGCCGCGCATGCTGCTGCAGGCGATCGAGCTCTACCGCCGCAACTTCCGCCCCTCCGCGACGCTGGACAAGCCCTACGTGATCGTCGGCGTGCCGCTGGTCGCCGCGCCGACCGATGCTGAAGCCGAGTTCCTCGCCAGCAGCAACTACCAGCGCGTGCTCGGCATCCTGACCGGCCGTCGCGTCCCGCTGCAGCGGCCGGTCGAGGGCTTCATGGCCAGCCTGCCGCCGCACATGCAGGACGCGATCCATGACTTCCTGGCCGCTGCCGTGATCGGCAGCCCCGAGACCGTGCGCGCCGGCCTGTCGCGGATCGCAGAGCTTACCCAGGCCGACGAGTTCATCTTCGTCAGCGACATCTACGACCTCGAGCTGCGGCTGCGCTCGCTCGACATCGCGGTGCAGGCCCATGCCGAGGCCTTCGGCCAGCCCAGCGCCGTAGCGGCCTGAACCGGCCCCGATGCCCGCCTACCGCTACCAGGCGCTCGACAGCAGCGGGCGCCAGCAGGACGGCCTGCTCGAAGCCGACAGCGCCCGCTCTGCGCGGGCCCAGCTGCGCCAGCGCGGCCTGATCCCGCTCGAGGTCGGCGCTGCCATGGCCAGCGAGGAGGCGCCCGCCAGCGGCTGGAACCGCCAGCTCTGGCGCACGCGCACCTTCAACAACAATGCGCTGTCGGTCTGGACGCGCCAGC
>CAZJQH010000297.1:0-2757 GCA_964547895.1 uncultured Chitinophaga sp. | reverse complement strand
ACCGGCGCCTTCAGCGGCATGTTGGAGTCGGTGTTGCGCGCGGTCAGGTAGAACTCGAGCTCGGGCGCGACCACCGGGCTCAGGCCCATCTGCTCGTAGAGTCCGCAGACATGGCGCAGCACGCTGCGCGGCGCGTAGGGAATCAGCTGGCCGTCGTGGTCGAAGCAGTCATGGATCACCTGCGCGGTCGGGTCGCTGGCCCAGGGCACGATGCGCACCGTCGCCGGGTCGGGCCGCAGCTGCATGTCGTGGTCGGTCGGCGCGATCACGTCGTAATAGGGCCCGCTGGCCGGGAACTCTCCCGTCACGCCCATCGCGACGATGGCCTGCGGCAGCCGCATGCCGCGGTCCTCGGTGAACTTCTCGCGCGGCAGGATCTTGCCGCGCGCCACCCCGGTCAGGTCGGGCACCAGGCACTCGATCTCGGTCACGCGGCGCTGGTTGAGCCAATGCTCGAGGTCGTTGAAGCTGCTGGGCCTGGGGTCCTGGTTGTTCATGTTGCTCCCTCTGGATGCTTATTGGTGTGCCAGTCGACTGGCCTGGCGCTGGCGCGCGGCATCGCCGAAGGCAGACAGGATGGCGGCGTAGAAGGGGTGTTCGGCGCAGCGCCACTCGGGGTGCCACTGCACCGCGCAGGCAAAGCTGCGCGCGCCTTCGAGCTCGAAGGCCTCGACCAGGCCGTCGGGTGCGTGCGCGGTCGCACGCAAGCCGGGCGCGAGCCGGTCCACGCCCTGGCCGTGCAGCGAGTTGACGCGCGCGACTGGCCCGCCAGCCCAGCGCTCCATCGCGCTGCCGGACAGCAGCCGCAGCTCGTGGCTCGGGGCGTATTCCTCGTCGGGCGTGGCACCGACCCCGCGGTGATCCAGCAGGCCCGGCACGCCATGAACGGTCTGGTGCAGGCTGCCGCCGAGCGCGACGTTGATCTCCTGGAAGCCGCGGCAGATGCCCAGCAGCGGCACGCCCTGCTCCAGGCAGCCATGCACCAGCGCCAGCGTCAGCGCGTCGCGCGCTGGATCGAGCGGCAGGCTGGGGTCGGCCACCTCCTGGCCGAAATGCGAGGGATGGACGTTGGACGGAGAACCGGTCAGCAGCACGCCGTCGACCAGTGCCAGCAGTCCGGGCAGGTCGTCGGCCTCGGCGAGCGGGAACATCACGGGCTGCGCCCTGGCACAGTCCCGCACCGCGCGCGCGTACTTGTCGCCCAGCAGCAGATAGGGCGTGCCATGCCG
Organism: uncultured Chitinophaga sp.; assembly: GCA_964547895.1. Taxonomy (GTDB): domain Bacteria; phylum Pseudomonadota; class Gammaproteobacteria; order Burkholderiales; family Burkholderiaceae_C; genus Malikia. Next base: position 1,528 of record CAZJQH010000297.1, on the reverse strand, counting down.
GCCCAGCTGTCTGTGGTCGGCCGGCAGCCAGACCAGGCAGGGATGCGGCTTCATCGTTCACTCCTCCTGATTTGTGATCATTCTGCTGGGGAAAAGCCGGACAGGCAAGTTCCCTACCATCGAGATAAGCACGAAGCAGGTCATCGCGTCGCCGTCCCTGCGGCAGCGGGTCGATCAGCCGCCCGCTATGCTGGCGGCATGAACCTGAGTTCCTCATCCGCAGTTCCCCGGCAGATCCTGGTGATCGGTGCCGGCATGATCGGCACCTGCACGGCGCTGCAATTGCAGCAGCGCGGCTTCGACGTGGCGCTGGTCGACCGGCGCGCGCCGGGGCAGGAAACCTCTTCCGGCAATGCCGGCCTGATCCAGCGCGAGGCTGTCGAGCCCTATGCCTTTCCGCGCGAAGCCGGCTTCCTGCTCAAGGCCGCGTTCGGCCTTGGCGCCGAGGTCAACTGGCATGCCAGCGGCCTGCTCCAGATGGCCGCGCCCTTGCTGCGCTATTTCCGTCATTCGCAGCCCGACGCCCATGCTCGCGCGACCGAGGCCTACAGCCGCCTGATCGCGCATGCCATCGATGAGCACGCACCGCTGATCGCGGCGGCGGGCGCCGATGAGTTGGTCGAGCGCCAGGGCTTTCGCTTCGTCTTCCGCAGCCAGCAGGCGCTGGACTTGGCTGCTGAGCGCGCCCGCCGGCTCGACAAGAGCTTCGGCGTTCCGCATCGGGTCGAGGACGGCAGCCAGCTCGCGCGCGCCGAACCCGCGCTCAAGCCGCGCCTGGCCGGCGCGCTGCACTGGCTGCAGCCCTGGGCGGTGCGCGATCCGGGCGAACTGGTGCGGCGCTACGCGGCGCTGTTCGAGCAGCGCGGCGGGCAGGTCCTGATCGGCGATGCAGCCAGCTTGCAGCAGACGACTTCAGGCTGGTCGGTGCAGACCAGCACTGGCCGGATCGAGGCGGCGCAGGCCGTGCTGGCGCTCGGTCCCTGGGCGGACGGACTGATTCGTACCCTGGGCTACCGCCTCCCGCTGTTCGTCAAGCGCGGCTACCACCAGCATTACCACGCGCCCGTCGCCGTCAGCCAGCCCCTGCTCGACGCCGAGCGCGGCTATGTGCTGGCGCCGATGCAGCGCGGCCTGCGCCTGACCAGCGGCGCCGAGTTCGCGCCGATCGACGCCCCGCCCACGCCGGTGCAGCTGGCCAGGGCCGAGGCGCTGGCGCGCGAGCTGGTCGACCTCGGCCAGCCGCTGCCCGAGCCGCCCTGGCTGGGCGCGCGTCCCTGCAGCGCCGACATGCTGCCGCTGATGGGGCCGGCGCCCCGGCATGACGGGCTGTGGTTCAACTTCGGCCATGGTCACCAGGGCTTCACGCTCGGGCCGGTGGCCGGACGGCTGCTGGCCGAGCTGATCGGCGGCGGTCCGACCTGGATCGATCCCGCGCCCTATCTGCCGGCACGCTTCGGCTGAGTCACTTGCCGCTCTGAGTTGATGCCCGGGCCTGCTCCCGCAGGAATTCCACCAGTCTGGCCGCGGC
>CAZJQH010000296.1:0-2761 GCA_964547895.1 uncultured Chitinophaga sp. | reverse complement strand
TTTCCGCGCTGCGGTAGTAGGCGTTGACCAGCGCCTTGCCGCCGCCCATGAAGAATGCGTTGGTGCGCGCCACATGCAGAGCGCCTGAGAGCGGGGGCTGGAAATGCACGCCATGCTTGCGCATCCAGCTGCGGCAGGTGGACGAGGCGCGGATGGTGAGACGCGCCAGGTGCTCGTCGGTCAGCCCGCCGGTGACCTTGAGCAGATCCTGCCAGAACTCCTCCTCGGGGTAGGCATCGACCAGCACGTCCTGCGGCGCGTCGTGCATGCAGCGCAGGTTGCGGGTGTGGGCCGAATTGCCGCCACGCCATTCGCGCGGCGCCGACTCCAGCAGCAGGACGCTGGCGCCCGCCTCGGCGGCCATCAGGGCCGCGCACAGGGCAGCGTTGCCGCCGCCTATCACTAGCACATCGGTGCTCATACAAACTGCCTCCAGATCATTGGGGCAGATTGTCTAGCCGGTCGTTTGTTTTGTTAAATGAAAAACAGGTTGTGATTATTGCGGTATAGGCATCAAACTGAGAGGCTGGCGGTCACCTCGCGCAGCAGCGCCTCGAAGGCCTGCGCCGCTGGCGACAGGCCGCCACGCCTGAGTCGCAGCAGCACCACCTTGCGCTTGACGGCCGGCTGGACCAGGGGAATCTTGCGCACGCCCGGACGATCGCCCGCCTGGAAGCAGGACGACGGCAGGATGGCGCTGCCGACCCCGGCGGCCACCAGGTTCACCGCGGTGGCATGGTGCTGGACTTCGTAGTTTCCATGCACCCGGATGCCGCGCTTGGCCAGCTGGTAGTCCATGAAGATGCGGGTGGCCATGAAGCTGCTGATCCCGATCAGGTCGGCGTCACGCATGTCGTTCCAGCTCACGCTCCTGCGCTCCTGCAGCGGATGCGGGCTGCGGCAGATGAAGGCCAGCGGATCGGCGAACAGCACCGTCTCGCTCAGGTCGGCATGTTTCTCACCCTGCACCGCAATGCCGAGCTCGGCCTGTCCGCCCAGCACGGCGGCATGGACCTCGTGCGAGGCTCCGTCCAGCAGCCGGATCCGGTTGTCGGGATGCTGGCTCGCATAGCGGCGCATCACCTCGGGCAGCACATGCGAGGTCATCGACGGGATGCAGGCCAGGCTGAAGTTGCCCTTGGCCCGCTGCGACATGTCCTTGAGTCGTTCGACCGCGGCCGTCATGTCGTGCACGATGTTGCGCGCCTGGGGCAGGAACTCGCGCCCCACTGCCGTCAGCTCGACCCTGCGTGTGGTGCGGTCGAGCAGCTTCAGGTCCAGGTAGGCTTCCAGCTTCTGGATGCGCCGCGTCAGCGCGGTCTGCGTGATGTGCAGGGCTTGGGCGGCCTGGTTGAAGCTGCCGAGCTCGGCGATCATCACGAAGGCCTGGACGCCATCAAAGTCGATTTTCATGGGATTTAATGTTTGACCTCGGTTTCAATTCTGCATAATCTTGCTCCCTGCTGGTCCTGACCACTCAGGCGAGGGCAACCGGATGCCATCAATGATCGATCAGTCTCGACACCCACAATGCGGCATCTGGTCACTTTCCAGCAGCAAGATGCGGGCTTGCGCGGCCGCCCTCGTGCTGGGCGGATTCGCGCACCAAGTACCGGCAGCAGTCGAGGGATCGACGCCGCCGGTCCAAGGTGCCGACCTGGCGGCCAGCATTGCCACCGACCAGGCGGCGCAGCGCAAGCGCGTGCTGATCCTGTCCGGCACGCAGTACGGCCTGCCGGTGTCGGAGTCCGTGATCTCCGCGGCCGTGGCCGCCCTCCGGGGCAAGGGCGTCACGGTCAACGACATCTACGTGGAGCACCTTGACCTGGCCCGCCATGACAAGCCTCACTGGCGCGGCGCGATTGCCGGCGTGCTGCGAGAAAAGCTCGCCCAGGCCAATGTGGGCCTGGTGATCCTCGCCAACCATGGGGCGATGGAGTTCCTGCTGGAGGATGGCCGCGACCTCGTGCCACCCGGCACGCCGGTAGTGTCGACCTTTTCCGAGCTGCCAGCGGTCGGCCGGCGCGCCTCGCCATTGCCCCTGCTCAACCTGGCCAGCCGGGGCGACATCGACAGTACGATCCGCTACGGGCTTGAGCTCTTTCCCCGCACCCGCAACATCTTCCTGGTCGCCAGTGCCGATGACCGCCAATTTCCCTTCTACGAGCCAGTCGCCAAGGCACTCGCGGCCCGCTACGGCCGGCTGGAAGTCGAGGACAGCCGGGCGCTGACCTACGAGGAGATGCTGCAGCGCGTCGCGACGCTGCCGCCCGGCACCGTCCTGCTGCTGGGGACTTATTTCAACGACTGGACCGGGCGCACCTTCATTCCGGTCGACGTTGCCGCTGAAGTCGGTCGGCGCGCCAATGCGCCGGTGCTCGGACTGTACGAGGTCCATATCCGTGCGGGACTGACGGGCGGGGTGGTGACGCCCTCTGCTGCGGTCGGTCGGCTCGCCGGGGAAATCGGCTTCGAGTTGCTCAAGGGCGAGCGCCGGATCGACGCGCAGGCCAGCGAAGCCATGGTGCCCTCGCTGCCGGTGTTCGACTGGAAGCAGCTGCAGCGCTGGGGCGTCGACCCGGACAAGTTGCCAGGGGAGACCCTGTTCCTGAACCGACCGCGCACGCTCTGGAGCGACTACCGCGAAAGCGTGATCGCGGCAGGAACCGTATTTCTTCTCTTGTCGGCGCTGACCCTGGCGCTGACGGTCCAGAACCGTCGCCGCCGGCAGGTCGAGGAGGCCTTGCGCGAGTACCAGCAG
>CAZJQH010000295.1:0-2764 GCA_964547895.1 uncultured Chitinophaga sp. | reverse complement strand
CTGCGCGTCGCGCTCGACCTGCGCAACGAGAAGGTCAACTACAAGGTGCGCGAGCACGCGATGAAGAAGCTGCCCTACATCCTGGTCGTCGGCGACAAGGAGAAGGAGGCTGGCGCGGTGGCGGTGCGAGCGCGCGGCAACAAGGACCTGGGCGTGATGGCGCTGGAAGATTTTTCGGCGCAAATCCTTGCGGAGATTGCCAATAGGGCTTAAACTTCGCGTTTTGATCCGGCGCTCAGGCGCCGTGGTATCGGCACGCGCGGCTTGGTAAGTCGCGCTGCGGCATTACGAATCGAGGTCCTACCATCGCTACCAACCCCAACTTCCGCGATCGTCGCCAGCGTGAAGAACGAGCCCATCGCCTGAACCGTGAAATCACCGCACCCGAAGTGCGCCTGAGCGGTCCCGAAGGCGAAGCCATCGGCGTCGTCAGCATCCAGGAAGCCCTGCGCATGGCGGGCGACCTCGACGTCGATCTGGTCGAAATCGCCGCGATGGCGAATCCGCCGGTCTGTCGTCTGATCGACTACGGCAAGTTCAAGTACGCCGAGCAGAAGAAGGCCGCGGAAGCCAAGGCCAAGCAGACGGTCATCGAGATCAAGGAAGTCAAGTTCCGCCCCGGTACCGACGAGGGCGACTACCAGATCAAGATGCGCAACATCCGCCGCTTCCTGGAAGATGGTGACAAGTGCAAGATCACGCTGCGCTATCGCGGCCGCGAGATCACGCACCAGGAAATCGGCATGGCGCTGCTGCAGCGCATCCGTGATGAGCTGGGCGACACCATCATCGTCGAGCAGTTCCCCAAGCTGGAAGGCCGCCAGATGATCATGATGATCGCTCCTGGCCGCAAGAAGCCGGGTGCTGCCAAGCCGGCAGCGGAAGCGCCGGCACCGGCTGCCAACTGAAAGCATTGAATCCGGGTTCGGACTGGTTGGTCGCCAGTCCGGGTCCAGCGGCGTTCGCGCCGCAAGCGTTGCGGGTTCGCCCGTGATGCACCCCCAAGTGGCTCGGGGCCAGTACAAGACCGCGATTGGGTTCGCGGCGCCTCACGAGCACAAACCATAAGGAGCATAGAAATGCCCAAGATGAAGACCAAGAGCAGTGCGAAGAAACGTTTTCGCGTTCGTCCGGGTGGCACCGTCAAGCGCGGTCAAGCCTTCAAGCGTCACATCCTGACCAAGAAGACCACCAAGAACAAGCGCCATCTGCGCGGCGCAGTGAATGTCCATGAGACCAATATGGGTCACATGGCACAGATGCTGCCCGGCATGGGCCTGTAATTCAACGACGAACTAGGAGAATACTATGCCTCGCGTCAAACGTGGTGTCACCGCACGTGCCCGTCACAAGAAAGTCCTGAAACTGGCCAAGGGTTTCCGCGGCCGCCGTGGTAACGTCTATCGCATCGCCAAGCAGGCGGTGATGAAGGCTGGCCAGTACGCCTACCGTGACCGCCGTGCCAAGAAGCGCGTGTTCCGCCGCCTGTGGATCACCCGTATCAACGCCGCTGCACGTGGCCTGGGCCTGACCTACAGCCAGTTCGCCAACGGCCTGAAGAAGGCTGCCATCGAGATCGACCGCAAGATGCTGGCCGATCTGGCTGTCCACGACGAAGCCGCTTTCGCTGCCATCGTCGCCCAGGTCAAGGCCAAGCTGGCCGCCTGATGGACGCCCGGTTCTGGTGAAGCCTGAGCGGCCTGCTGCAAGCTAGACCCTTAGCTGCACCCGAACCCGAGCATTTGAGGGCCGGCGCCGATGAGGCACTGGCCCTTTTTCATTTGGATTCCGAGAATCCGCCTGTTGGACCGTTGAGATGAACGACCTCGATGCCCTGGTGAGCGCCGCGCGCGAACTGTTCGCGCAAGCCGCCACCCCCGCCGACCTGGAAAACGCCAAGGCCCAGTTCCTGGGCAAGAGCGGTCGCGTGACCGAACTCATGAAGGGCATGGCCGCCCTGAGCGTGGAAGAGAAGAAGACGCGCGGCGCCGCCGTCAACGTCGCCAAGCAGGCGATCGAGGCCGCCCTCAACGAGCGCCGCGCTGCGCTGGCCGAGGCCGAGCTGCAGCGCCAGCTGCAGGCGGAAGCCCTCGACGTCACCCTGCCGGGCCGCACCCGCGGCACCGGCGGCCTGCACCCGGTCAGCCTGACGCTCGAGCGCATCGAGGCCATCTTCGGCTCGATGGGCTTCGAGGTCGCCGACGGCCCCGAGATCGAGTGCGACTGGTACAACTTCACCGCGCTCAACACGCCCGAGGACCATCCGGCGCGTTCGATGCACGACACCTTCTACGTCGAAGGTGCCCAGGGCGGCGAGCCCAACCTGCTGCGCACCCACACCAGCCCGATGCAGGTGCGCCACGCGGTCCAGCATGTCAAGCAGAACCGCCAGGACGATGGCGTTGGCCTGTACTCTGGCGCCATGCCCGAAATCCGCGTCATCGTGCCGGGCCGCACCTACCGCGTCGACAGCGACGCGACCCACTCGCCGATGTTCCACCAGTGCGAAGGCCTGTGGATCGGCGAGAACATCAGCTTCAAGGACCTGAAGTTCGTCTTCACCGACTTCTGCCGCAGCTTCTTCGAGTCGGATGACCTGGTGCTGCGCTTCCGTCCGAGCTTCTTCCCCTTCACCGAGCCGAGCGCCGAGATCGACATCGCCTTCGCGAGCGGCCCGCTGGCCGGGCGCTGGCTGGAAGTCGGCGGTTGCGGCCAGGTGCACCCGAACGTGGTGCGCAACATGGGGCTGGACCCCGAGCGCTAC
>CAZJQH010000294.1:0-2764 GCA_964547895.1 uncultured Chitinophaga sp. | reverse complement strand
GCGCTGCTGCTGCGGGTCAAGCCCGACGCGGTGGTGGGGGCGGCGGCGCACTGAGCGGAGATGTCAAACCTTCTGCCGTTTAATCGAGCCGGTGTTTGACTTGCGTGGGGAATCGGAAAAGCGTAGCCAGGGTTGTCCCGGCTACGCTTTCGGCTGAATCAGTGATGGTGCTCAGCGCTTCTTCTTGTTGCGGTACTGGTCGGCGATCACGGCGGCGACGATGATCGCGCCCTTGACCATCTCCTGGTAGTAGGCGTCGATGCGGATGAAGGTGAAGCCCGAGGTCATCACGCCCAGGATCAGCACGCCGATCACGGTGCCGGTGATGCGGCCCTTGCCGCCGACCAGCGAGGTGCCGCCGATCACGACCGCGGCGATCGCGTCGAGTTCGTACATCACGCCCATGCCCGACTGGCCCGAGATGGCGCGCGAGGCGGTCACGGTGCCTGCGATGCCCGCCAGCAGGCCGGCGATGGTGTAGACCCAGATCAGGTGGCGGTTGACGTTGATGCCCGAGACGATGGCCGCCTGGCGGTTGGCGCCGATGGCGTAGGTGAACTTGCCGAAGCGGGTGTAGCGCAGCACGACGTGGAAGATCACCGCCAGCACCAGGAAGATGATGACCGGGTTGGCACCGGAGCCGATCCAGGCGAAGTCGTCGGTCAGCATCGAGACCGGCATGCCACCGGTGAACCACTTGGCAAAGCCGCGTGCCGCCACCATGGTGCCCAGGGTGGCGATGAAGGGCGGGATCATGGTGTAGGCAATCAGCGAGCCGTTGAGCAGGCCGATCACCAGTCCGGTGAAGGCGCCCGCCAGGATCGGCCAGATGATGGGCAGGTCGGTCAGGGCCGGGAACACCGCGCGCGGGAAGTCCGACACCTGGGCCAGGCTGGCGGCGACCACCGCTGCCGCCGCGACCACCGAGCCCGACGACAGGTCGATGCCGCTGGTGATGATCACCAGGTTGACGCCGATCGCGATGATGCCGATCACGGCCATCTGCAGCACGATGATCTGCAGCCGGTCGAGGTTGAACAGGAAGCTCTGGCCGTTGACGTACCAGCCCAGCGCCTCGAAGAAGAGGCCGATGCCCAGCAGCACCAGGAAGATGCTGGCCTCCTGCGGCAGCTTGAGCTTGAAGGGGGTTGGTAGCGAGTTCATGGTGGTGGCGGCGGAATTGCTCATTTTTGTCTCCGGGATTTACTTGGCGGCCAGGTCCATGACGCTGACCTGGTTGGCGTCCTGGCGATCCAGGATGCCGGTGATGCGACCCTCGTGCATGACCGCGACGCGGTCGCTCATGCCGAGCACCTCGGGCATCTCGGACGAGATCATCAGGATCGCGACGCCCTGGCCGGCCAGTTCGCTGACCAGGCGGTGGATCTCGGCCTTGGCGCCGACGTCGATGCCACGGGTGGGCTCGTCGAGGATCAGGATCGAGGGGTTGGTCAGCAGCCAGCGCCCGACCAGCACCTTCTGCTGGTTGCCGCCCGACAGGTTCTGGATCGTCTCCTGCATGTGCGGCGTCTTGACGCGCAGGCGGCGCGACATGTCGATGCAGTCCTTGGCCAGCTGGCCGCTCTGCACGAAGCCGAGCTTGTTGACGTAGCGGCTGTTGAGCACAGCCAGCTCCATGTTGTCCTGGATGTCGAGGCAGAGGAAGCAGCCGGTGTCCTTGCGGTCCTCGGTCAGGAAGGCCATGCCGGCGGCCATCGCCTTGGCCGGCTGGTCGATCACCATCTGCTGGCCGCGGATCGTGATGCTGCCCGAGCTCGCCGGCGTGACGCCGAACAGGGTCTCGGCGACGTTGGAGCGGCCCGAGCCGACCAGGCCGGCCAGGCCCAGGATCTCGCCGGCGCGGATGTCGAACGAGACGTCATGGAAGACGCCGTCGAGCGTGAGGTTCTGCACCGACAGCACCACCTCGCCGATCGGTACCGTCTCCTTGGGGAACATCTGGGTGATCTCGCGCCCGACCATCATGCGGATGATGTCGTCGCGCGTGACGTCGCTGGAGGCGCAGGTCGCGATGTACTTGCCGTCGCGGAACACCGAGAACTCGTCGGCGATCTCGAACAGCTCGTTCATCTTGTGCGTGATGTAGATGATGCCCTTGCCCTCGGCGCGCAGGCTGCGGATGATCTCGAACAGGTGGGCGACTTCCTTCTCGGTCAGCGCCGAGGTCGGCTCGTCCATGATCAGCACGTCCGAGTTCCACGACACCGCCTTGGCGATCTCGACCATCTGGCGGCTGGCCACCGACAGGGTCTGGATCTCGATCTCGGGGTCGATGTCGATGTTGAGGCGGTCGAACAGCGCCTGCGTCCGGCGCCGCAGTTCCCGGTGGTCGACGAAGCCGAAGCGGTTGCGCGGCTCGCGCGTGATCCAGATGTTCTCGGCCACCGTCATGTGCGGCATCAGGTTGAGTTCCTGGTGGATCATCGCGATGCCCTGCATCAGCGCGTCGACCGGCTCCTTCATCGTGACCGGCTTGCCGTCGAGCAGGATCTCGCCCTGGTCCGGTATGTAGACGCCGGCGATGATCTTCATCAGGGTCGACTTGCCGGCGCCGTTCTCGCCCATCAGCGCGTGCACGGTGCCGCGCTTGAGCCGGAACGAGACGTTGTCGAGCGCGACCACTCCGGGGAAGGCCTTGCGGATGCCGCGGATTTCCAGCAAGGGGGGGGAGGCCGGTTCGGATCCGCCGCTCGACGGACGCTCCAGGATGGCGGTGTCTGACATGCTGTGACTCGCTACTCGG
>CAZJQH010000293.1:0-2765 GCA_964547895.1 uncultured Chitinophaga sp. | reverse complement strand
AGCGCGATCTCGCACTTGACGCGGCCGTTCTTCCAGTGCAGGTTGAGCGGCACCAGGGTGTAGCCCTTCTGCTCGACCTTGCCGATCAGGCGCTTGATCTCCTCGCGGTGCAGCAGCAGCTTCTTGATGCGGGCGCTGTCGGCGCGCACGAAGGGCGAGACGCCGCGCAGCGGATTGACCTGGCAGCCGATCAGGAACAGCTCGCCCTCGCGGATCAGCACATAGCCGTCGGTCAGCTGCACCTTGCCTTCGCGCAGCGCCTTGACCTCCCAGCCTTCCAGCACCATGCCGCACTCGTAGCGCTCCTCGATGTGATAGTTGAAGAGCGCCTTCTTGTTGTCGGCGATGCGCGGGTCGCGCTGGGCGGAAGTTTTCTTGTTGGTGGCCATGCTGCTCAAATGGGGAGTCCCCGGGCCAATACAATCCCGGGTCGACCGATGATTGTATGAAAAGCGTTCACAAAACTGTCCTGCTCTGGCACAGCGCGCCCGAAATGTTCGCGCTGGTGGCCGACGTTCCGCGTTACCCTGAATTCCTGCCCTGGTGCAACGAAGGCGCTGTGCTCGAGGAGCAGGGCGATGCCGTGGTCGCCCGTGTCGGCATGGCCATCAGCGGCATCAGGAAGAGCTTCACCACGCGCAACACCCACGACGGCGAGCGCAGCATCAAGCTCGAGCTGGTTGACGGGCCGTTCTCGCACCTGGACGGGGTCTGGGAGTTCATCCCCCTTGGCGGCCCGGAGCAGAAGGCCTGCAAGATCGTCTTCACGCTGCATTACGCCTTTTCCAGCCGCACGCTCGAGGCTCTCGTGGGCCCGGTGTTCGACAAGATCGCCGGCAGCCTGGTGGATGCATTCGTCAAGCGTGCCGACCAGGTCTATGGCGAGGGCTGAGGGATGAGGATCACGCTGGCCTATTCACCCGCGCCGCGCCGCGTGCTCGAATGCGAGCTCGATCTGCCTTCGGGCAGCCTGCTCGGCGATGCCTTGCAGGCCAGCGGCTGGCTCGAGCTTCACCCCGAGCTGGCCGAGCGCGAGACCATCGGTTGTGGCATCTGGGGCCGCAAGGCGGCTGCCGACACCGTGCTGCGCGAGCAAGACCGAATCGAGTTCTGGCGCCAGCTGCGCGTCGATCCCAAGGTGGCCCGGCGGGAACGTTTCCAGTCTCAGGGCACGCGCAACGCCGGCCTGTTCGCGCGGCGCCGCCCTGGCGCCAAGCAGGGCTATTGAGGCTGGCACCGCGCAGCGCTACTGGCGCTTGCCCTTGTCGCGTTCCGGCACGCAGTTGTCGCGCTCGGCCTGCTGCATGCGCTGGATCTCCTGCGCCCGGCCGGTTGCGTCCATCTCGACCTGCTCGCCCTTTTCGTTGAGCATGTAGAGTTGCAGGCCCGAATTGAGCGTCTGCAGCGCGGAGCGTGCGCGACGACAGTTCTCGCGCAGTGCCTCCTCGTTGCGCTGGTAGAGTGGGGCGGCCGAATCGGCGCTGCCCTTGCGCGCCGGATTCTGGCGGCTGGCATCGCTGGCTGGGGCCGTCAAGCCATCCGCCGCGGGGGCGCCAGTGGCGGCAGCCGGGCTCACGGTCAGCAGGCCGTCGCTGCCCGGTCGTTGCTGGATGCGCCTTTCTGGCACCGAAGCGGGGGGCGGGATGTCGCTGTAGACCTTGCGGCCCTGCTCGTCAAGCCACACCCAGCTGCCCTGGGCCTGTGCCAGCGGGCTGGCAGCCGCCAGCAGGGCGAGCAGGGCGCAGGCCAGCGCGGCGCTGCCACTGCCCTGCCAGCGCTTTTCCGGCTTCGGCGATTGTCTGCATAGTCGTGATAATCGGTTCATTGCGATCTCCCAGCTGAGCTTGCAGTTTGCTACAGCTATGGGGGACATTACAATAGCGCTTTTGGAGCCTTACACATGCGCCTACTCGGTAAAGCCCTCACCTTCGACGACGTGTTGCTGGTGCCGGCCTATTCCCAGGTCCTGCCCAAGGACACTTCTCTCGCGACCCAGTTCACCCGCGACATCACCCTGAACCTGCCGCTGGTGTCCGCCGCCATGGATACCGTGACCGAAGCCCGGCTGGCGATCGCCATCGCCCAGGAGGGCGGCATTGGCATCGTGCACAAGAACCTGACCCCGCAGGAGCAGGCCGCCCAGGTGGCCAAGGTCAAGCGCTACGAGTCCGGCGTGCTGCGCGATCCCTTCGTCATCACTCCCGACACCACCGTCTACCAGGTGTTGCAGATGTCCGAGGAACTCGGCTTCTCCGGCTTCCCGGTGATCGATGGCGGCAAGGTGGTCGGCATCGTGACCGGCCGCGACCTGCGCTTCGAGACCCGCTACGACCTGCCGGTGCGCGAGATCATGACGCCCAAGGAGCGCCTGATCACCGTGCCCGAGGGCACCACCCCCGAGGAAGCCAAGGCCCTGCTCAACAAGCACAAGCTCGAGCGCCTGCTGGTCATCAACGACAACTTCGAGCTCAAGGGCCTGATCACCGTCAAGGACATCACCAAGCAGCTCAACTTCCCCAACGCCGCGCGTGACACCTCGGGTCGCCTGCGCGTGGGTGCTGCGGTCGGCGTCGGCGCCGGTACCGAGGAGCGCGTCGAGGCCCTGGTCAAGGCCGGCGTCGATGCCATCGTCGTCGATACCGCCCACGGCCACTCCAAGGGCGTGATCGAGCGCGTGCGCTGGGTCAAGCAGAACTATCCGCAGGTTCAGGTCATCGGCGGCAACATCGCCACCGGCGCCGCAGCGCTTGCGCTGGTCGAGGCCG
>CAZJQH010000292.1:0-2766 GCA_964547895.1 uncultured Chitinophaga sp. | reverse complement strand
AAGGACACGCTGCGCATCTTCGCCGAGATGATCGGCGGCCAGCTCAATCCGGCCACAGGCATCAAGGAAGGCGGCATCAGCGTCAACGCCCAGGCGATGGAGCAGGCCGCACTCAAAGGCTATGCCACCGCGACCGACCTGGCCGACTACCTGGTCAAGAAGGGCGTGCCCTTCCGCGACGCGCACGAGACGGTGGCGCACGCGGTCAAGGCCGCGACCAGCCACGGCGTCGACCTGTCCGAGCTGCCGCTGGCCGTGCTGCAGGGCTTCCATGCCTCGATCGAGAAGGACGTGTTCGATGCCTTAAGCTTGCGCGGCAGCCTGAACGCACGCAACACGCTCGGCGGCACCGCGCCGGCGCAGGTGCGCGCCCAGATCGCGCGCCACCAGGCCCGCCTGGCCTGATCGAGCCCGACCAGCCGGCCTGAAACCGCCGGCTCAGAGCGGCAGGTCCGGGTCGCCCCAGCCAAGCGCCAGTTCGACCCGGTTGCGCCCCTTGGCCTTGGCTCCATAGAGCGCGGCGTCAGCGCGGGCCACCCAGCGCTCCAGGCTCGGCTGGCGCGGCTCGAAGCCCGCGATGCCGAAGCTCGCGGTGTAACGCAGCGTCACGCCCTCCAGCGCCATGCTGTTGCTGGCGATCGCCTGTCGCATGCGCTCGGCGAGCTGGAAGGCGCTCTCCGGATCGGTGCCGGGCAGCAGGACGACGAACTCCTCGCCGCCGAGGCGGGCGATGATGTCGAGCGAGCGCAACTGCTCTGATGCCACCCGGGCAAAATCCTCCAGCACGGCATCGCCGACCAGGTGGCCATGGCTATCGTTGATCGACTTGAAGCGATCCAGGTCGATCACCAGCAGCGACATCGGCTGGCGGAAGCGCCGGGCGCGCTGGATCTCGCGTTCGGCCAGTTCGTTGAAGGCGCGCCGGTTGAGCAGGCCGGTGAGCGGGTCGATCCGGGCCGAGCGCTCGGCCGCCTCCTTCTGCCGGCGCAGCTCCTCGGTCGCCTGCAGCACGCGCTGCTGCAGCTCGGCCTCGTGCTCGGCCAGGCGGTCCGCCATGGCGTTGATCCCGTCCGCCAGCGGGCGCAGCACCCCGGTGCGGCGGACATCGACCCGCGTCCCCAGCATGCCCTCTCTGAGTCGGGCCACCGCAGCGGAGACGCGCGCCAGCGGCCGGGTCACGCTGGAGGCGATCGCCACCGACAGCAAGCCGGCCATCAGCAGGCTGGACAAGGTCACGACCAGCGCCCACTGCTGCAGTTCCTGGCGCTGCTGCTGCAGCGCCGAGAGCTCGACCTCGACCAGGACATAGCCGAGCAGCCGTCGCTGATCGCCCATCAGGGCAGGCCCGCTCTCCTCGGCCATGCCGAAATCCTCCAGCACGGTGGAGCGGATCTCGGCCAGGGCCGCCATGCGCTCACCGAGCTGGACCGGCCGGCCCGGCCCCAGCGTGGCCACCCGGGCCGGATTCGTGGCAGGTCCGTCAGCAACCAGCAGACGACGATCCGGCGTCAGGATCGAGATCGCTGCAATATGCCGATCCGATTTGCGACCACCGACGGCGAGATGCTGCAGCGCCGACAGGTTCCTGGCAAACAGCGGGAACTCGGCCGAAGCGGCAATCTGTCTTGCCAGCCCGGCGGAATGGTCTTGAATGGTCTGCTGCAGCGTGCGGTCGTAATGCGACAGGAAGCCCTGCAGCAAGGCGATGATGGCCAGCACAGCCGGCAGGCCCGCCGCCAGGAACAGTCGCAGCCGGATGCCAAAGGCCTGCATCATGGCGCGCTCCCCCTGGACGCCAGTGCACGCTCGAGTTCGAGCGCCGGCGGCAAGGACAGGCCGATCGAGCGGGCGACCTGATCGTTGATGGCCACCGAGGCACTACTGGCCACTGCAGGGGGCGGCAAGCCATTGCCCGCCTGCCACTGGCGCAAGGCGCTGGCGAGCTGGCGCGCGACGTTGGCGGGCTCGGTATGCAGGGACAGCAGCGCACCGGCGCGCACATGGGCGGCAGAATAACTGACCACGGGAACTCGCCGGCGATAGGCGGCCAGCAGGATGTTGTGCATATTGGCAGTCTGGAAGACTTGCTTGTCGGGCAGGGCCAGCAGCAGGTCGGCATCATCGAGCACTGCGCGCAGGACTGGATAGAGATTCTCTCCGCCATCCGCCACCGTCTGCGCCACCAGCTTGAGGCCGCGCGCGCTCAGTGCACGCCCCAGCGCCGGCCTGAGGCTGGCCGAATCAGGGCCGAACAAGACTCCGATGCGCAAATGCTGCGGCAAGGCGAGCCTCAGCAGCTGGGCGATGCGCTCCAGCGGCTGGTCGAGCAGGACCGCCGCAGCCCGCCAGCTGCCCCGGGCCGCGGATGCTGGAAACTGGGCCTGCGGCAACAGGGCCGCCAGCACCGGCACGCCCTGCCAGGCCGGCCTGGACAGGCTGCGCTCGACGCCTTGCTGATAGGCCTCGATCCCCAGCGTGACGACCAGCTGCGGCAAGGCTCCCGTGCCGGAATCCAGCTCGGACCAGATCCCGGAGCGCCAGCTGAGCGGGGGCAGATCATCACGCTCCCACAGTTCCTGCAGCCGCCGGGCCGTTGCCAGGTGCACGCCGCCAGGCGAGGACAGCACCAGCCAGACCTCGGCCGGCGCCGACCATCCCGGCCGGGCGCCCAGCGCAAGGCCCAGCGCTGCGATGGGCAGCGCATGCAGGCAGAGGCGGCGCGGCACAGATTTCAGGTCACTGCTCCAGCTTCAGCGTGAGGAAGGC
>CAZJQH010000291.1:0-2769 GCA_964547895.1 uncultured Chitinophaga sp. | reverse complement strand
CCCCGCTGGCGTCGCCTTCCTGTTCGGCTGCGAGCGCTTCGGCATGAAGAACGAGGATGTGTACCGCTGCCATGTGGCGCTGAGCATCCCGACCGCGCCCGACTACGGCTCGCTGAACCTGGCGGCCGCGGTGCAGCTGATCGCCTACGAGTGGCGCCAGGCGCTGGGCGGCTTCGCGCTCGCGCCCTCCGGGGCCGCGCCCTTGCGCCAGGCCGATGCGGCGGCAGTCGCCGGCATGCTGGTCCACCTGGAACAGGCGCTGGTCGAGGTCGGCTTCCTCGATCCGGTAGCGCCCAAGAAGCTGATGCCGCGGCTGAACCAGCTGTTCAACCGCGCCGAGCCGAGCGAGGAGGAAATCCATATCCTGCGCGGGGTGGCGCGCGCGATGCTGCAGACCGCCGCCAGGGCGAAGCGCTAGACTCGAGGCCTGTCAGCTCATTCCTGTCCTATGTTCGACCGCATCAAGACCGACATCGCCTGCATCCTGGAACGCGACCCGGCCGCTCGCTCGCGCTGGGAGGTCTTGACCTGTTACCCGGGCCTGCATGCCGTCGTGCTGCACCGCCTCGCCCATGGTTGCTGGACGCGCGGCCATCGCTGGCTGGGGCGCTTCATCTCGCATCTCGGGCGCTTCCTGACCGGGATCGAGATCCATCCGGGGGCGCAGATCGGTGAGCGCGTCTTCATCGACCATGGCATGGGGGTGGTGATCGGCGAGACGGCCGAGATCGGCGACGGCTGCACCATCTACCACGGCGTCACGCTGGGCGGCACCTCGCTCTACAAGGGCGCCAAGCGGCATCCGACACTGGGCAAGGACGTGGTCGTCGGTGCCGGCGCCAAGGTGCTGGGCGGCTTCACGGTCGGCGATGGCGCCAAGATCGGCAGCAACGCGGTGGTGACCAAGCCGGTGCCGGCTGGCGCCACGGCGGTCGGCAACCCGGCGCGCATCATCCAGGCCGAGGCCGATGCCCGGCGCGAGGAGGCGGCGTCCAAGATGGGCTTCTCGGCCTATGGCGTGACGCAGAACGACGATCCGCTCTCGCAGGCCATGCGCGGCCTGATCGACAACGCGGCCGGCCACGAGCACCAGATCGCGCTGCTGTGGCAGGCGATCGAGAAGCTGGCCTGCGCGCGCGCGCCCGGTCTGCCGGCCGATGCGGCCAAGGTCGAGCATTTCCCGGCCGACAAGTTCAACGAGATGGTCGGCAAGTGATGCGCTGCCAGCCCGGCTGGCTGGGCTGAAGCAGCGCTGGACGGATCAGCCGCGCGGCGGCCGGATCGCGTTCCTGGGCCGGAAGGCCTTGCAGACCTCGTCGTGGGTCTCGAGGTAGGGACCGCCGATCAGGTCGATGCAGTAGGGCACGGCAGCGAAGATGCCGTTGACCTTTTGATTGCCCTCGGCGTCCTTCAGGCCCTCGAGCGTCTCGGCGATCGCCTTGGGCTGGCCCGGCAGGTTGATGATCAGGCTGTGGTGGCGGATCACCGCGACCTGGCGCGACAGGATGGCGGTCGGCACGAAGGCCAGGCTGATCTGGCGCATCTGCTCGCCAAAGCCCGGCATTTCCTTGTGCGCCACCGCCAGCGTGGCCTCGGGCGTGACATCGCGCAGCGCCGGTCCGGTGCCGCCGGTGGTCAGCACCAGCGAGCAGCCGGCATCGACCAGCTCGACCAGGGTGGCGCTGATGGTGTCCTGCTCGTCGGGGATCAGCCGGGCCTCGAACTCGATCGGGTTCTTGAGCGCGCGGCCAAGCCAGTCCTGCAGCGCGGGCAGGCCCTGGTCCTGGTAGATGCCCGAGGAGGCGCGGTCGCTGATCGAGACGATGCCGATCCGGACCGGATCCGGGCCCGTGTGCAGGGCTTCACTCATGCGTCTTCTCCGTTTTTGCCCGCGTCCTCGGCCGCCTGTGCTGCGGCGGCATCGCCGTCGAGCTTGGCGCGCACGAGCTGGAAGATCTCGCGGTAGGACTTGCCGTGGCGCGGCGCGGCGCCGGGCTGCTCAGGGCTGGCCTGTGCGTCCTTGCGGGCCTGGCGGATCAGGGTGCGCAGGCGCTGCAGGTCGGCATCGGGGTCAAGCGCCAGCCATTGCTGCAGTGCCTCGTCCTCTGCGATCAGGCGGTCGCGCCACTGCTCCGCCAGGTGCAGGCGCTGCGTGTCCTTGGCGCTGCCCTGGTGCTGGACCTCGAGTGCTTCCTCGATCGCGGCCACGGTCGCCTCGTCGAGCTTGCGCATCAGCTTGCCGATGAACTGCATCTGGCGCCGCTTGCCCTCGAAGTTGGTGATGCGCCTGGCTTCGGCGATCGCCTCGAGCAGGCGATCCGGCAGGCCGAGCTTGTCCATCAGCCCCTTGCGCAGCGTCATCAGCTGCTCGCCGAGCGACTGCAGGTGCTCGCTGTGTTTCTTGAGATCGGTCCGGCTGCGGTCGACATCGCCGCGCAGTTCGCGCTTGAGCTCGAGGTCGAGTTCGCTGCCTTCGGCGACGAAATGGCCTTTGACGTAATAGCCTTTGGTGGGTTTGCGTGACATGCCAAGTATCATAGCCGCCGACATGAAGAAGACCAGCGCCGCCTCCACCCCCGCCACCGCTCCCCGTGAGCGCCCCGAAGCCGGCTTCCAGTTCAGCCGCGCCCAGTTCGAGGAACTCTCCGACCTCGCGCTCTCGCACGCCCGCTCGCTCGGCGCGCTTGACGGCGGGGTCGAGGTCTCGGAAGGGACGGGCCTGAGCGTGTCGGTGCGCAAGGGCGAGCTCGAGAACGTCGAGCGCAACCG
>CAZJQH010000290.1:0-2790 GCA_964547895.1 uncultured Chitinophaga sp. | reverse complement strand
TCGAGCCCTGGGGCTTCTTCATCGTGATGGCGCTGGTCATCAGCGGCATCGTCGGCAACCTCTGGCTGCGCCCGCTGATGGCGCTCGGCGCCGGCGTGATCGAGCTGCTGCTGGCGCCGCTGCGCTGGCTGCTGCTGTGAGCCTGGCCGCCCCCTTCCTTGTCTGACCCCATTCCTGCATTCCTGACATGAGTCCTGTCCGCGTCCTCACCGGCATCACCACCTCGGGCACGCCCCACCTCGGCAACTACGTCGGCGCCGTGCGTCCGACCGTGCGCGCCAGCCGCCTGCCCAACACTGAGAGCTTCCTGTTCCTGGCCGACTACCACGCCCTGATCAAGACCGGCGACCCGGCCCGCGTGCAGCGCTCGACGCTCGAGATCGCCGCCACCTGGATCGCCTGCGGCCTGGACCCGGCCAAGGTCACCTTCTACCGCCAGTCCGACATCCCCGAGATCCCCGAGCTGACCTGGGTCCTGACCTGCCAGACCGGCAAGGGCCTGCTCAATCGCGCCCATGCCTACAAGGCGATGCTGGACAAGAACGCCGCCGCCGGCGCCGATCCGGATGACGGCGTGACCGCCGGCCTGTTCATGTACCCGGTGCTGATGGCGGCCGACATCCTGATGTTCAACGCCAACCTGGTGCCGGTGGGCCGCGACCAGATCCAGCACATCGAGATGGCGCGCGACATGGCGTCGAGCTTCAACCACCAGTACGGCGAGCATTTCGTGCTGCCCGAGGCGGTGATCGAGGACGCCGTCGCCACCCTGCCCGGCCTCGACGGCCGCAAGATGAGCAAGAGCTACGACAACACGATCCCGCTGTTCGCCCCGCGCGAGCAGCTGAAAAAGCTCATCATGGGCATCGTGACCGACTCCAAGGCGCCCGGCGAGCCCAAGGACACCGAGGGCTCGGCGCTGTTCCAGATCTACCAGGCCTTCGCGACGCCCGAGGAAACCGCCGCTTTCGCCCGGGCCTACGCCGACGGCATCAGCTGGGGCGATGCCAAGCAGCAGCTGTTCGAGCGCATCGACTCCGAGATCGCTCCGATGCGCGCGACCTACGAGGACCTGATGGCCAACCCCGAGAAGGTCGAGGCAATGCTGCTGGCTGGCGCCGCCAAGGCGCGCGCGGTCGCCACCCCCTTCACCGCCCGGCTGCGCCACGCCGTCGGCCTGCGCCCGCTGCAGGCCGCGGCCGAGAGCCAGAAGAAGGCCGACAAGGCGACGCTTCCGACCTTCAAGCAGTACCGCGAGAAGGACGGCCTGTTCTACTACAAGCTCGCCGACGCCCGTGGCCGTGTGCTGCTGCAAAGCCGTGGCTACGCCTCTCCCAAGCATTGCGGCGAGGCGATCGCCCACCTCAAGGCCCAGGGCTGGAGCGCCAGCCCCGCGATGCACGAGATGGCCGAGGTCGCTGAAGGCGCCAGCGCGGCCGAGGCCGACGACGCACTGCAGCTTTTGCGCGAAGCGGCGTAAAAAACTCGAGAAGCCTGCTAGAATGCTGGCTTCGACACAGGAAAGGTGGCAGAGTGGTCGAATGCGCCGGACTCGAAATCCGGTATACGGTTATACCGTATCGAGGGTTCGAATCCCTCCCTTTCCGCCAAGATATCAACGACGTAGGTCGCTTCCAAGGAACCCGCAGCAATGCGGGTTTTTTGCTTTCTGGAAGCTCTTACAGACTGTTTACAGACTGCAGCACAGAGTTTTCGACCCATGTAGCCGACGTGTAGCCAAACCAGCGCCAGCAGCGCGACACTCAGCTAAGTTTTGATCACACGCACCACCATGCGGCCAACCTAGAGTTTTCTGTAGGTGCAGTTGGGTATGACCCTGGGCTTGAGCCTCGGCCAGCACCACGCCTCCAGCTCCTTGGAGGCTGCGCTTGTACGGATCGTCGTCAGGCGCCACTGGCTTGGCCTCGGTGCCAGTCTTGGGAACATCAGCCTGCAGGTCCTTGGCCATGCCGGAGATTGGGTCAGTCACTTTGCCTGTCTCGAAAACTCTTGCCGCCAGTGGTGCCATCGGTATCTGGCCGCTTGCTGCAGGCGGTGGTCACATGAGCGTGCGTGTAGTCGATAGCGCGGTCCCAATGCCCCGGGTCCTCGACCAACTGGTTGACCAGGGTCTTGGGCTGACGACGCTTGAGACGGCTGAGGAAATCCCCGATGCCCAGGAAGAATCTGTAGAGGCGAGTCTCGTTATCGCTTCGGCCAGCCATCCAGCGCATGCCCACCCTCTCCCAGTCGATTTCGCGCCTGGGCACCCTGGGTGGGTAGAACAGGTGGGGTGGGTGTCCGCCGTTCTCGTGGATGGTGCCGTAATCGTGCTTGTCGGTGTTCACCCTGCCATTGTCGACCTTGGTCAGCCCGTTTGTGAATCGAAATGTGAATGGTTCCAGGTGTTCAAAAAAGTTCAAATTTGTGAACAGTGTTCACATTTGAAGCATCCGGGGCCGGGCTGGTGATGCTGGCGCAGAGTCTGGCGGTCGGGTTGTGCAGGCACTGGAACATGGCCTCCAGCGTCTTGCCGCTGCCCAGGCCAGCCTTGGCGGCAGCGATGTTCTTGGTGCGGCCGGCGTCCTCGATCAAGTGTGAAATTTTTCCCGCTTGATCCGACTTCCGATCACCCCCATGCCGCTCCCTCAGCCGCTCCGCAATCGCTTGTGCCAGGGCGACCTTCTCGCTGACGGTCGGCTCCTTGCGCTGCTCGTTCTCGTCGTGCTCGACCTCAAGACCAGCTACAACCTCCACCACGGACAGGGCCGGCATCACGATCTGGCATAT
>CAZJQH010000289.1:0-2790 GCA_964547895.1 uncultured Chitinophaga sp. | reverse complement strand
TCTCGACCTATACCTTGGCAAGGTATCGCTCTACCAACTGAGCTAATCCCGCATTGAATTTCTGGCTCCCCGACCTGGGCTCGAACCAGGGACCTACGGATTAACAGTCCGGCGCTCTACCGACTGAGCTATCGGGGAATACGATGCATTGCACACCGATCGGAAGCCATGATTATATACAGAAAAAAACGGCCTTCCCGGCCAGCTTGATCGAGCGCAGGGAATTCCGCTCAGTCGAACAGCTCTGCCTGCGTCAGTGCCCTGCCCTGCTGATCCTTGGCCGACAGCTGCGGTGCGCTGCCGACATCGGGCCACCGGACGCCGATAGCCGGGTCGTCCCAGGCGATGCAACGCTCATGCTCGGGGCTGTAGTAGTCGGTGGTCTTGTAGAGGAAGTCGGCCGACTCGCTCAGCACCAGGAATCCATGCGCGAAGCCGGGCGGGATCCAGAGCTGGCGCTGGTTGTCCTCGCTCAGCTCCACGCCGACCCATTGACCGAAGCTGCGCGAACTCTGGCGGAGGTCGACCGCGACGTCGAACACCGCGCCGCGCACCACCCGCACCAGCTTGCCCTGCGCCCTGGGCGCGAGCTGGTAGTGCAGGCCGCGCAGCACGCCCCTGGCGCTTCGGCTGTGGTTGTCCTGCACGAACTGGTACTGCGTGCCAATGGCGGCGTCGAAGGCCTGCTGGTTGAAGCTCTCGTAGAAGAAGCCGCGCGCGTCGCCGAACACCCGGGGTTCGATGATCAGGACTTCAGGAATCTCGGTGGGGATGACCTGCATGTTCAGAACACCCTGGAAGAGAGCAGGCCGAGCAGGTACTGGCCGTAGCCGTTCTTCCTCAGCGGGTCAGCCAGGCGCTGCAGTTGCGCGTCGTCGATCCAGCCGCTGCGCCAGGCGATTTCCTCCGGGCAGGCGACTTTCAGGCCCTGGCGTTTCTCGAGCGTGGCGATGAACTGGCCGGCCTCGAGCAGGCTGTCGTGGGTGCCGGTGTCGAGCCAGGCGTAGCCGCGGCCCATGGTCTGCACCGTCAGGCCGCCCTGCTCCAGGTAGGCCTGGTTGACCGAGGTGATCTCGAGCTCGCCGCGCGCGCTGGGCTTGACCGCCTTGGCGATCTCGACCACCTGGCTGTCGTAGAAGTACAGGCCGGTGACCGCGTAGTTGGACTTGGGCACGACCGGCTTTTCCTCGATGCTGATGGCACGGCCGGCCGCATCGAACTCGACCACGCCGTAGCGCTCGGGGTCGTTGACGTGATAGGCGAACACGGTCGCGCCCTGCACTTGCGCATCGGCGGCCTTCAGCAGCGGCTGGAAGTCGTGGCCGTAGTAGATGTTGTCGCCCAGCACGAGAGCGCTCGGAGCACCGTCGAGGAAGGCCTCGCCGATGATGAAGGCCTGGGCCAGGCCGTCAGGGCTGGGCTGGACCGCGTACTCGATGCTCATGCCCCATTGGGATCCGTCGCCGAGCAGCTGCTGGAAACGTGGCGTGTCCTGCGGAGTGCTGATGACCAGCACCTCGCGGATGCCGGCCAACATCAGCGTGCTGAGCGGGTAATAGATCATGGGCTTGTCGTAGACCGGCAGCAGCTGCTTGCTGATCGCCAGCGTGGCCGGATGCAGCCTGGTGCCGGAGCCGCCGGCCAGGATGATGCCCTTGCGTTGTTTCATCGGGGTTTCCCTGTCTGTGCTTTTGTCGATTCAGAGGATCTCGGCCAGCAGGCGCTCGACGCCCTGCTGCCAGGGCGGCAGGCTCAGGCCGAAGGCCTGCTGCAGCTTTTGCGTGTCCAGGCGCGAGTTGTGCGGACGCCGCGCCGGGGTCGGGAAGGCGCTGGTCGGCACCGGATCGATGGCCTGGACCTTGAGCGCCAGCTCGGGCTTGAGCCGGCGCGCGGTGGTGATCACGTGGCTGGCATAGCCATGCCAGCTGGTTTCACCTGCAGCGGCCAGGTGGTAGATGCCGGCACCGGTGCCGGTGCGCAGCAGCCGGGCCAGGGCGTGCGCGCTGACATCGGCGATCAGCTCGGCGCCAGTGGGTGCCCCGCGCTGGTCGTCGATCACGGTCAGGCGCTCGCGCTCGGCCGCCAGCCGCAGCATGGTCCTGGCGAAGTTGCCACCACGGGCGGCGTAGACCCAGCTGGTCCTGAAGATCAGATGCTTGGGGCAGGCCTGCGCGATCAGGCGCTCGCCCTCGAGCTTGCTGCGGCCGTAGGTGTTGAGCGGACCGGTCGCGTCATCCTCGCGCCAGGGCGCGCTGCCGCTGCCGTCGAAGACATAGTCGGTGCTGTAGTGCAGCAGCCAGGCGCCAACCTCGGTCGCGGCCTCGGCGAGCGCCTGCGGTGCCAGCGCGTTGACCAGCTGGGCCAGCTCGGGCTCGCTCTCGGCCCGGTCGACCGCGGTATGGGCGGCGGCGTTGACGATCGCCGCCGGACGCAGCGCGCGCACCGTCGCCTTCAGCCCCTCAAGGTCGGCCAGGTCGCCGCAATGCTCCGCGCTGTGGCGATCCAGCGCGACGACGCGTCCCAGGATGCTGAGGCTGCGCTGCAGCTCCCAGCCGACCTGGCCCTTGCTGCCCAGCAGCAGGATGGTGAGCATCTTGTCGGCGGTGCTCATGCCGACTCGGCCTCGCTGGCGTACTGCTTGGCCACCCAGTCGCGGTAGCTGCCGCTCTGCACATGGGCCACCCAGTCCGGGTTGGCCAGGTACCACTCGACCGTCTTGCGGATGCCGGTCTCGAAGGTCTCGGCCGGCTTCCAGCCCAGCTCGCGCTCGATCTTGCGCGCGTCGATCGC
>CAZJQH010000288.1:0-2794 GCA_964547895.1 uncultured Chitinophaga sp. | reverse complement strand
TCCATCAGGAACTCGCAGGCCTGGAAGCTCTCGCCGCGGTGCATCGAGCTGACCGCGACCAGCACGATCTGATCCAGCGGCTGGAGCAGGCCGACGCGGTGCACCACCCGCGCGCCCAGGATGTCGAAGCGGGCGAAGGCCTGCTCCATCATGGCCTCGATCGACTTCTCGGTCATGCCGGGGTAATGCTCGAGCTCCATGGTCGCGACCGACGCGCCCTCGTTGCGGTCACGCACGGTGCCGACGAAGGCGCAGACCGCGCCGACGGCGGGAATGCCCTCGCGCAGGGCAGCGACCTCGGCGCCGAGGTCGAAGTCCTCGTGACGGATGCTGACGCTGGCGCGGCGCTGTCCGCTTTCGGATGCTGCAGTGGACATGCTCAGCCCCCGGTCACGGGCGGGAAGAAGGCGACCTCGGCGCCGTCGCGCAGCGGTGCCTCGTCACCGACCATGGCCTGGTCAAGCGCGGCGCGCACGGCACGGCCGCGCGCGAGCGCCTCGGCCCAGACACCGCCGCGGGCAATCAGCTCGTCGCGCAGCGCGCCGACGGTTGTGGCCTCGGTCTGCCAGCTCAGGCTGGCCGTGCCGAGCGCCTCGCGCAGCGAGGCAAAGAAGCGGATTTCGATCTGCATGCGGTTTCAGCCCAGCAGGGCCGCCAGGGGATGGAAGTTGACCAGCTCGCCGCGCGCGACCGTCTGGCCGGCCGGCAGGTCGACCAGGCCGTCGCACCAGGCGACCGAGGTCAGCACGCCCGAGCTCTGGTTCGGGAACAGGTCCAGGCCGCCGGCCGCGTTGCGGCGCACGCGCAGGAACTCGCGCCGGCGATCCGCGCGCGGCCAGTCGAAATGCGCCGGCAGGGCCAGCGCGGGCGGCAGGCCGTCGGCGCCGGACTGCATGACGCCCGGCCCGGCCGTGATGCCCTGCAGCCGCAGCAGCAGGGGCCGCACCAGCAGCAGGAAGGTCGCGAAGCTCGACACCGGGTTGCCCGGCAGGCCGACGAAATGGCAGCGGCCAGCGTCGTTGGCGCGCGCGATCCAGCCATGGGCAAAGGGCTTGCCGGGCTTGATCGCGATCTGCCACAGGTCGAGCCCGCCGAGCTGCTGCACGGCCGGCTTGACATGGTCCTCCTCGCCGACCGAGACGCCGCCGCTGGTGACGATCAGGTCGTGCGATTCGGCGGCCTGCTGCAAGGCCTCGATGGTGGCGTCGCGCCGGTCCGGCACGATGCCGAGGTCGCTGACCTCGCAACCCAGTCGCCGCAGCAAGGCGGAGAGGAAATAGCGGTTCGAGTTGTAGATCGCGCCGGGCGCCATCGCCTCGGGCGCGACCTCGCCGGGCATGACGAGCTCATCGCCGGTCGAGAACAGCGCCACGCGCGGACGCACCCGCACCGGCAGGCTGGCCAGGCCCAGGCTGGCGGCCAGTCCCAGCTCGGCCGGACCCAGGCGGGTGCCGGCGCTCAGCACGACCTCGCCCCGCCTGATGTCCTCGCCGCGGCGGCGGATAAACTGGCCGGCGGCTGGAGCCTGCTGGAATCGGACCGAGCCGTCCGGCTGGACTTCGGCCTCCTCCTGCATCACGACGGCATCGGCCCCAACGGGAACCGGCGCGCCGGTGAAGATGCGCGCGCCGCTGCCAGGCTGGAGCGCGGGGCCGAAATGGCCAGCCGGAATGCGCTGCGACACCGGCAGCGCCTGGCCGACAGCGACAGCCGCCGCGACCTCGGCGCTGTTGACCGCGTAGCCGTCCATCGACGAGTTGTCGAAGCCCGGCACGTCCAGCGCCGAGCGGATGTCCTGCGCCAGCACGCGGCCGTCGGCCTCGAGCGTAGGCAGTTCCAGCTCACCCGGCAAGACTGCGGCAGCGCCCAGCAGGCGGGCCAGCGCTTCCTCCAGGCTCATCAGTCCGGGACGGCGCGGGGCTTCGGCTTGACTCATGTTGACGGCTCCGGGGTCTCAGGCGCAGTGCTCGGCGATATAGGCCTTGACCAGCCCAGCGTCGGACGGCATCACCTTGACGCGCTTGGGCAGCGCCTCGATGCCCTCGAACTTGGCCGGGCGGCTCGGCTCCTGGCCCAGGGCCTCGACGATGGTGGCCGCGAACTTGATCGGCAGCGCGGTCTCGAGCACGATCATCGGCACGCCAGCCTTCAGATGCTCGCGCGCCACCTTGACGCCGTCGGCAGTGTGGGTGTCGATCATCTGGCCGAAGCGCTCGAAGGTGTCCTTGATGGTGGCCAGGCGGTTGGCGTGCGTGCTCTTGCCGCTGACGAAGCCGTAGCGGCTGGCCGCCTGGGCGAACAGCGGGTCGGCGCTCAGGTCGAAGCGGCCTTCGCGGTTCAGCGCATCGCCGAACAGGGCCTTGGTGCGCGCGGCGTCGCGGCCCAGCAGGTCGAACACGAAGCGCTCGAAGTTGCTGGCCTTGGAGATGTCCATCGACGGGCTCGAGGTCTCGAAGGTGTCGGCGCTGCCACGCACGCGGTAGATGCCGGTGCGGAAGAACTCGTCGAGCACGTCGTTCTCGTTGGTCGCGACCACCAGCTGCTCGACCGGCAGGCCCATCATGCGCGCGACATGGCCGGCGCAGACGTTGCCGAAGTTGCCGCTCGGCACCGCGAAGCTGACCTTCTGCGCGTTCGACTCGGTCGCGTAGAGGTAGCCGGCGAAGTAGTACACCACCTGGGCCAGCAGGCGGGCCCAGTTGATCGAGTTGACGGTGCCGATGCGGTACTTGCGCTTGAACTCCAGGTCGTTGCTGACCGCCTTGACGATGTCCTGGCAGTCGTCGAACACGCC
>CAZJQH010000287.1:0-2798 GCA_964547895.1 uncultured Chitinophaga sp. | reverse complement strand
TAGGTCAGCAGGAAGGTCCACAGCCCCAGGCTGACCGAGACCGGCAGCTTCTCCTTGACCAGCGTCCAGACCTCCTTGTGGTGATAGAAGCTGGTGCCGAGGTCGAAGCGCGCGAACTGGCCCAGCATCTGCACGAAGCGCTCGGGCGCAGGCTTGTCGAAGCCGTACAGGCGCCGGATCTCCTCGATCCGCTCGGGGTCGACGCCCTGGCGGCCCCGGTAGCCGGCGCCGGCCTGGGCCGCGACCTCGCCGCCGCTGTCGCGTCCCTGCAGCTGGGCGACCATCTGCTCGACCGGGCCGCCCGGCACGAACTGGATCACGACGAAGGTCAGCAGCAGCACGCCCAGCAGCGTCGGCAGCATCAGCAACAGGCGCCGGAAGATGTAGCTCCACATGTTTCTTGTCCTTGCTCAGCGAGCGGCCCGGTTGGCCGCGCTGGCCCACCAGTTCGACAGCACCCAGGCCTCGGGCTGGTAGTGGGTCGGCAGCTGGAGCGGACGCTCGAAGCGCCCGGCCCGCCAGGCGACGCGGTGCACGCTGCCGTACCAGTGCGGCACCGAGTAGTGACCATGGCGCAGCACCCGGTCGAGCGCGCGCAAGGTCGCGACCAGCTCGGGCCGGGTACGCGCCGCAGCCGCTTTTGATGCCAGCGCGTCAACCACCGGATCGCGCACCCCCATCAGGTTCGACGAACCCGGCACAGCCGCCGAACGTGAGCCGAAGCGCTCGAGCAGTTCAGCCCCAGGCGCCTCGCTGCCGACGGTGCGGCTGCTGACCAGCTCGAAGTCGAAGGCATCGAGCCGCTTCTGCAGCAGCGCGAAGTCCACCACCTTCTGGCGCGCCTCGATGCCGAGCTTCTCGAGGTTGCGGGCGAAGGGGGTGAAGACCCGTCCCATCGCAGCGCTGTTGTCGATGAACTCGATCGTGAACGGCTCGCCGGCGGCGTTGCGCAGCGCGCCGTCGCGGTAGGTCCAGCCGGCTTGCGCCAGCAAGTCGCGCGCACGCCGCAGATGGTCGCGCAGCGTGTGGCCAGAATCCGGGTCGAGACTGGTCGCGGGTGGCTGCGGCACCGGCTGCTCGAACACGGCCGCTGACAGCTGCTTGCGCAAGGGCTCGAGCAGCACGAGCTCATCCGGCCCGGGTAGTCCGCGCGCCTCGAACTCGCTGGCGACGAAATAGCCCCGGACTCGGGTGTAAGCGTTGAAGAAGAGCTGGCGGTTCATCCACTCGAAATCGAGCGCCAAGCCGATCGCCTCGCGCACGCGGGCATCGCTGAACTTGGGCAGCCGCGTGTTGAACAGGAAGCCCTGGAAGTCGCCCGCATTGCGGTGTGGCAGTTCCTCCTTGACCAGCTGGCCGCGCTCGAACGGCCCGCCACGGTAGGCGCGCGCCCACTCGCGCGCCACGAAGGCCTGGAGGTAGTCGAACTCGCCGGCCTTGAAGGCCTCCAGCTGCGCCGTGCTGTCCTGGTACAGGCGATAGGTGATGCGGTCGAAGTTGAAATGGCCACGCCGAACGTTGAGGTCGGCCGCCCACCAGTCGGGATTGCGTCGGTAGCTCACGTCGCGCCCGAAGCCACGCGTCTCGACCTGGTAGGGGCCGGAGCCGATCGGCGGCTCATGCACCACCTGGTCGAGCCTGGGCCCGCCCCAGCGCCGGCTGAACACCGGCAGGCTGCCCGCGATCAGCGGCAGCTCGGCGCTGCGGCGTGCAAAATCGAAGCGGACCAGGCGCTCGCCCAGCACCACCACGCTTCGGACGTCGACAAAGTAGCTGCGATACTGCGGCGCAGCATGGGGCCCGGTCAGGGTCTCGAACGAATGCCTGACATCAGCCGCCAGCACCGGCGAGCCGTCGTGGAAGCGCGCCTTCGGATTGAGCCGGAAAGTCGCCGACAGGCCGTCGGGCGCCACGCTGACATCATCGGCCAGCAGGCCGTAGCCGACATTCGGCTCGTCCAGCGCAGTCGTCAGCAGGGTCTCGAGCAGCAGACTGGCCAGGCCAGGCGGCGCCGTGCCCTTGAGCGTGAAGGGGTTGAACTTGTCATACTGGCTCGCGCGCGTTGGCGGCACCAGCGCGATCTCGCCGCCCTTGGGCGCCTGCGGTTGGGCATAGGCGAAATGGGCAAAGCCCGGTGGCTGCCTGAGTTCGCCGAACTGCGCCCAGCCGTGCGCGGCCAGCACCGGCGTGACCGCCAGAAACAGCAAACTCGACAGCCCCAGTCTCGGAAGGGGTAAACGCATGCGACAATTCTGCCCAAGTTTTTCTGGAGATTGACTCATGGGTTTTCTCGCTGGCAAGAAATTGCTGATCACCGGCCTGCTGTCCAACCGTTCCATCGCCTACGGCATCGCCAAGGCCTGCCATGCGCAAGGCGCCGAGCTGGCCTTCAGCTACGTCGGTGAGCGCTTCAAGGACCGCATCTGCGAGTTCGCCGCCGAATTCGACTCCAAGCTGGTGTTCGACTGCGACGTCGGCAGCGACGAGCAGATCGAGCAGATGTTCAAGGATCTGTCCCAGCACTGGCCGACCTTCGACGGCTTCGTGCACAGCATCGGCTTTGCCCCGCGCGAGGCGATCTCGGGCGACTTCCTCGATGGCCTGAGCCGCGAGGCCTTCAAGATCGCGCACGACATCAGCGCCTACAGCTTCCCCGGCATGGCCAAGGCGGCCAAGCCCTACCTGAACGACAAGGCCTCGCTGCTGACCCTGACCTACCTGGGCGCGGTGCGAACCATTCCGCACTACAACACCATGGGCCTGGCCAAGGCCAGCCTGGAAGCCAGCGTGCGCTACCT
>CAZJQH010000286.1:0-2814 GCA_964547895.1 uncultured Chitinophaga sp. | reverse complement strand
CGCTGTCGGCCGGCTTCTCCTCGGCGCCGAAGCCGAAGCCCTCCGAGCGCGGCGGTGGCACCAGCACGTCGAGGATGCGGTCCTCGGCCGCGTCCTCGGCGCGCATCCGCATCCTGGCAATCTCGGCCTCGCGCGTCTGCTTGACCGCGATGTCGGCCAGGTCGCGGATGATCGAGTCGACGTCCTTGCCGACATAGCCGACCTCGGTGAACTTGGTCGCCTCGACCTTGATGAAGGGCGCGTTGGCCAGCCTGGCCAGGCGGCGCGCGATCTCGGTCTTGCCGACGCCGGTCGGGCCGATCATCAGGATGTTCTTGGGCGTGATCTCGGGCCGCAATTTCGCGTCGACCTGCTGGCGGCGCCAGCGGTTGCGCAGCGCGATCGCGACCGCGCGCTTGGCGGCCTGCTGGCCGATGATGTGGGCGTCGAGCTCGGAGACGATCTCCTGGGGAGTCATGGCGGACGACATTTACAGGACCTCGACCGTGTGGTTCATGTTGGTGTAGATGCAGAGCTCGCCCGCGATCTTGAGCGACTCGCGCACGACCTGCTCGGCGCTCAGCTCGGTATGGTCGACCAGCGCCCGGGCAGCCGAATGGGCGTAGGCGCCGCCGGATCCGATCGCGACGATGCCATGCTCGGGCTCGAGCACGTCGCCATTGCCGGTGATGATCAGGCTGGCGGTCTTGTCGGCCACCGCCAGCATGGCCTCGAGCTTGCGCAGCACCCGGTCGGTGCGCCAGTCCTTGGTCAGCTCGATGGCGGCGCGCACCAGGTGGCCCTGGTGCTTCTCGAGCTTGGCCTCGAAGCGCTCGAACAGGGTGAAGGCGTCGGCGGTCGCGCCGGCGAAGCCCGCCAGCACCTGGTCGCGGTAGAGCTTGCGCACCTTGCGCGCCGTGCCCTTGACCACGATGTTGCCCAGCGTGACCTGACCGTCGCCGCCGATGGCGACCTGCACGCCCTGCGGCGTCTGGCGCCGCACGCAGACGATGGTCGTGCCGTAGAAGATCGAGGAGTCGGTATGTTCCATGGCCGCTATTTTGGCAGCCACAGGCCCTTCACGCGCACACGACTGTCGCCGATGCGGGAAATCAGTCCCCGAACAGCTTCTGCTTGAGCTCGCGGCGCTGCTGGGCCTCGATCGACAGCGTGGCGGTCGGACGCGCCAGCAGGCGGCCGACGCCGATCGGCTCGCCGGTCTCGGCGCAGTAGCCGTAGTCGCCGGCGTCGATGCTGGCGATCGACAGCTCGATCTTCTTGAGCAGCTTGCGCTCGCGGTCGCGCGTGCGCAGCTCGAGCGCGTGTTCTTCCTCGATGGTGGCGCGATCGGCCGGATCGGGCACGACCGAGGTGTCCTCGCGCAGATGCTCGGTGGTCTCGCCGGCATTGGCCAGGATGCCGTTCTTGAGCTCGACCAGCTTGCGGCGGAAGTAGGCCAGCTGCACGTCGTTCATGTACTCGGCCTCGGGCATCGAGAGGATGTCGGCGTCGGTCAGCTGCTCGAGCG
The DNA here is from genome assembly GCA_964547895.1 of uncultured Chitinophaga sp. Lineage (GTDB taxonomy): Bacteria > Pseudomonadota > Gammaproteobacteria > Burkholderiales > Burkholderiaceae_C > Malikia. Next base: position 1,307 of record CAZJQH010000286.1, on the reverse strand, counting down.
GCTTGGTCTTCCAGTTGTCGGCCAGCTTGGGGTTCTTGGGTGCGATGGTGGACATGATGACAGGGAAGGTGGGGAGGGAAAACGGCTCAGGCGCAACGGCCGGCACGGGCCGGGGCACTGACTGACGACGGTTGGCTGGGGTTCAAGGCCGTTCTCCTGTTGGCCCATGCGGGCGGTATGGGTGCTGCGCCGGCGCGGGCGTTCGACGCCACCGGCACTCACTCTTGTCTTTCTGTTTGCAAGGCACCGCGAGAGTCCCGCGGCGGCGGCATTGTAACGATGTTGCGCGTCGCTTCAGTTCTGGCACTGCGCCAGGCCTTGCTCCAGGATGTCGCGCGGCAGGTCGATGCCGATGAACACCATCTTGCTCTGGCGCGGCTCGTCGGCCTTCCACTCGGGGCCGAGGTCGCTGCCCATGAGCTGGTGCACGCCCTGGAAGATCACCTTGCGCTGCGTGCCCTTCATGTCAAGCACGCCCTTGTAGCGCAGCAGCTTGGGGCCGTAGACCTGCACGATGGCGCCCAGGAAGTCCTCCAGCTTGGCCGGATCGAAAGGCTTGTCGGCCCGGTAGACGAAGCTCTTGACATCGTCGTCGTGGTGATGGTGGCGGCCATGGCCCGGATGGCTGCAATGCTCGCCATGGGCGTGGTCATGGTGATGCTCGTGGCCATGCTCATGCTCGCAATGGCCGTGATCATGGTCGCAGTGATCGTGATGCTCGTGCGCGTGATCGTGATCGTGATCTTCGGCCTTCAGGAAGTCCGGATCGATGTCGAGCCTGGAGTTGAGGTTGAAGCCGCGCAGGTCCAGCACCTTGCTCAGGGCCACCTCGCCGAAATGGACCGGCTCCATCGGCGCGCGCGGGTTCATGTGCTTGAGGCGGTGGATCAGCTCGGCCAGCTCAGCCTGGGAAACCAGGTCGGACTTGCTGATGAAGATCTGGTCGGCAAAGCCGACCTGGCGCCGCGCCTCCTGGCGGTCGTCGAGCTGCTGCTGCGCGTGCTTGGCGTCGACCAGCGTGACGATCGAGTCGAGCAGGTAGCTCTCGGCGATCTCCTCGTCCATGAAGAAGGTCTGCGCGACCGGGCCCGGATCGGCCAGGCCGGTGGTCTCGATCACGACGCGCTCGAAGTCGAGCAGGCCCTTGCGCTTCTTCGCCGCCAGCAGCTGCAGCGTGCTGCGCAGGTCCTCGCGGATCGAGCAGCAGACGCAGCCGTTGCTCATCTGGATGATCTGCTCGTTGGTGTCGGCGACCAGGATCTCGTTGTCGATGTTCTCCTCGCCGAACTCGTTCTCGATCACGGCGA
>CAZJQH010000285.1:0-2817 GCA_964547895.1 uncultured Chitinophaga sp. | reverse complement strand
GCCCCATGTCCGTCGTGATCGAAAAACCTCCCCTCTGGCAACGCCTGCGCCCGGCCTTCGAAGGCTTTGACGGCGGGCTGGCGCTGGCCATGGCGCTGCTGATGTCGGGCGCCATGATCGTCATGTATTCGGTCGGCTACGACAATGGCAGCCGCTTCATTGACCATGGCCGCAACATGCTGATCGCGCTCGGCGTGATGTTCGTGATCGCACAGATTCCGCTCACCCGCCTGTCGCAGCTGGCGGTGCCGCTCTATGCACTGGGCGTGATGCTGCTGGTCGCGGTCGAGCTGTTCGGCATCACCAAGAAGGGGGCGACGCGCTGGATCAACGTCGGCGTGGTGATCCAGCCGAGCGAGATCATGAAGATCGCGATGCCGCTGATGCTGGCCTGGTGGTTCCAGAAGCGCGAGGGCACGCTGCGCGCGCTCGACTTCGCGGTCGCGGGCCTGATCCTGCTGCTCCCGGTCGGCCTGATCATGAAGCAGCCCGACCTGGGCACCTCGCTGCTGGTGCTGGCGTCCGGCCTGTTCGTGATCTACTTTGCCGGCCTGAGCTGGAAGCTGATCCTGCCGCCGATCGTGCTCGCGGCCGTGGGCATCGTCACGCTGGTGCTGATGGAGCCGCAGTGGTGCCAGCCCGACGTCGACTGGAAGGTGCTGCACGAGTACCAGCGCCAGCGCGTCTGCACCCTGCTCGACCCGACCCGCGACCCGCTCGGCAAGGGCTTCCACATCCTGCAGGGCATGATCGCGATCGGCTCGGGTGGCATCTGGGGCAAGGGCTTCATGCAGGGCACGCAGACCCATCTGGAGTTCATTCCCGAGCGCACCACCGATTTCATCTACGCGGCGTTTTCGGAGGAGTTCGGCCTGGTCGGCGTGATCTGCCTGGTCGCGGCGCTGCTGTTCCTGATCACGCGCGGGCTCAAGATCGCGCTGGAAGGCCCGACCTTGTTCTCGCGCCTGCTGGCCGGTGCGGTGTCGCTGAACTTCTTCGTCTACGGCTTCGTCAACATGGGCATGGTCAGCGGCATCCTGCCGGTGGTGGGCGTGCCGCTGCCCTTCGTGAGCTATGGCGGCACCGCGATGGTCACGCTGGGGGCAGGCCTGGGCATATTGATGGCGGTGGCGCGCGCGCGCCGGCTGGTGCAGACCTGAACCCACGAGCGCGGCATGGCCTGCACGCCGCCGGCACAAAACCTACAATGCGGGCATGATCGCCCGTGAACCCACCCTGGCCCGCCTGGCCATTGCCCAGGACCTGCTGCTGTCGCCCTACGGCCTCGAACCCCGCCACCTGCGCAAGGCGCTGGGCGAGATCCTGGTGCCTGGCGTCGACGACGCCGACCTCTACTTCCAGTACACCCGTGCCGAGGGCTGGAGCCTGGAGGAGGGCATCGTCAAGACCGGCAGCTTCAGCATCGACCAGGGCGTGGGCGTGCGCGCCGTCAGCGGCGAGAAGACCGCCTTTGCCTATTCGGACGACCTGAGCTGGACCGCGCTGCTCGACGCCGCCCACAGCGTGCGAGCGATCGGCGCCCAGGGCCAGAGCCTGAAAGCCAAGGTCGGCGCGCGCAAGGTGGCGAAGTCGCGCAGCCTCTACGCTGGCCTGGACCCGATCGCCACGCTCGACAGCACCGAGAAGGTCGCGCTGCTCGAGAAGGTCGAGCGCCTGGCCAAGGCCAAGGACCCGCGCGTGGTGCAGGTGATGGCGGGCCTGGCGAGCGAATACGACGTGGTGCTGATCGCGCGCGCCGACGGCACGCTGGCGGCCGATGTGCGTCCGCTGGCGCGCCTGTCGGTGTCGGTGATCGCCGAGCAGGGCGGCCGGCGCGAGGCTGGCGGCTCGGGCGGCGGCGGGCGCTTCGGGCTCGATCGCTTCGATGACGAGCTGGTCCAGCAGTATGTGGACGAGGCGGTGCAGGCCGCGCTGACCAACCTGGAGTCGCGTCCGGCACCGGCCGGCCAGATGACGGTCGTGCTGGGCCCGGGCTGGCCCGGCGTGCTGCTGCACGAGGCGGTCGGCCATGGCCTGGAAGGCGACTTCAACCGCAAGGGTTCCAGCGCCTTCAGCGGCCGCATCGGCCAGCGCGTGGCGGCCAAGGGCGTGACGGTGCTGGACGACGGCACCCTCGCCGATCGGCGCGGCTCGCTCAACGTCGACGACGAGGGCTGCACCAGCCAGAGCAATGTGCTGATCGAGGACGGCATCCTCAAGGGCTATATCCAGGACAGCCTGAATGCCCGCCTGATGGGCGTGGCGCCGACCGGCAACGGCCGCCGCGAGAGCTATGCCCACCTGCCGCTGCCGCGCATGACCAACACCTACATGCTGGGCGGCGACAAGGATCCGCAGGAGATCATCGCCAGCATCAAGAAGGGCCTCTACGCGACCAACTTCGGCGGCGGCCAGGTCGACATCACCAGCGGCAAGTTCGTCTTCAGCGCCAACCAGGCCTGGTGGGTCGAGAACGGCAAGCTGATGTATCCGGTCAAGGGCGCGACCATCGTCGGCAGCGGCCCGGAGTCGCTCAAGAAGATCACCATGATAGGCAATGATCTGGCGCTCGACAGCGGTGTCGGCACCTGCGGCAAGGACGGCCAGAGCGTGCCGGTCGGCGTCGGCCAGCCGACGCTGCGCATCGAGGGCCTGACGGTGGGCGGCACCGCCTGATCCTGCTGTTGCGGGATTACCCTGATTGCCGGCTTTGTCAGAAAACCGTCCTGTTTCCTGTGCTATATTGAATCGCATGAAGGCAGCCCGCTTTTACTTTGCTTACTTTTGGTTCTCAAGCGTCACCGACGGCAGAGAGAG
>CAZJQH010000284.1:0-2822 GCA_964547895.1 uncultured Chitinophaga sp. | reverse complement strand
GTCACCTTCACCATCGACGCCGACGGCCTGCTGACCGTGGCCGCGAAGGAGCAGGGCAGTGGGGTCGAGGCGCAGATCGTCGTCAAGCCGAGCTACGGCCTGTCCGACGAGCAGATCGCTGCCATGCTGCAGGACAGCTTCGCCACCGCACAGCAGGACATGGCCGCGCGCGCGCTGGTCGAAGCCAAGGTCGAGGCCGAACGCATGCTCGACGCCACCCGCAGCGCGCTGGCCGCCGATGGCGAACTGCTCGAGCCCGGCATGCGCGCCGACATCGACCGCCTGCTGGGCGAGACCGAGACCGCGCGCGTCAATTCGAACGATGCCGCCGAAATCGAAGCCGCTACTGAAGCGCTGGCCAAGGGCACCGAGGCCTTCGCCGCGCTGCGCATGAACCGCAGCATCGCCCAGGCCCTGGCCGGCCAGAACGTGGAGAACCTCTGACATGCCCATCATCAAGATCCTGCCCCATCACGAACTCTGCCCTGAGGGCGCCGAGATCCAGGCCCTGCCGGGCACCACTATCTGCGAGGCGCTGCTCGACCACGACATCGAGATCGAGCACGCCTGCGACCAGAGCTGCGCCTGCACCACCTGCCACGTGATCGTGCGCCAGGGGAGCGAGAGCCTGAACGAGGCGACCGACGAGGAAGAGGACATGCTCGACAAGGCCTGGGGCCTGGAGCCGCAGTCCCGCCTGAGCTGCCAGGCGCGCGTCGCCAAGCAGGACCTCACCATCGAGATCCCGCGCTACACCATCAACCACGCGCGCGAGCACCACTGATCCGACCGGAGCCCCCATGCGCCAGATCGTCCTCGATACCGAAACCACCGGCCTGTCGGCCATCGACGGCGACCGCATCATCGAGATCGGCTGCGTCGAGCTGCTCAACCGCAAGCTGACCGGCAACAACCGGCATTTCTACCTGCATCCGGAGGATCGCGAGATCCACGAGGAAGCGCTGCGGGTGCACGGCATCACGATGGAATTCCTGGCCGACAAGCCGAAGTTCCGCGCCATCGCCGACGACCTGCTCGACTACCTGGCCGGCGCCCAGCTGGTGATCCACAACGCGCCGTTCGACATCGGCTTCCTCAACGAGGAGCTGCGCCGCCTCGGCCGTGGCAAGGTCACCGACCTGGTCGGCGGCGTGATCGACACGCTGGCGATGGCCAAGGAGCTCTATCCGGGCAAGCGCAACGGCCTTGACGCGCTGTGCGACCGGCTCGAGGTCGACAATTCGGGCCGGACCTTCCACGGCGCGCTGCTCGACGCCGAGCTGCTGGCCGACGTCTACATCAACATGACGCGCGGCCAGAACGCGCTGTCGATGGAGGTCGAGTCGGGCGAGGCCGGCGCCGATGGCCAGATCGTGGCGGTCGACCTGAGCCTGTTCGAGCTGCCGGTGCTGGGCTGCAGCGAGTCCGAGCTCGAGGCGCACCAGGCGCTGCTGGCCGACCTCGACAAGGCGAGCAAGGGCAAGACGGTCTGGCGCAAGCTGGAACCGGCCCCAGACGCTGCTTGACGGCTTGCACCCGGCCTGGTCCGGGTTTAATATCGATCGAGATTTGTTACTTACGCAAAACTTGATTCCATGTCAACAAAAAGCCATCAAACCGGAAGCGGACAACCTGCAACACCCCTGGACTGGTTCGAGGCCTGGTTGTTGCAGCGCGCCTCCGAGCGGGAAAACCCGCTGACCCCGCAGGCGGCAGAGCCCTATCGCTACATCTGGTCATCCTGGTGCCAGTGGCTGCTGGGCAGATCCAGGCCGGGCAGCTGGTCTGAGCTGGTACTCTCGGCCAGTCCGGACGATGCTCTGGTCTTCCTGTCCGAACGTGTCACGCCATCGACCCAGCGTGACGGCAGCCCGCGCGAGATCTCGTCCGTCACGCGTGAGCGCTACTGCATGGTGCTGCGGGAAGTCTATGGCCAGATCATGCGGCTCGGCTTCCTGCCGGAAAACCCGATGCTGCGGCTCTATGAGCTCGCGGGCGAGGACAGGCCCGACGCCGAGGTGCTTCCTGATCAGGTCTGGCGCCATCTCGAAAACAGCGCGCGGCGCGAACCCGACCGTTCTCCGTTTGCCTTGCGCGACCGGGCGCTGCTGTGGCTGATGCTCGATGCTGCGCTAACGCCAGCCGAGCTCGCCGCGCTCAACCTGGGCCAACTCAACGATGCCATTGAAGAGCAAGGCGCTACGGCCAAGCGGATCTCGATCCGCCTGCAGGGCAACCGTGCCGCGCAGAGGCGTGACCTGGTGCTCGATGCCCCAGCCACCGCGGCCTTGCACGACTGGCTCGCGGTACGGCAGGACACGCTCGAGAAGGGCCATCCCGATGCGCTCGTGGTCGCTGGCCTGGTCTTCTTCACCGAGCGCCGCAAACCCCTGTCGCGCCGTGTGCTCTTTCACCTGACCTCGGGCCTGATCAGCCAGGCCTGTGCCACACTGGGCTTGACGCTGCCGCGCCATCTCGGTCCGCTGGTGCTGCGCAATACCGCCATCCTGCACTGGCTCAAGAGCGGCATGCCGCTGGACGAGGTCTGCCGTCGCGCCGGCTACCAGGGCAAACTGGCGCTGGCCCATCTGCGCTCCCATCTGTCTCCAGACCTTGCAGCTTCGCCTGTCGGCACGCCGATCTGAAGAACAAGACATGGAACACAACATTCCCCTGATTCCATGTGCCGGCATGTGCTTGGAAGGTTTTCCGACCTGTCCAGGCAGGCTTGAACGAAAAAAGCCAGCTCGGGCAGAACTGGCTTTTCAAGTGGTTTGGTGGGCGATACATGGATCGAACATGTGACCCCTGCAGTGTGAATG
>CAZJQH010000283.1:0-2825 GCA_964547895.1 uncultured Chitinophaga sp. | reverse complement strand
GGATGAACTTGCCCTGCGGGTCGAACTTCTCGCTCTGGCTGACCGGGTTGAAGATCCTGAAGTAGGGCTGGGCGTCGCAGCCGCTCGAGCTCGCCCATTGCCAGCCGCCGTTGTTGGCCGACAGGTCGAAGTCGATCAGGCGCTCGGCGAAATAGGCCTCGCCGCGCTTCCAGTCGATCCCGAGGTCCTTGCACAGGAAGCTGGCCGCCACCATGCGCAGGCGGTTGTGCATGTAGCCGGTCTGGTTGAGCTGGCGCATCGCGGCGTCGACCAGCGGGTAGCCGGTGCGGCCCTCGCACCAGGCCTGGAACTGTTCGTCGGCCTGCTTGCCATGCTCCCACTTGATCGCGTCGTACTCGGGCTTGAACGAGGCATTGGCCACATGCGGGAAGTTGGCCAGGATCTGGAGGTAGAAGTCGCGCCAGATCAGTTCGGACAGCCAGGTGCTGGCACCGGCCATGCCCTGCAGGTGCAGCTGGTAGGCGGTGCCGGCGAGCTGGCGGATGCTGATGGTGCCGAAGCGCAGGTGCACGCTCAGGTAGCTCGGGCCCTTGACGGCTGGGAAGTCGCGCGCCTGCTGGTAGCGCTCGATCCGGGTCAGGAAGTCCTCGAACAGGCCCTGGGCGCCGCGGCTGCCGGTGCGGATCCTGAGTTCGCGCAGATTGGTCGGCTCGAAACCGATGTCGGCCAGCGCTGGCACGCCGGCCGGGTGGCTGGCGGGGCAGGGCGCCAGCGCGCCGGCGTGGCGCTCGACCGGGTAGGGCTTGAGGTAGAAGGGCGTGATCTTCTTGAGCCAGGCGTTCTTGTAGGGGGTGAAGACGCCGTAGGGCCGGCCGTTGAGCGTGACCAGCTCGTGGCGCTCGAAGATCGCGTGGTCCTTGTACAGGTGCAGCATGATGCCGCCGTGGGCGAGCGAGCCGAGTACCTGCTGGTCGCGCTGGCGCGCGGCGGGCTCGTCGTCGTGGTTGGCATAGACCGCCTGCACGCCGAGCTGTTGCGCCAGCCGCGTGATCTCGCCGGCCGCGGGGCCGTGGCGCACGATCAGTCCGACGTCCTCGGCGCCGTTGGCGCGCCCGAGGCCGCGCAAGGCTTCGTCCAGGTCGAGCAGCGACTCGTGGATGAACTCGACCCGGCGGTCGGCTTTCAGGCCGCGCTCGAGCAGCGGCTGCAGGATGTCGGTATCGAACACGAAGGCGCACCAGACTCGTCTGCAGTCCTTCAGTGCATGGTAGAGCGCCGCCTGGTCGCTCGCGCGCAGGTCGCGCCGGAACCAGACCAGGCCGCTGTCGTATTTCTTGGATGTCTTCGTCATGTCGGGCCGCTTAGAATTCCCCACCATGAGTTCGGATCCTATGCCCATCAACCTGACCCATCATTTCCTGATCGCCATGCCCGGGCTGAACGACGAACTCTTTGGCAAGAGCGTGGTTTACCTGTGCGAGCATAGCGCGCGCGGCGCGCTCGGGCTGATCATCAACAAGCCGGCCGACATCGGCCTGGGTGAATTGTTCGAGCGTCTCGAGCTGCCGCTGCGCCGCGAGGACCTGCGCGCAGCCCCCCTGCTGCGTGGCGGTCCGATCCAGACCGAGCGCGGCTTCGTGCTGCACGAGGCCATGGGCGAGGTGCAGCCGGTCGGCAGCGACGAGACGCCGCCCGCGATCCGCGACGCCATCCGGGAGGCGCTGAGCCAGCTCAGCCGCGCCAGCGGGCCGGCTGCCGAAGGGGAGGCCACCGAGCCTGCCGAGCCGCAGGCCGAGGAGGAGCCCGAGCTGCCGTCGGCCTATGCATCCAGCCTGAAGATCGAAGGTGGCCTCGAGATGACGACCTCGCGCGACGTGCTGGAGGCGATATCTTCGGGCGCCGGCCCGCGCAAGCTGCTGGTCGCGCTGGGCTACTCGTCCTGGGGCGAGGGCCAGCTCGAGTCCGAATTGGCCGAGAACAGCTGGCTGACCGTGGCGGCGGATCCGGCCGTGATCTTCGACACCCCGGTGGAGCAGCGCTACGACAAGGCCATGGCCTTGCTGGGGCTGGAGTCCTGGATGCTGGCGCCGGGAGCGGGGCGGGCATGAGCGCGCTCCAGAATCCCGCCGTGCCGCCGGGACAGATGAGCTTCCTGGCCTTCGACTTCGGTGCCAAGCGCACCGGCGTCGCCAGCGGCAACCGCATCACGCGCACCGCGACGCCCCAGGCCACCATCAAGGCCGAGGGCAGCGATGCGCGCTTTGCCCAGGTCGCCGCGCGCATCCAGGAATGGCAGCCCGACGCGCTGGTGGTGGGCGTGCCCTTCCACCCCGACGGTGCCGCGCACGAGAACACCGCGCGTGCGCTCAAGTTCGCGCGCCAGCTGCGTGGCCGCTTCAAGCTGCCCGTCCACGAGGTCGACGAGCGCTACAGCACGACCGAGGCGCACAGCCTCGGCGCCAAGGATGCCGATGCGGCCTCGGCCTGCATCATCCTGGAACAATTTTTGAGGAGTTTGCCTTGAGTTTCTTGAATCTGGACGCGGAAGCGCTCTATGCCGAGCTGCTGCGCGGCGTCAAGGGCCTGATCGCGATGAGCGCCGGCCCGCTGAAGCTGGTCGGCGTGACCTCGGGCGGTGCCTGGCTGGCCGAGCGGCTGCAGCGCGAGCTGGGGCTGGAGGGCGAGATCGGCGTGATCTCGTCGGCCATGCACCGCGACGACTACAAGCAGCGGGGCTTAAGCGCCAGCGCCGAGCAGACCCGGCTGCCCTTTGACGTCGACGGCGCCCAGGTGCTGCTGATCGACGACGTGCTCTACACCGGCCGCACCATCCGCGCCGTCATCAACGAGCTGTTCGACTACGG
>CAZJQH010000282.1:0-2828 GCA_964547895.1 uncultured Chitinophaga sp. | reverse complement strand
CCCGAGTTCGGCCAGACCTTCGCCCAGCTGAGCAACGAGGTCAAGAACGCCAACAGCCACCGCGGCCGCGCTGCCCGCGCCATGCTGGCGCTGATGCGTGAGCGCTGGTATCCGGACGCGGCAGCATGAGTTCATCCGTCATCCAGCTGCATCGCCCGGGCCAGCTGCAGCTCTCTGCCTTGCCGCCGCTGACCCTCTACATCCACCTGCCCTGGTGCCTGAGGAAATGCCCCTACTGCGACTTCAATTCGCATGAGTCGGCGCAGCGCGACTTCCCGGAGCAGCGCTATCTCGATGCGCTGCGCGCCGACCTCGAGTCCAGCCTGCCGCTGATCTGGGGCCGCAGCGTGCACAGCGTCTTCATCGGCGGCGGCACGCCCAGCCTGTTCTCGCCCGACGCGATCGACCGCCTGCTGTCCGACGTCCGCGCGCTGCTGCGCCTCGAAGCCGACACCGAGATCACGCTCGAGGCCAATCCTGGCACCTTCGAGAAGGACCGCTTCAAGGCCTTCCGCGAGGCCGGCGTCACGCGCCTGAGCGTGGGCGTGCAGAGCTTCGACGACCGCTTCCTCAAGGCCCTGGGCCGGGTCCACAGCGCCGACCAGGCCAGGGCCGCGCTCGATGAGGCGGCTCGTCATTTCGAGACTTTCAACCTCGACCTGATGTACGCGCTGCCCGGCCAGACCCTGGCCGACCTGGACCGCGACCTCGACATTGCGCTCGGCTTCAATCCGCCACATCTGTCGGTCTACCACCTGACGCTCGAGCCCAACACCTATTTCGCCAAGTTCCCGCCGGTGGTGCCCGACGAGGACAGCGCCTATGCGATGCTGGACCGCATCACCGAGCGCACCGCGGCCGCCGGACTGGCGCGCTACGAGGTGTCGGCCTATGCGCGCGCCGGTCACCGCTGCTTTCACAACTGGAACTACTGGCAGTTCGGTGACTATCTCGGCATCGGCGCCGGGGCGCACGGCAAGCTGAGCTTCGCCCATCGCGTGCTGCGCCAGGTGCGCTGGCGCGACCCGCAGCTCTACCTGGAAAACGCCCTCAAGGGACAGCCGATGGCGAGCGAGGAGGAGGTCGATGCCGCCGACCTGCCGTTCGAGTTCATGCTCAACGCCCTGCGCCTGCGCGAGGGCTTCCCGCTGGCGCTGTTTGCCGAGCGCACCGGACTGCCGCTGAGCCGCATCATGCCGGCGCTGCAGCAGGCCGAGGCCAGGGGCTGGATCACGCGTGATCTGGCCCAGGTGCGGCCGACCGAGCGCGGCTTCGACTTCCTGAGCGACCTGCAGGAACTGTTCCTGCCGGATGCGTCGTCATGAGCCCGCTTTCCCCGCCTGGCAAAGACAGGCGACAATAGCGCATTGCCCCGCCGGGGCGCCTGCCGTCCCGAGCCTCTGATTTCTGAACACCGTTCGCGTCGTGAATACCTCCAAGCCTTCTGCCAAACCTGCCGACCTGTCCCAACTCGACGCCCTCACCGGCGGCGCCTTCACTGCGCCGACCTCGGGCGAGCGTGCCGCCCGCCTGCGCGAGTGGCTCGCCGGCGAACCCTCGGTCGACAGCATGGCCGACGTCTATCGCGAGTTGTCGCACCGCGACAAGGGCGCGGCCAAGGCGCTGAAGGAAAAGCTCGACGAGATCAAGCGCGCCAAGGCGCAGGAGGCGATCGCAGAGGAATGGGCGGCCAGGGCGCGCGCTCTGCTGGAGCAGCCGCGCCTGAACCTGGCCGACGCGATGGGCTGGCAGCGCGATGCCGCCAAGGCCGGTGCTCCGCTGTCGCGCGAGCCGCTGGCCGGCCTCAAGGCTGCGCTGGCCGAGCGCATGAAGGGGGTCGAGGACCTGCAGCACCGGGTCCAGGTCGAGCGCGAGACCGCGCTGCTGCTGGCCCAGCGCATCGAGGTGCTGTCGACCAAGCCCTGGCGCGAGGCCCAGTCCGCGCTCGATACCCTGCGCGCCGACGTCGAGCAGTGGCAGGCGGTCGCGGCCCAGTTCGCTGCCGAGCCGGCCTGGGACAGCCTGGATCCCAAGTTCCCGAACCAGCTGGAGGCCTCGCGCAGCCAGCTCGACCTGGTCTGGCAGGCCTTCTGCGCCGCGCTCGAGCTCGCTGCCGTCGCCGCCGAAAACCCCGAGGCGCCGCTGCCGGCAGTGCCGGTCTGGGCCGACGAGATCCGCGTCGGCCGTGGCGAGCCGCCGGCGGCCGTCGCTGCCATGGATCCGGCCGAGCTCGCGCGCCTGCAGGCTGCCGCGACCGAGGCGGTCGGCTCGGCCCTGGCTGCGCTGCAGCAGAACGTGACCGAGGGCCACAGCAAGACCACGCCCAAGCTGGTGGCGGCCTTGCGCGCCGCGCTCAAGGAGCATGGCCAGTTCCTGCCGCCTGAGCTCGAGACCCAGGCCCAGGCCGCGCTGGCGCAGGCCGGCGAACTGGAAGGCTGGCAGCGCTGGCGCGCCGACCAGCTGCGCGAGGAACTGATCGCCAAGGCGGTCGCGCTGACCCAGGCACCCGAGGGCCAGCGCCCGGGTGGCCGCAAGATCCAGGAGACGCTGCGCAGCCTGCGCGAGCAGTGGAAGACCACCGACCAGGGCGGCATTCCCAACCACGCGCTGTGGAAGAAGTTCGACGAGGCCTGCAACCAGGCCTACAAGCTGGTCGAGGCCTGGATTGCCAAGCTCAAGGAACAGGGCGATGCGGTGCGCGGCCAGCGCATGGGCCTGATCGACGAGCTCAAGGCCTGGACTGCGGCCCATGCCGACAGCAGCGACTGGAAGGCCCAGCTGCGCGAGCTGCACGCCTTCTCCGAGCGCTGGCGCCAGTCCGGCCATGT
>CAZJQH010000281.1:0-2837 GCA_964547895.1 uncultured Chitinophaga sp. | reverse complement strand
GGTGGTCGGCGAGATCGGCCAGGGCCTGCTGGTGCTGCTGTGCGCCGAGCGCGGCGACACCGACGCGGTGGCGGACAAGCTGCTGGCCAAGATGCTCAAGCTGCGCATCTTCTCGGACGAGGCCGGCAAGATGAACCGCAGCGTGCAGGATGTCGGCGGCGGCCTGCTGCTGGTGAGCCAGTTCACGCTGGCGGCCGATACCTCGGGCGGCAACCGTCCCAGCTTCGGCCAGGCGGCCGCGCCCGACGAGGGGCGCCGGCTCTACGAGCATTTCGTGGCCCGCGCGCGGGCGGCGCATCCGGTGGTGCAGACCGGCATCTTCGCGGCCGACATGAAGGTGGGGCTGGTCAACGACGGGCCGGTGACCATTCCGCTGCAGATCTCGGCTTGAATTTGCGGTGTTCGCGTCAGGGCCTGCGTCTGCTCCAGGGCCGGGTTCCTCATGGTGCGAGCACAAATCGTCACCCGGCGTCACCCCGGCCCTGTCGCTATCGGGCGTCGTGTCATGTTTCCCATGCTTCGGGCTGAAATCGCCTTCGGCGCCATCTGGGCCCTGTCGCCAAAAGGCGTCCGCATCGATAATCGCGCGATGAACGAATCCCTGAAAAACGCGGCTGCCGGTGCCGCCTTCAGCCAGCTGTCGCTGGCCGCCTCCACGCTGGACAACCTGGGCCAGCTCGGCTACAGCGCGATGACGCCGATCCAGGCCGCCAGCCTGCCGCTGGCCCTGGCCGGACGCGACCTGATCGCCCAGGCCAGCACCGGCAGCGGCAAGACGGTCGCCTTCGGCATTCCGCTGGTCGAGAAGCTCGACCCGGCGCTGTGGCAGGTGCAGGCGCTGGTGCTGTGCCCGACGCGCGAGCTGGCCGACCAGGTCACGCTCGAAATCCGCCGACTCGCGCGTGCGCATGGCAATATCAAGGTTGTGACGCTGTGCGGCGGCGTCGCGCTGCGCGGCCAGACCCTGAGCCTGGAGCATGGCGCCCATGTCGTGGTCGGCACGCCGGGCCGCATCCTGGATCACCTCGAGCGCGGCCACCTGAGCCTGGCCGCAGTGCGTACCTTGGTGCTCGACGAGGCCGACCGCATGCTTGACATGGGATTCTTCGACGACATCGCCCAGGTCGCCAAGCTCTGCCCGGCGCAGCGCCAGACGCTGCTGTTCTCGGCCACCTACCCGGAAGGGGTGGACCGTCTCGCGGCCCAGTTCATGCGCGAGCCGCAGACAGTCAAGGTGGCTGCGCAGCACGCAGCCGACAAGATCCGCCAGCATTTCTACGAGGTCAGGAACAGCGAGCGGCTGGCGGTCGTGGCCAGGCTGCTGAACCATTTCCGGCCCGAGTCGACGCTGGCCTTCTGCAACACCAAGCAGCAATGCCGCGACCTGGTCGCGCTGCTGCAGGGCCAGGGCTTCGCGGCGCTGGCGCTCTACGGCGAGCTCGACCAGCGCGAGCGCGACCAGGTGCTGGTGCAGTTCGCCAACCGCAGCTGCTCGGTGCTGGTGGCGACCGACGTCGCGGCGCGCGGGCTCGACATCGCCCAGCTCGACGCGGTCATCAACGTCGACTGCACGCCCGACCCCGAGGTGCATATCCACCGCATCGGCCGCACCGGCCGCGGCGAGGCCGAGGGACTGGCGCTGACGCTGGCCAGTCTGGACGAGATGGGCTCGGTCGGCAAGATCGAGCAGCTGCAGGGCCGCGAGGTGGCCTGGCAGCCGCTCGATAGCCTGACCCAGGCCCCGGGCGGCCCGCTGCGCCCGCCGATGGCGACGCTGCAGATCCTGGGCGGACGCAAGGAGAAGATCCGCGCCGGCGACGTGCTGGGCGCCTTGACCGGCGAGCTCGGCTATACCCGCGAGCAGATCGGCAAGATCAACATCAACGAGTTCTCGACCTATGTCGCGGTCGATCGTTCGATCGCCAAGCAGGCCGAGTCGCGCCTGGCCGCCGGGCGCATCAAGGGTCGCAGCGTCAAGGTGCGGCTGCTGGCCTGAGCGGCAGGCGCTTGAGCAGCAGCAACAGCGCGGTGCCCAGCACCATGATGCCGGCCGCCAGGTAGAGCCCGGCCTGGTAGCTGCCGAAGCGGGTCGCGAGCCAGCCGGTGACGGCTGGGCCCACGATCTGCGCGCTGCCGTAGGCGAGCGACATCCTGCCCATCATCTTGGCGGGCCGGCCGGGGTAGTAGCGCCCGGCCATCGTCAGCACCAGGCTCACGATGCCGACGAAGGTGCCGCCGAACAGCAGCGCGCCGGCCAGCGTCAGCGCCAGTCCGCCGCCGGCCACCGGCAGCAGTATGCCGGCGATCTGCAGCAGCGCGGCGGTGATCAGCGCGTTGAGGTCGCCCACGCGGCGCGCCACGAAGTCCCAGACGATGCTGGCCGGCGCGGCGGCAATCCCGATCGCCAGGAAGGCCCATTTGCCCTGGCCCTCCAGCCCCGGCAGCCGCTCGACGATGGCGACGATGAAGGTGGTGCTGACCACATAGCCGATGCCGGCGCAGAAATACGCCGCCATGAACAGGCGCAGGAAGGCGGGAGTCGGTGGGCTGTCATGCCAGGTCTGCGCGCCCTGGCTGGCCACGGTGCGCGGTGGCACCGGCAGCCAGGCCAGCGCCGGAACCGCGAGCAGGCCGCCGAGCAGGGTGAGCGCCAGCCATTGGCCGCGCCAGTCCAGGAGCTGATCCATCCAGGCCACCGCGACCGAGCACAGCACCACGCCGAGCCCGATGCCGCTGTAGTGGATGCCGAGCTCGCTGCGGTGGCCGTGGCGGATCAGCCAGTTCAGCACCAGCCCGGCGCCCAGCAGCATGCCGGCCGCGCTGCTCAGGCCCGCGAG
>CAZJQH010000280.1:0-2846 GCA_964547895.1 uncultured Chitinophaga sp. | reverse complement strand
CGCGCGACGAATGGCATGTAACAGCCTCCTGGGCGCCGGCCAACGGTGTGTTCCGTGCGCACCGCCTGCTGGGCTTGCCAGGCGAGCGGCCGCTGTTCTGGCTGTTCAAGGCGGACGGTGGCTTCGTGGCCCGGTTGCGAGACCTGAGGCTGCAAGCCTGGGCCGAATCAGCCCAGGCGGCCATCCAAGCCTTGCGGACCTGCCTGCGTCGGCATCGGGCGACCTACGGTCCGGCTGTCTCTGCTTGCCAGCCTGTGGCGGTGGAGCCTGCGGTCCTCTGCGACCCGACGGTCCAGGACGCCGTCGAACATTACCAGGACCTGGTTCGCCAGGCGAAGGAGCACTCTCGATTCTGGGAGGCCGCGCCCGGCCTAGTGCTGGCGGCACGTGGGTGGCTCGGTAAAAAATCCGGCGACCCGAGTGGGCTTCCTAGGGGTGGCACAAATCCGCTGCCACAGGATTGAAGCCCGTCAGGGGTGAGACGTCCAGTCCCCCCATACAGCAGGCAGGCGATCATGGTGGCCCAGCCACTGGCCAAGCTCGGGGTCCACCCAGTTGATGACGGTCACGCCGATCTGGTGCTGCTCAAGCAGCGTCGGGGTGAGCCACAACAGGGGCTCATGGTGGAATATGCGGTTGCGCAGATCACGAATCCGGTTCAGTGCCGCCGAAATGTTGTGCCGCTGTCGCTGCGGCTTCGGGCAGCGCGCGAACACCAGGCGCAGGTCTTTCCAGAGGACGGCCTGGAACTGCACGTTGAACAGCGAGGTCCAAAAGCCGAAAGTCAGCTCGGCAAGCACCTTGTCCGGTGTCTGTGGTTCGTGTCGCCGGATCAGTTTGGCCTTGGCGCTGCCCACTTCCTTGTTCTGCCAGGTGAAGGCGGGGTCCCCAGCCCATGCTTCCCACCAGTCGGCCCGGCAATACAGTCCGCTCAGTCGTGCATGGATGCCGTTGCGCAGCGCAATCTCCAGGACATTGAGCATCGGCACCATCGCCTCGGACAGCAGAACGTTACTGGCGTAATCCGCCGCAGCCCTCTCCACATCGCCGCCGCGCGCGGCACGGTAGCGCCCCAACCTTGCAGGGGAAAAGTGCTTCTCCAGGTCATTCCAGTTCATGCTTCGCCACTTTGAATCATCGGGCCGTGCTGCTATACTTGTCTTGCAGCCCTAGGCTTAGTCCTCTCCCAGCCACCATACTGGTGATGACACTAGGTTCGCTCTGGCCCTGTGATGCAGGGCCACCCCAATCACTTGATCGACCCGCCTCTGGCGGGTTTGTCTTTTCTGAAGCCAGCAATCATAAGGCGTCGCCCTGGTCAAAAGCAGCGCATGCCACATTTGCGCTTGGCGAGGTGCGCGGTCGCCCTGGCAAAGGGAGTGTTGCCATCGGGCACTATTTGTACGACAGTCGCTGCCCGCAAAGCGGTGGCGGCGACGTCTTCGCCCTTACCCTACCCGATGCCCCAGAAAGCAGCATTACAAGAACCTGGTTCGCGCGGTGAAGAACCGCTGGCGATTCTGGAGGCAGCTGCAAGTCATCTACCCTGGGGCGGTACAAAGCCACGCTCGAGGACTGCGCAGGATCGTCAGTCGGATCCACATTGTGCTCTACGAGAAGCTTGCATTCGAGGGCCGTTCGGAGTAGGTTGAACATCTGCGCGGCGGTGGAGCCGGGATGAACACAACATCTGTGGAAATCCGGTTACATCTTCAGTTGTGCGAGCGGAGCGGGCGGCCTTGTGCCGCTGTTTTTTTGGGGGGTGTGACTAAAGATAAGTTTTGATTATCTTTAGCTAAAATCCTGCTGACAAAACCCGCCTCAGCCACCGAGCCTCACCGGCCCGGCCCCACCGTCGTGGAGATTCCAATGCCCACAGGGACTTATCGCCCGCGCCACTCGTCCCCCTCCATCTCCCAGCACGGCTCCCCTCACACCTCCCGCTTCAGCCGCCGCCTCGGGCCGCACCACTTCGCCTACCTGCGTGCGATTGCAGAGGGGCTGGAGCGCACCGACTGCGCCCGGCGCTATCTTGGAATCGAGCACGGCCACGAGGCCGTCACCGCCCACCGGCTGGTGGTCGACCAGGTGCGGGCGGCCGCGCGGCGTCGCGGCGAGACCTCGGCCCGCCTGATCGGCCTGACCATCCGCGTGGCTGACAAGGCCCAGCCCAGCCTGGAGGACTTCATCGCCGAGCGCGGCCTGGACGACTGGAGCGAGGCCGAGGTCACCGAGCTGTACACCGAGCTTTGTGGCCAAGCCCAAGGATCCGACCCCAAGGCTCAGCGCAGAGAGAGGCTGCGCAGGCGCCAGATCGAGCTGCTGAGGTCGCTCGAATCGGCGATGGCCGAGGCGCCGAGTCCAACGGACTTCGTCGGCGGCTGGTTCGACGAGGCGCTGGCCCGCAAGTTGGACCTGGCGGGATTTCACACCTTGGGGGAGTTGAACGCCCGGGTCAGCGCCGGGGGTGCCTGGTACAAGTCCCTGCCGGCGGTGGGCAAGGCCAAGGCGCAGCGCATCGAGGCCTTCTTGCGCACGCTGCTGCCGCGCGAGGCGCAGGCGCTGCCGTTTTTTGGCGTGGGCCGGCAGACGGGGAGGGCGTTGGTGGTCTCACTACCGGTGCCGCCTGTCCTGGCTGGCAGCCTGCTGGGCGAGGTCACGACTGAGCAGACAGTGGAGGCCTGGATCGCGGCGCGGGCCAATTCGGATGCCACGCGCAAGGTCTACGCACGGGAAGTCGGGCGCTTCCTGGTCTGGTTGTGCCATGAGCGCCCGGGCGTCTCGCCGCAGCAGCTGGGCGTGCAGGATGCGGTGGCCTTCACCGGCTTCCTGCGCGAGATTCCGTC
>CAZJQH010000279.1:0-2850 GCA_964547895.1 uncultured Chitinophaga sp. | reverse complement strand
GTGTCGCGCTGCACGCCCTTGGGCTTGCCGGTGGTGCCCGAGGTGTAGAGGATGTAGCTCGGGTGGGTGGAATCGACCCATTCGCACGGCACCTGAGTATCGATGAACTGCTCGCGCAGGCTGGCGTAGTCGACGTCGCGGCCGGCCACCGGCGCCAGGTCGGCCAGGCCGCGGTTCACCATCACGACCTTGGCGGGCTTGTGGCTGGAGAGCTGGATCGCCTCGTCGAGCAGGTGCTTGTAGGGCACTACCTTGCCGCCGCGCATGCCGGCATCGGCGCTGACGATCACGGTCGGCTTGGCGTCGTCGATGCGGCTGGCCAGCGCATGGCTGGCGAAGCCGCCGAACACCACCGAGTGGATCGCACCGATGCGGACCGCGGCCAGCATGGCAAAGCAGGCCTCGGCGATCATCGGCATGTAGATCAGCACGCGGTCGCCCTTCTTGACGCCAAGCGACTGGTAGATGGCGGCGAAGCGCTGCACCTCCTGGGCCAGCTCGCGGAAGCTGTAGGCCTTCTCGGTATTGGTCTCGGTCGAGACGAAGACCAGCGCGTTCTGGTCGGCGCGATCCTTAAGGTGACGGTCGACCGCGTTGTGGCAGAGATTGGTCTGGCCACCCTCGAACCAGCGCGCGAACGGCGGGCGGTCGTAGTTGCAGACGCGCTCGTAGGGCTGGTGCCAGTCGATCAGTTGCGCCTGCTCGGCCCAGAAGTCATCACGGTCATCGATGGAGCGGCGAAAGAAGGCTTGGTAGTCTTGGGGAGCAGACATGGGTTGTCTCCTGCTGGAATTGCGGATCGGCTTGAAAATAATGCATTCATTATTATGAGAAGCCGGCTTGCAGGCTGCTGACAAGTTGGCAGGCTGATATCCGAGTCCATGCGGCGAGGAACTTCTGCCACCCTGGCCGCCCCCTTACTTGACCAGCTGCAGCACCTCGGCAAAGTCCGGATGGTCGGCATCACCCAGCCATTCGTAGATCACCATCTCGCTGGTGACGAGCTCGATGCCGTTGCCGGCCAGGCGGTCGAAGGCGGCGTCGCGGTCACGCTCGCGCCGCGAGGTGCAGGCATCGGTCACGACCCAGACGTCGAATTCCTGCTCGAGCAGGCCGAGCGCGGTCTGCAGCAGGCAGATATGCGCCTCGACGCCGGCGAGCACGATGGTGTTGCGCGCGGGCGCGGCCGGCTGCTGGGGCTTTTGCAGATGACGCGGCAGGCTGCGCGCATTGCCACCGCGGGGGGCAGCCGCCGGCGCCGGCGGACGCAGGGCCGAGGGCAGGTCGGACTGGGTCGCGTCGAATGCGGTCTTGGCAAAGCTGCGCTGGAGCAGCACCTTGAGCTCGGGCACCAGCTGGCCCAGGCCCTGCGGATTCTGCTCGGTGCCCCAGGCCGGCACGCCCAGGATCTGCGCCACCTTGGCCAGCAGCAGGGCGCGGCTCAATGCCTCATCGCCCTGGTGCAAGGCCGGCAGCAGGCGCGGCTGGTAGTCGACCAGCAGCAGTTGGCATTCGTCAGCATCGAGCAACATGGATCTTCCTTCGGGTAAACACGGTTAACAGCAGGCTGCAGTTTAACGAGTGCCGAATTTGCGTCAGGTTAAAATGTTCGAATGCGTCGTTTGTTCACCACCCTAGTCCTGACTTTTGCCTGCGGCCTGTCCTCAGCCGAGCCCGCTGGTGCAACTGACCCCATGGGCGAGCTGCTGACCAGCAACGGCCTGATCGCCAGGCTCGAAGGCGTGCGCCAGAACATGAGTTCGGTCGCGTCCGAGCTGGTCGTCAATGCAATGGGCTTCCTGGGGGTGCGCTACAAGTACGGCGGCAATGACGCCGAGGAAGGCCTTGACTGCAGCGGCTTCGTGCGCGCGGTCTACGAGCAGACGCTGGGCATGGTGCTGCCGCGACGCGCGGCCGAGCAGGCCAATGCCACCCAGACCATCAGCCGCTCCGAGCTCAAGCCTGGCGACCTGGTGTTCTTCAACACCATGCGCTCGGCCTTCAGCCATGTCGGTATCTACATTGGCGACAACAAGTTCATCCACGCCCCGCGTACCGGCGCGCGCGTGCGCATCGAGGACATGCGCGAGAACTACTGGGTGCAGCGCTTCAACGGTGCGCGCCGCGTCGATGCGAACGCCAGCAGCATCGCGCTGCCCTTGCCGCGCTGAAACGCCGCGACAGACCGTCACAGCAGACCGCCTCGGGCCAGGCCCGCAGGCGGTTTTTTCATGCCTGCTCGCAGTTCAACCTGGATGCCGGCGTCGCTGGCAAACAGGAAATCCATGGAATTAGCTGCTGAAGCTTCGATTTTTCCTGAAGGTTACTCAGCTTGCAGGCCCCACGCAGCAGGCTCATAATCCGCCTGCCATCCCTCGAGGGGAGTAGCAGTCAGCCCGGTCGGCATCAGGCGCCCGGACTGATGGCAGTTTCCGTCAGTACGCGGCCTGGACATCAGGCCGCCGGAGCTGTCCCGCCCGGCCCATCGGCCTGACGTTGCAAGACCTTGCGGCTGTTCATCAACGCTACGCAAGGACTTGTACATGGAAACCATCGCACCCCTCTGGCTCTGGCTGGCATTCGCCGGCTTCGTGCTGGCAGCACTCTTCGTCGATTTCGTCGTGCTGAGCAAGCAAGGCTCACATGTCGTGAGCGTGAAGGAGGCGCTCAACTGGTCGATCATCTGGGTGGCCCTGAGCCTGCTGTTCAACGGCCTGCTCTGGTGGGCGATCAAGGACACGACCGGATCAGTCCAGGTGGCGAACGAGAAGTCGCTCGAGTTCCTGACCGGCTACCTGATCGAGAAGAGCCTGGCGGTCGACAACATCTTCGTCTTCCTGCTGATCTTCA
>CAZJQH010000278.1:0-2900 GCA_964547895.1 uncultured Chitinophaga sp. | reverse complement strand
GCCTCGTCGCCGTCGGCGCACAGGATCCAGCGGAACACGTCGAGGTCGTGGATCAGCATGTCGCGGAAGATGCCGCCGGACTGCTTGATGTACTCGACCGGCGGCGCGCCCGGATCGCGGCTGGTGATGATCAGCATCTCGGGCTGGCCGATCTCGCCGGCATCGAGGCGGCGGCGCGCATCGTTGAAGGTCGGATCGAAGCGGCGCTGGAAGCCGATCATGCAGGCCACGCCCGCCTCGGCCACGGTGCGGGCGACCGCCTCGGCGCGCGGCACCGACAGGTCGACCGGCTTCTCGCAGAAGACATGCTTGCCGGCCTGGGCGGCGCGCGCGATCAGGTCGCTGTGGGTGCTGGTGGGCGAGCAGATCGCCACCGCGTCGATGCTGGCATCGGCGAACACGGCGTCGATGTCCGAGGCCTGTGCGCCGAGCTGCTGGGCCAGGTCGGCCGCAGCGGCGGGGACGGCGTCGCAGACATACTTGAGCTGGACGCCGGGCAGGGCGGCGAGGTTGGAAGCGTGGATGCGGCCGATGCGACCGGCACCGAACACGGCTACGTTTTTCATGGGATTTCCTGTGTCTCCGGGGATCTGATGTGACGCTTGCGCGCGTCCCAGGAACTATAAGGAGTTTTCCATTAAATGGAAAGAAATTTCCATTTCGTAACCATCAAAAAATATGTTTCGAAACAGCCCGGCACAAGGCCCTCAGCCGGTCGATCTCGGCGAGGTCGGCCGGTAGGGCAGCTCCAGCGCGTAGGCCAGCGCGATGAACAGGCTCTGCGCCAGGCCCATGGTGCTGGTGAGGGCGCGAAAGCCGAAGGTGGAGTTGTCCTGCACCAGCAGCGCCGACTCGGCCACCTTGGCCAGCGGGCTCATGCGGCTGTCGGTGATCGCGATCAGCCTGGCGCCACGCTCGACGGCCAGCTCGACCGCCGCCAGCGTTTCCTCGGCGTAAGGGGCAAACGAGATCGCCACCATCACGTCGCCCGGGCGCACCGAGCGCATCTGCCCCAGGTGCATGCTGCCCAGGCCCGACATCAGGCCGACCCGCTTGTCGGTGTGCTGCAGCGCGTAGTCGAGATAGACCGCCACCGGAAAGGACCGGCGCGAGGCCACGATCCAGATGCAGTCGGTCTCGCGCAGCATGTCGACCGCCAGCTTGAAGGCCGCCTCGTCCAGGCTGGCCTCGAGCTCGTGCATGCCGGCCTGGCTGCCGGCCAGGAATTCGCGCGCGATCTCGACGCTCGAAAGGCTGCCCGAGCCCGACTCGATGATGTCGCGGATGCGCGCGCGGTAGTTGCGCCCGGGCGCGAGCTGGCGCGTCAGGCCCGCCCGAAAGATGGCCTGCATCTCGGAAAAGCCCGAGAAGCCGAAATGCTTGGCAAATCGCACCACGGCCGAGGGCTGGACCTGGCACTGGGCCGCCACCTGCTGGATGCCCTCGAGTCCGATGTGGTCGCGGTGCTGCTCCACGTACTTGGCAATGACCTTGAGCTGCCGGCTCAGCGTCTCGTATTCGGCCGTGATGCGTGCAATGAACTGGTCCACGCTGGTCTGGTTGTCTGGGCTCGATGCCATGCTCGCCTTTGGAAAAGTCTTTCCCTGCACATTCTGATTGAAAAACCAGTTCCCGCAGCCTCGGACATTCCCGCAGGAAAGGGACAAACCGGCGCTGCCGGGCCCGGGAACTCAGCCCAGATAGGGCTGCTGACCCATGTTCTCGGCGAAATAGAGCCGGAACTCGCCTGGCTGGTCCGGAATTCCGGTCGCGGGAGAGAGGCCCAGCGCCGCCACCACGTTCTGCAGCGCGCGGATGGCCTGGGTGTCGGGGTCCTGGTCGATCACGACGTCGAGCATGCCCTGGGCCAGGTACTGGCGATGGTCGTCCGAGATCTCGTGCGTGACCCAGCAGACCTTCTCGCTGGCAAAGCGCTGCAGCGCCGCCATGATGCCGGGCGAGCCGGCACCGGTGTTGTAGAGGCCCACCACCGGGCCGTTTTCCTGCAGGGCCTGCCGCATTGCCCAGTAGCACTTGTCGGCGTCGTCATGGGTCTCGGTCACGTCGAGGTCGCAGCTCAAGAGCGGGAACTGCTGCGCCAGTACCTCGCGGCAACCGCGGCTGCGCTCGATATGGCCCAGGTAGTCGCGCCGGCTCGAGAGGATCAGCACCCGTCCCTCGCGGTGGCACAGGCGCCCGAGCAGGTAGCCGGCCGTGCGTCCGGCGGCATGGTTGTCGATGCCGACATAGTCGGCCTGCGGCACCTGGTCGACCCGGGTCACCACCATGGTCACATGCTCGCCGCGCTCCCTGGCCTGCTGCAGCGCCTGGCGCACGCCGAGGGTGTCGGGCGCCGCGACGATCAGCGCCTGGCGCCGGTAGCGGCGCGGCCCGATGGCGCGCACCAGCGCCGTCTCGTCCTGCTCGGGCGTCCAGAGGCGGTGCACCACCAGCCGCTTGTCCAGCATCGCGATGCCCCTTTGCAGGGCCAGGTTGAGGCGCTGGAAGAAGGGCGTGCGGTTGTCGGGCAGCACGATGTCGATGTGCTGCAGGCCGTGGCGGGTCTCGGGCAGCACGCGCGGCACGCCGAGCTGGCGCGCGGCCTGCACCACCTTCTCGCGCGTCCTGACCGACGCGGTGTCGCGCTCGTTGAGGACGCGGTCGACGGTGGAGACGCTGACACCGGCCAGGGCGGCGATTTCCTCGAAACGGGCGCTCTTCTTGCGGCGACTAGGGTTAACCATGATTTGACGATTTTTCGTCAATTATCTCACCGGCCTTGGCTGGAGCGGCCCCTACAGTGGCAACAGCCGCGTGAGCAGTCAGCGCGGCCAAGAGACGACAAGGAGACAAGATGAAGATAGCGCTGGACCCCTACATGATCCGCCACCTGAGCCTGC
>CAZJQH010000277.1:0-2904 GCA_964547895.1 uncultured Chitinophaga sp. | reverse complement strand
GACGGTGCCGAACAGGCCGACATAGGGCGAGACCGAGCCGACCGAGCCCAGGAAGTCGAGGTTGACCTCGAGCGCGTCGATCTCGCGCTGGTAGCTCGCGCGCATCGCGCGGCGCGCGCCGCCCAGCAGCGTGTCGGCATCGTTGATGCGCTTCTCGCGCAGCTTCTGGAACTCGCGCATGCCGCTGGCGAAGATGCGCTCCATCGGGCTGCCCTGGTGCGCGTTGCGGGTGGCGGCCAGATAGAGCTCGCTCAGGCTTGCGCCCGACCAGAAGTCGCGCTCGAACACCTCGGTCAGGCGCTGGATGCGCTTGAGCGCGAACACCTTGCGGAAGATCGCGGCCCAGCTGATGACCGATACCGTCAGCAGCAGCAGCACCACGGCCTGCACCACCCAGCTGGCATTGAGCAGCAGGGAAACAATCGAGAAATCGTGGGTCATGGAGTCAGCAATTGCAGGATGTCGGACGGAATGCGGGCGGGTTTCATGCGGGCCGCGTCGACCCAGCCGATGCGGATGCGACCTTCGCACAGCAGCTGGGCGCGCGCTTCGTCCTCGAGCAGCCAGGCCTGCTGCTCCAGCAGCAGCGAGGCGCGACCGAGCTCGCTCACCCGGGCCGTCACCTCGATCCGGTCATCGAGCCGGGCCGGGCGGTGATAGTCGAGCGTTGCGCCCCCGACGACGAACATGCCGCCGCTGGTCTCGCGCAACTCGCGCTGGTTCACCCCCAGGCTGCGCAGCCATTCCGTGCGCGCCCGCTCGAAGAACTTGAGGTAGTTGGCGTAAAACACGATTCCGCCGGCATCGGTGTCTTCCCAGTAAATCCTTACCGGCCAGCGGAACTCCAGCGTATCGGTCATCGGCTCAGTTCTTGCGCGCCGGATCGCGCGCCACTTCCTCGGCGCGCAGTTGGGCCGCCAGCTGGTTGAGCACGCCGTTGACGTACTTGTGGCCATCGGTGCCGCCGAAGGACTTGGCCAGCTCGATGCACTCGTTGATCACCACGCGCCAGGGCACTTCGACGCAATGCTTGAACTCGTAGGCGCCGATCCAGAGGATGGCGCGCTCGACCGGCGAGATCTCGGCCAGGCCGCGGTCGAGCAGCGGCGTGATCGCGGCGTCCAGTGCCTCGGACTGCTCGGTGCAGCCGTGCAGCAGGGCGTCGTAGTGGGCGCTGTCGGCCTTGTGGAAGCCGTTCAGGTCGCGCGTGAACGCGTCGATCGCGGCGATGTCGTTGCGGCCGACCAGGTGCTGGTAGAGCGCCTGCAGCGCGAACTCGCGCGCGCGGGTACGGCCGGATTTCTCGCTCGCCTTCTTGTGGCTGCCGGTTGCTTGTTTCGTCATGCGGGGTTCAGCTCGCTCAGCAGGTGGGCCATCTCGACGGCGACCAGGGCCGCGTCACGGCCCTTCTCGTCCTGGCGCGCGACGGCTTGCGACAGGTTCTCGGTGGTGATGATCGCATTGGCGATCGGCAGCCCGTAGTCGAGCCCGACGCGCGTGATGCCGGCGGCAGACTCGTTGCAGACCAGCTCGAAATGGTAGGTCTCGCCGCGGATCACGCAGCCCAGCGCCACCAGCGCATCGAAGCGCTCGCTCTCGGCCATCGCCTGCAGCGCCACCGGCACCTCGAGCGCGCCTGCCACCTTAACATGGACGATGTTCTCCGCCGCGACGCCGAGCGCCTGCAACTCGCCCAGGCAGGCGGCTGCCAGCGCGTTCGTGATGCCCTCGTTGAAGCGGGCCTGCACCACGCCGATACGCAACTTGCTGCCGTCGAGCTTGGCGGCCTGTCCTTTTTCTGCACCCAACATATTCAATCTTCCTTGTTCTTGCTGATGAAGCCGGTCACTTCGAGCCCGTAGCCCGCCATGCTCGGCATGCGACGCGGCGTGCCGAGCAGCTGCATCTTGTTGACCCCGCATTCGCGCAGGATCTGGGCGCCTACGCCATAGGTGCGCAGGTCCATCTGGCCGCGTCCGGGCGCCTGCGCCGAGCGCGCCTTGCCCTCGAACTGGGCCAGCAGCTGGTCGGCGGTCTCGCCGCAGTTGAGCAGCACCGCTACGCCCTTGCCCTGTTCGGCGATGTAGCGCAGGCTGGTCTCCAGCGTCCACGAATGCATTGCGCGTCCGACTTCGAGCGCGTCAAGCACCGACAGCGGTTCGTGCACGCGCACCGGCACCACCTCCTGCGCGCTCCAGTCGCCCTTGACCAGCGCCAGGTGCAGCGAGCCGCTCGGGCCGTCGCGGAAGGCGTGCGCCATGAAAGTGCCGAAGGCGGTGTCGAGCGGGCGGCTGCTGACCTTGTTGATCAGCGACTCGTTGGCGCTGCGGTACTCGATCAGGTCGGCGATGGTGCCGATCTTGAGCCCGTGCTCGGCCGCGAACAGCTGCAGGTCGGGCAGGCGCGCCATGGTGCCGTCGTCGTTCATGATCTCGCAGATCACCGACGCCGGCGAACAGCCCGCCATCGCGGCCAGGTCGCAGCCGGCCTCGGTGTGGCCTGCGCGCATCAGCACGCCGCCATCGACCGCCTGCAGCGGGAAGATGTGACCCGGCTGGACCAGGTCGGTCGGCTGGCTGTTGCGGTCGACCGCGACCTGGATGGTGCGGGCGCGGTCGGCGGCCGAGATGCCGGTCGTCACGCCCTCGGCGGCCTCGATCGAGACGGTGAAGGCGGTGCTGTAGACGGTGCCGTTGCGCGCGGCCATCGGCGGCAGCTTCAGGTATTCGCAGCGCTCGCGCGTCAGCGTCAGGCAGATCAGGCCACGGCCGTACTTGGCCATGAAGTTGATTGCCTCGGGCGTCACATGGTCGGCCGCCAGCACCAGGTCGCCCTCGTTCTCGCGGTCTTCCTCGTCGACCAGGATCACGATCCGGCCGGCCTTCATCTCGGCGACGATCTCCT
>CAZJQH010000276.1:0-2907 GCA_964547895.1 uncultured Chitinophaga sp. | reverse complement strand
CATCGGCCTGCAGAAGACCGGCTACATCTCCGAGGCCGGCCGCTGCCTGGTGATGTCGGCCCGCCTGGCAGGACGCCAGGTCATCATGGTCTTCCTCGATTCGGCTGACAAGGCCTCGCGCATTGGCGATGCGCAGCGCGTGCGTCGCTACGTCGAGTCGGTGGCTTCTGCCGACCCGATCGAGCGCTTTGCGCTGAGCAAGAGCTGACCTGTGCCACTGGCTGCCCGCTGCAAGGCCCCGCAAGGGGCCTTCGCCTTTTCAGGCAGACCGGATCACTTCTCCGGGCAGCCGAGCGCCTGACTGATGGCGTCGGCGGTCGCCTGCAGCTTGGGCAGCCAGGCCTCGTCGAGACGGTCGGCCGGAGCCGAGATCGACAGGCCGGCGACCAGCCTGCCCTGGTCGTCGTAGATGCCGGCGGCCATGCAGCGCACGCCGAGCTCGAGCTCCTCGTTATCGCGCGCGCTGCCGATCTGGCGGCAATGCAGCAGTTCGCGCTCGAGCGCTGGCAGCTGGGTGATGCTGTTGGGCGTGTTCCCGGCCAGGCCGGTGCGCGCGGCGTAGCTGCGCACGCGCTGCGGATCGTCGGCGGCCAGGAACAGCTTGCCGACCGAGGTCAGGTGCAGCGGGGCCCGGCCGCCGATGGCGCGCACCACCTGCATGCCCGAGCGCTCGCTGTAGGCGCGCTCGACATAGACGATCTCGTCGCCCTGGCGCACGCTCAGGTTGACCGGCTGCTGGATCAGCTTGTGCAGCTCCCGCATCGGGCCCAGCGCAGTGTCGCGCACGCTCAATCTGGCCTTGACCAGGTTGCCGAGCTCGAGCAGGCGCATGCCGAGCCGGTAGCTGCCGGGTTCGGGACGATCGACGTAGCGGCCTATGGCCAGGTCGTTGAGGATTCGGTGCGCCGTCGAGGGGTGCAGGCCGGTCTGTTCGCTGATGTCCTTGAGCGCTACGGCGTCCTCGTGTGCGGCGAGCACATCCATCAGCATGAAGATGCGCTCGATCACCTGAACGCTGGGCTGTGGGGGGATGGGGTCTGCTCGTCTTGTCATGGTGTCCAGTGGTTGGACGTCATTTTACAAGATGAAATGGTGGAGGAGTCAATCACCTGGCTCGACCCAGCCCGATGCCGTCAGCAGCTGATGGGGCCGGAACTGGCGCTTGTAGGCCATCTTCTGGCTGTCGGCAATCCAGTAGCCCAGGTAGACCCAGGGCAGGCCGAGCTGGCGCGCCTGCTCGATCTGCCACAGCACGTTGTAGGTGCCATAGGCCGCGCCTGGCTCGGGCTCGTAGAAGGTGTAGACGGCAGACAGGCCGTCGGCGAGCACATCCACCAGCGAGACCATCTTGAGCTGCGGCTTGCCCTGGTCCGTGGCCGGGGCCAGGAACTCGACCAGGCGCGAGTTGACCCGGCTCTGCAGCATGAACTGGCAGTACTGGTCCACGCTGTCCTGGTCCATGCCGCCGCCGGCGTGACGCGCATGCTGGTAGCGCAGGTAGAGCTCGTAGTGGCGGGGGTCGAAGCTGAGCTCCAGCACCCGCACCTCGAGCTCACGATGGCGGGCCAGGGCACGGCGCTGGCTGCGGCTGGGGGCAAAGCGGGTCGCATCCACGCGCAGCGCCACGCAGGCCTGGCAGCCGTCGCAGTGCGGCCGGTAGGTGAACAGGCCGCTGCGGCGAAAGCCTAGCGCGACCAGGCCCGAATAGGCGTCGTTGTGGATCAGGTGGCCGGGCGTGGCGACCTGAGAGCGCGCCATGCGTCCCTCCAGGTAGCTGCAGGGGTAGGGCGCTGTGGCGTAGAACTGCAGCGCCTGCAAAGGGAGTTCATGGGCCTGTTTCATGCAGTGATCAAGCGGATGACGGGCAGCTGCGATCGAGCCAGTGTGACCAGTATAGGGGGTCGAACTGCCAGGCGGGAGGTGATCGCCGGCTATTGCGCTGCACCATCGGCAGGAATTCGCTGCGCGGCATTTCGCGTGCACCGAGCGAGGCCAGGTGGGCAGTGTTCTGCTGGCAGTCGATGGCCTCCACGCCCCAGGCGCTGCAAGCCGCCACCAGGGCGGCCAGCGCCATCTTGGAGCCGTTGCTGCGCCGGCTGAACATCGACTCTCCGAACACCATGCGGCCGATCGCGACGCAGTAGAGACCGCCGACGAGCTCGCCGTCCCACCAGGTCTCGATGCTGTGCGCGTGTCCCGCGCGGTGCAGCGCGCAATAGGCCTCCACCATCTCGGGCAGGATCCAGGTGCCGTGCTGGCCCTTGCGCGGGCTGCTGGAGCAGGCGCTGATCACGGCCTCGAAGTCGTGGTCGACGCGGATCTGCAGCCGTCCGCTGCGCAGGCCGGCGCGGATCTCCTTGCGCAGCGATGGGTGCAGCTTGAAGTCACGCACGCGCAGCACCATGCGCGGGTCGGTGCTCCACCAGAGGATGGGCTGCCCCTGCGAATACCAGGGGAAGATGCCCTGCCCATAGGCGCGCAGCAGGGTGGGCAGGTCGAGCGTGCCACCCGCGGCCAGCAGGCCGGGCGCCGGGTCATCGGCCCCCCAGGCCTGTTCGACCGGAGGAAAGGGATCGCCGGCTTCCAGCCAGGGCAGGGGATGGGGCCGGTTCATGCCTTTGCCGCCGTCTTGTCCTTGTAGTCGCAGCAGTCGGCTACCGCGCAGCGGTCGCAGTGCGGCTTGCGCGCGGTGCAGACATAGCGGCCGTGCAGGATGAGCCAGTGATGGGCGTGCTCCAGGTATTGCTTTGGGATGCGCTTGAGCAGCTTCTGCTCGACTTCCAGCGGCGTCTTGCCCGGCGCCAGCCCGGTACGGTTGCCGAGCCGGAAGATATGGGTGTCGACCGCCATGGTCGGCTCGCCGAAGGCGACGTTGAGCACCACGTTGGCGGTCTTGCGGCCGACGCC
>CAZJQH010000275.1:0-2927 GCA_964547895.1 uncultured Chitinophaga sp. | reverse complement strand
GCCGAGCAGGCCGCCGAGACCTTCAAGCCGGTGCTCGACAAGCTCAAGGAAGCGCTCAAGGACAAGGCGCAGGATGTGCGCGTCACCACGCGACTGGTCGACTCGCCCGCCTGCCTGGTGGCCGAGGACCACGGCATGAGCCTGCAGCTCGCGCGCATGCTCAAGCAGGCTGGCCAGCCTGTGCCGGACATGAAGCCGATCCTGGAGGTCAACGCCGACCATGCCCTGGTGAAGAAGCTCGAGGGCTCGAGCCACTTCGACGACCTGGCCAACATCCTGTTCGACCAGGCGCTGCTGGCCGAGGGCGGCCTGCCGGAAGATCCGGCCGCCTACGTCAAGCGCGTCAACGCCTTGCTGGTCTGAGGCATCACCTAGCTGACAAGAAGGGCTCCCGCGTGGAGCCTTTTTTGTCGCCGTCAGTCTGGCGCGGCGGTCGCGGGCGCGCTAGCATGGGGCCATGATCCGGATTTGCGCTGTCGCCTTGTGTTCCTCGCTGCTGCTGGCCTCGGCGGGCTGCAGCTCGGTCGGCATCGGTGCCGGCATTGCGGTTCCCGTGGTGCCAGGGGTCTCGATCGGGGTCGGCGTCGGCACAGGAGGCGTCAACGTGGGCATTGGCACCTCGGTCGGCCCGGTGGGGGCTGGCGTGGGCGTGAACCAGAGCGGCCAGGTCACGGGCAACGTGGGCGTCGGCACCAGCGTGCCGCTGGGCGAAAGTGGCGCGCGCGCCGGGGTTGGCGTCGGGACCGGGGGCGTGATCTACGACCCTGAGCGACGCTGAAATGCCGCTGCGGCCGCGCCTCAGGCTACGAGCGCAGGCTGCTCCATCGCCTCGACCTGCTGCCACAGCATGGCGGCCTGCTCCTGCCAGTAGGCCGCGCTGCCGAACCAGGGAAAGTTGATCGGAAAGATCGGGTCGCTCCAGCGCCGCGCCAGCCAGGCGCTGTAGTGCAGCATGCGCAGCGTGCGCAGCGGCTCGATCAGCGCCAGCTCGCGCCGGTCGAACTCGCGCAGGCTCTCGTAGCCGTCGAGCAGGGCACCGAGCTGGCGCTGCAGCTGTTGCCGCTCGCCGCTCAGCAGCATCCAGAGGTCCTGCACTGCCGGGCCGCTACGGCTGTCGTCGAGGTCGACGAAATGCGGGCCCTGGTCCGGCGTCCAGAGGATGTTGCCGGGGTGGCAGTCGCCGTGCAGGCGCAGCGTGGCCATGCCGTCGGGCTTGCCGCACACAGCCATCGTAGCGGTTGCGAGCGCCAGCGCAGCCTGCGCCGCCTCGCGCCAGCGCGATCCGGCCTCGGGCGGGATCATGCCGGACGCGAGCAGCCATTGCACTGGTTCGCTACCGAAGGTCTGCGCATCGAGGGCCGGCCGCTGCCCGAAAGGCCGGCTGGATCCGACCTGGTGCAGGCGCGCCAGCAGGCGGCCGATCCATTCGAGCACCTCAGGGTCGTCGAGCTCGGGGCGGCGTCCACCACGCGCCGGGCTCACGCTGTAGAGGAAGCCTGCATGGCGGTGCAGCGTGCGGTTCTGCAGCAGCAGCGGCGCCACCATCGGCACCTCGGCTGCGGCGAGCTCGCCGGCGAAGTCATGCTCTTCGCCGATCTGCGTCTCGCTCCAGCGCCCGGGGCGGTAGAACTTGAGCACGACCGCACCGCCATTCTCCAGCCTGGCCTGGTAGACCCGGTTCTCGTAGGAGTTGAGTGCCAGCAGCCGGCCGTCGCCGCGCAGGCCGGTGACGTCAAGCGCGTCGAGCACCAGGTCGGGGGTCAGCGCATCGTAGGGATGCTGGTCGGAGGCAGATGGATCGCAGTGCATGGCCGGATTGTCGCCGGCTGGGGGCTTGTGATAGAAAACCCCGAATGAGAAGATTCAGAACGAGCCGCAGCCAGGTTTCGCGCCGCTACCATCTGGTGCGGCGAGGGCTGCTGTATTCACTGGCCCTGGTGCTGCTGATCCTGGTCCTGGGCGGCGTGGGTTTCTGGCTGATCGACCCTCGGGTCAACAGCCTGGCCGACGGACTCTGGCTGGCTTTCACCACCGCAGCCACGGTCGGCTATGGCGACCTGGTGCCATCGACCCATGCCTCGCGGGCCTTCTCGGTGCTGGTCGTGCTGCTCGGGCTGGCGGTGCTTTCGCTGGTGACCGCTTCGCTGGCGGCGATCTTCGTCGAGCAGGAGGTCGAGAGCGAGGAGCGCCAGCTCGCCAGCGCCATCTTGTCCGAACTCGCTGAGCTGCGCATCGAGGTCGCTGAGCTGCGCGCCGAGCTCGCCGCTGGCCTATCATCGGCCCATGGCCCAGAAACCCCAGAAGAACCGTCCCGCCCAGCGTCCCGCTGAAGGCACGCGCGCCGCCCGCGCCCCCGAGAAGTCCCTGCAGGAGCAGCTGCCCGAGCTGCGCCCCGGCCAGTCGATCGAGCTGCTCCAGGAGCTGCATATCCTGACGCGAGAGGGCAAGCTCAACCAGGACACGCGGCGCAAGCTCAAGCAGGTCAACCACCTGCTGCAGTTCATCGAGCCGCTGCTGCAGGAGGCGCTCGACGCCCGCGGCGACGTCACCCTGGTCGACCATGGCGCCGGCAAGTCCTACCTGGGCTTCATGCTCTACGACCTGTTCTTCGCTCAGCGCGAGGTCGGCTGGGTCTACGGCGTCGAGACCCGCGCCGAGCTGGTCGAGCGCTCGCGCGCGCTGGCCGAGCGGCTCGGCTTCGATCGCATGCGCTTCGTTGCCACCACGGTGCAGGAGGCGATGACCTCGGACCAGATCCCGGCCCAGGTCGACGTCGTCACCGCGCTGCATGCCTGCGACACCGCGACCGACGACGCGATCGCCTTCGGCCTGGCGCGCCAGGCGCGCTGCATGGTGCTGGTGCCCTGCTGTCAGGCCGAGGTCGCCAGCGTGCTGCGCAAGCACAAGGCGCTGAGCCTGTCGCGCAC
>CAZJQH010000274.1:0-2939 GCA_964547895.1 uncultured Chitinophaga sp. | reverse complement strand
TTGTCTGCGTCGGGAACGAGATTGTATATCCGTTTCGGGACAACTTGAAGACAGGCAGCAAAAAATTTTACGCTCCAAGTGCATGCTGCCAGCCCGCACCAGACCAAACTCCGCCCGAACGCTGCGCGAGACCCCACGGAACAGCACCGAAGCGCAACAAAAAGCTCAGGCGCTTGCTGGGACCATTGCATCCGGCGTCGCACAGACACAACAGGCACACTTCAGATCATCGCTACAGAACCAGCAAGGGCTAGTCCGGCGACCTCATCCCCCACGCGAGACCGCCGACGTAGACGGCGAATCGGCGCAGCCAGCGCCAGCTGCGGGCAGATGAACGCCGAACACGCGATCGACCCAGCGCAAGCGCATCTCGACCGTGCCGGCAGGCAGAGACTGCGGCAGACTTAGGCACAGACCATCGGGGCACGGCACCAGACTGGCTGGCAAGAAGGAATCCGAGTCTGAGAATTCAGGGGACTTCAGCCTGATGCCATCGATCAGGTCCAGATGCTTGCCGCTGACCCACCAGGAATCGCCCTGGGGTGAGCAGGACATTGCAAGCAGGTCTGGCAGCAACAGGGCGGAACGCCCCAGGGCTCGCCAGTCACCCGCCTGGCCGGAGGGCTGGTGCTGGACACGGTATTCGATCGGATTGACCACGCTGGGCAGCTCTGAACTCCTGAAGCCGACCGGTCTGCGGGTTCGCAGCTCCTGATGAGCAAAATCGGCGATCAAGGGGGCGCTGATGGGCTGGGCATCCGAGTTCGGATCATCATGGAATCGCAACTGGAGCTGGTAATTGCCCTTATCGAGCCGGTAGGGCTTTTCGGTTTGCAGCAACAGGCTCAAGCCGGAATCTTCGGACATGAAGACATCGTCAGCCGCGAGACCCCATTGCTGCGCCTTGGCCGATGGCGTCACCAGCAACGCGCTGGGTGTGTCCTGCGCCAGCAGCAGGCGCGGCCTGGCAGCCGTCTTGCTCAAGGGCACGCGGATCGCAGCAGGCTCTCCGTCACGGTGCTGCACGACCACACGATCCGGCAGGCGGGCGTTGTTGCGCACATCACCCTGGCAGGACAGCCTGATCTGCTCCAGGGCCCGGACCTGCTCGGGCGGCGCATCGGCCAAGCAGACGGCTGCACCCAGTTCGACACGGGCGATGCGATCGAGCCGTTCGCCACTGACAAGGATGCTGCCCTCCCACTCAGGATGCTCCACCCGCGCGACCCTGGCCCTGGGCCGGAGTATCCGCAGCGGGACGGACAAGGGCTGGGCCGCGGGCTGTACAATTCTCAGTTCGATGCTGGAAGGCGCCACCTGGCCCAGATCCACCTCCAGCGCGGCGGGATTGCCAGGTTCGGAACTTATCTGCGTACCGTCAGCCAGCGTCAGGACCATCTCGCTGACGCAGGCAGCTGTGCCAGAGTGAGGCAAGCTGATCCTGGCCCGCTCACCGGAAATCAAGTCTGCGAGTCCGTCCAGTTCGTGCCTGACTGACTCCGCATCCTGCCAGGGCATGGCCATGCGCACAGGACCGAGCGTGACGACATCGAATCCGAAGCGGCCAGACAGGATGACGGCCACCTGCCTGCCATTCGGATGCAAGGACTGATCCAGGACAGGAGGATCAAAGCTGAAACGGGCCGCCTCCTGATCCAGCACGGCAGCAGCTGACTCACCCAGAGGCCTGAGCGTCTCGGGATCGAGCAGCGTCATGCGCCAGTCATGCCAGTAGCTGGACAGTGGCAGTCGCCCCTTGAGCTTGACGTCGAGCCGGCCACTGCTGTAGCAGCCGGTGCGACGCTCATCAAGCGCCAGGATGGGCGCAGCCCCATTGAACCAGGCAGGCACGTAGATGTAGGCCGTCTTGACGCTGCCGCTTCGGAAGCGCGCAATCGAGAACAGCTCGACTCGTCCAGCCTGCTGCTGACGGCGGCCGAAGGTCGGGGCAAAGTCATAGGCATCCCGATATTTGCTGCCCAGGTAGTCGCTCGCCTGCGAGATCAGCCTCAGGTTGGCCTCCAGCAGGCTGTTGAGATCGACCGAGCTCTTGTTGCCGACCATGGCGGTCAGGTCATTCGCCGAGGGCAGCGAGAAATCCCGGCTGGCGACGATGTTGTTGGCTACGCACTCGGTATTGACCGCCCCGCTCTTGAAGCATTCGGGATCCGGATTGATGACGCCGAACCTGGTCGCCAGGTCCTTGGCCGCCTGGATCGCCTCATCCGCCCGTCGCCCCGAGACGCTGCGCGCCAGCCCCCGGCCGATGGCCTGGATCGCCTGATTGATCTGGTCGACCTTTTGCAGCTCGTAGAAGCGCTGCGGATCGGCGCGCAACACGCCATCGAGCAGGCCGGCTGAATCAGACAGGCTGGTGTAGAGGCCAAACAGGCTGCGCAGCTGTGGCGCCAGCAGGATGACGGGAATCTGGTTGTCGGCGGCGATTTCCAGCTCCGCATGACCCTGGAGTTCGCGCACATCGAAGTGGCGCGATTCGACCAGGTTGCCGGTCGGCGAGACGCGCGCGAGCAGCAAGACCCAGTCGCCCTTGGCCAAGGTATCGAGGTCAGGCCGGACGAGGACCTTGTCACCGCGGCGCAGTCGGTCAACCAGCGAGAGCGGCAGGCTCACATCGCCGCGCTGCACCTGCACGTCAAGCGCGGGCCCTTGATGGAGGGAGCCCTGGGGGGCAGCCCAGACCATGCCGGCGCACAACCAGCACAGGATCACGAGCAGGAACTTGACGACACTCAAGCACTGGGGCCGGAAGCAGAATGACGTGGACATGGATGAAGACACGACAAGAGACTGGTTCGGCATCGACAATAAGAAAAAGCCACTGTCTTGCGACAGTGGCTTTGACTTGGAGGCGCGGGCCGGAGTCGAACCGACCTACACGGATTTGCAATCCGGTGCATAACCGCTTTGCTACCGCGCCA
>CAZJQH010000273.1:0-2950 GCA_964547895.1 uncultured Chitinophaga sp. | reverse complement strand
CGTCGGCAGGCCGATCGCCAGTCCCAGCGAGGCGCCCATGAAGGGCGCCGTGCAGGGCGATGCCACCGCCACCGCGAGCACCCCGGTCAGGAAGGCATCAGCCAGCGGATGGCGCAGCTGCAGCCCCGCCAGCGAGCTCGGCACCATGCGGCCGAACTCGAACAGCCCCGCCAGGTTCAGCCCGATCACGGTGAACAGCACGGCGAGGCCGGCCACCACGCCCGGGTCCTGAAGCTGGAAGCCCCAGCCCAGCTGTTCGCCCGCCGCGCGCAGCGACAGCAGCAATCCGCCCAGCGCCAGGAAGGACAGCAGCACGCCCGCCGTGTAGGCCAGGCCGGCCTGCCGGTGCGCCCGCCGGTCGTCGGCGTGGCGCGCGAAGGCCATCACCTTGATCGCCAGCACCGGGAACACGCAGGGCATCAGGTTCAGGAGCAGCCCCCCCACCAGCGCGCCGAGCAGCGCAGCCCAGAGCCCTATCCCGCCGGAGGACTGGTTGCTGGCCGCCACCGGACTACTGGACTGGCCCTGGGCCAGCGCCTGCTGCAGGGCCAGCGGCATTTCGGCGCGTCGCGCTGCGGCGGGCCATGAGCCTTCCACCTGTGCTTGCAATCGCACGCCGGCCTGTCCTGGCCGGCTGTCCGCGAGCGCCAGCACGATCGGGACCTGGGTCGGGCTTTCGCTGCGGTCGGGCGACAGCGGCAGCGAGGCCGTCCAGCGCCCGTCTTGCCATGACTGGGTCCAGGCGGCACCGGGCGAGATCAGCCCGACGATTTCCGGAAAGATCTCCAGCTGCTTGCCGCGCCACTGCGCCGGCAATCCGGCCAGTTCGACCTGCAAGGACTGCCCGTCGGGGCGCAGCCGGCTGCCCTTGCCCGTCAGCTCGCTTGGCGCCGCGTTCCAGGCCGACTGGAATTCCGCCACATTTCCGGCCGTCGAGCCCTGCACCGGAATCCGGAGTTGGAAGCGGCCTTCCTCTGGGATGCATTCCTGGCGGCAGACCAGCCAGCTGGCATGCAGCGCCACTTCGAGCTCGCTGCCTCGAAAGTTGGGTGTCACCGTCAGCGGGGTCGGCAGCAGCACCTTGCCGTCGTAGCCGTAGTTGGCGAGCTCGCCGAGCACGAACTTGCGCGGTGTCGGCCACGCGATCTCGCCGGCGCCCACTCCGGCCGGCAGCGTCCAGCGCAGCTCGGTCGGCAGCCCCGAGTCGCCGGCATTCTTCCAGTAGCTGTGCCAGCCCTGTGCATGCTCCAGTCTCAGGCCCAGCCAGAGCGGCTTGCCAGGCGCCACGCCATCGGGCGCGTGCGCCAGCAGTTCGGCTCGGGTTTGCGCCGTCCTGACCTGGCTGCCTCCGATCAGGTCCAGTGCCGACGAGGGCAGGGCCATGACGGCCAGCAGGGCAAACAGCAGTCGGGCGATCCAGTGACGCATCGTGATTCAGTCAAGTGAATGATGATGGGCCGCGCCAGTACCGCGGCCGCAAACCCGGATTGTGCAGGAGGGCCCATGCCCCCGTCCGGCGTAATATCTCGCCATGCC
Organism: uncultured Chitinophaga sp.; assembly: GCA_964547895.1. Classification (GTDB taxonomy): domain Bacteria; phylum Pseudomonadota; class Gammaproteobacteria; order Burkholderiales; family Burkholderiaceae_C; genus Malikia. The sequence goes on along the minus strand of CAZJQH010000273.1, from coordinate 1,414 downwards.
TGCCAACCCTCCCGCCCTGCGCCGCTGGGCCGACCTCTGCACCACCGATTTCCAGGCGCTCGATCCCGGGCGCACCGTCGCCGTGCTGCCCGTTGCGGCGATCGAGCAGCACGGGCCCCATCTGCCGCTGTCGGTCGATGCCGACCTGGTCGAAGGCGTGCTGGCAGCGGCCGGCACGCAGCTGCCAGCCGACTGCCCGGCCTATCTGCTGCCCACGCAGTCGGTCGGCCTCAGCCCCGAGCATCAGCGTTTTCCAGGCACGCTCACGCTGCGGCCCGAGACCGTGATCCGGCTCTGGGCCGAGATCGGCGAATCGGTCGCGCGCGCCGGCGTGCGCAAGCTGCTGATCTTCAACAGTCACGGCGGCCATGCCGGCATCATGGATGTCGTGGCGCGCGACCTGCGCACCCGGCTCGACCTGCTGGTCTACAGCGCGAGCTGGTTCAACCTGCCCTTGCTCGACGCGCAAGGGCAGGATCTGAATGCGCGCTTCAGCGCCGCCGAGCAGCGCTTCGGCATCCACGCCGGCCAGGTCGAGACCTCGATGATGCTGGCGCTGCGGCCCGAGACCGTGCGCATGGAGCTAGCGCAGGACTTCGTGTCGACCTCCCAGCAGCGCGCCGAGCGCTATGCCATCCTGGGCAACGGCCGCAGCGCCAAGCTGGCCTGGCAGATGCAGGACTATCACCCGCAGGGCGCCGTCGGCAACGCAGCCACGGCCGACGCGGCCACCGGGCGCGAACTGGTCGAAGCCGCTGGCCGCTCGCTGGCGCTGCTGCTGCAGGAATTCAGCGAGCTGCCGCTGTCAACGTTGCTTGATCAGCCGGATCTTGGTCCCTGAGCTGCTGACAACATTTGCAGCGCAAGTCCAGCTTACAGGCATGAATCCCTGACTTAGCCTGCAGGCTCATGGTCCAGGGACTCAGACGCCTCCCAGCTGCTCCCAGCGCTCCAGCGCCTCCATCAGCTCTTCCTCGATCTCGGCGTGGCGTGTCGCCAGCGCGGTGGCGCGTGCCGGATCGCTCGCATACAGGCTGCCGTCGGCCAACTCGCGGTCGATCTGCTGCTGTTCCTGCTCCAGCGCCTCGATCCTGGCCGGGAGCGCCTCGAGCTCGCGCTGCTCCTTGTAGCTGAGCTTGCGCTTCGGCGCAGCGGCATTCGCCTCGGCGGCAGCGCTGGCTGGCGCAGCTTTCTGGGCCGACGCCGCTGTTTCCTGCGCCTTGGCGCCGCTGGCCTGGAGCTTTTCACCTCCCTTGCCGTTCGTTGAACGTACGCCCCAGGGCGATCCGGCTACTGCGCCGCTGGCGCGTGCCGCCTGCGTCAGCCAGTCCTGCACGCCGCCCTCATACTCGCGCCAGAGCCCGTCGCCCTCGAACACGATCGTGCTCGTGACCACGTTGTCGAGGAAGCGCCG
>CAZJQH010000272.1:0-2950 GCA_964547895.1 uncultured Chitinophaga sp. | reverse complement strand
CGCCGCCGTCCGGGGCGGTGTAGACGCGGTCCGGGTTCATGCCCCGGGTCATGGTCTTGCCGCCCTTCTCGAAGGTCTCGGTCAGCGTGCCCTTCAGGATGCCAAGCCAGTTGTGGTAGCCCAGCACCTTGTCCTCGGCGTCGACCGCGGCGACCGAGTCCTCCAGGTCGAGGATGGTGGAGAGCGCCGATTCCATCACCAGGTCGCTGACGCCGGCGGCGTCGCTGGCGCCGATCGCCGTGCTGCGGTCGATGACCAGGTCGAAATGGATGCCGTTGTGCTTGAACAGGATCGACCTGGGCGCGGCGGCTTCGCCCTGGTAGCCGGCCAGCTGGGCAGCATCCTTCAGGCCGCTGCGGCTGCCGTCCTTGAGCGTGACCTGCAGCGCGCCGTTCACCACGGCGTAGCCAGTCGAGTCATGGTGCGAGCCGGCAGCCAGCGGCGCGGCCTGGTCGAGGAAGTCGCGCGCGAAGGCGATCACCTTGGCGCCGCGCACCGGGTTGTAGCCACGGCCCTTCTCGGCGCCATCGGCCTCGGGGATGGCATCGGTGCCGTAGAGCGCGTCGTACAGGCTGCCCCAGCGCGCGTTGGCGGCGTTGAGCGCGTAGCGCGCATTGCTGATCGGCACCACCAGCTGCGGGCCGGCCTGGGTGGCGAGCTCGGCATCGACGTTGGCCGTGGTGACCTGGAAGTCGGACTGCTGCGGCACCAGGTAGCCGATCTGCTCGAGGAAGGCGCGGTAGGCCTTCATGTCGGCGATCGGGCCCGGATTGGCCTTGTGCCAGGCGTCGAGCTCGGCCTGCAGGCGGTCGCGGTCGGCCAGCAGCGCGATGTTGCGCGGCGCCAGGTCGGCGACGATGGCGTCAAAGCCGGCCCAGAAGCGGGCGGAATCGATGCCGGTGCCCGGCAGCACCTCGTTCTCGACGAAGTCGTGCAGCTGCTGCGCCACCTGCAGGCGGTGGATGGCGATGCGGGCGTTCTGGTCCAGGCGAGCGTTCATCTTCCTATCTCCAATCGGTCGTTGATGTTGACGGCAAGTCCGGCACGGCAGCCAGCTTGTCCACAGTTCCACTGTAGGCGATGCCGGGCCGCTGATTCATTCTGGCTTTGCGATTTCAGTCATGACTTTTTTATACATAATCAACAAAGATTTCCACAGAATTGATTGGGCTAAACGCCTGAAAGCGGTGCGGCATGGACAAGCTCAAGGCCATGGAGACATTCGTTGCGGTCGCCGGGCGCGGCAGCCTGGCGGCGACGGCGCGCGCCGAGGGCGTGGCGCCGGCCATCATCGGGCGGCGCCTCGACGCGCTGGAGGAACTGCTGGGCGTCAAGCTGATGGTGCGCACGACGCGCCGCATCACCCTCACGCACGAGGGCAGCGCCTACCTGGAGGATTGCCAGCGCCTGCTGGCCGAGATCGCCGGCGCCGAGGCTGCGGTCAGCGCCGGCGGCATCCGACCCAAGGGCCATCTGCGCCTGACCGCGCCGGCCGGCTTCGGACGCCGCCATGTCGCGCCGCTGGTGCCGCTGTTCCGCGAACGCCATCCGGAAGTCACGATCTCGCTGAATCTGAGCGACCGCGTGATCGACCTCGCCGCCGAGGGCTATGACTGCGCGGTGCGCGTCGGCGACCTGCCGGACTCGTCGCTGGTCAGCGTGCGGCTGGCCGACAACCGGCGCCTGTGCGTGGCGTCACCGCGCTACCTGCAGCGCCACGGCCGGCCGCAGCAGCCGCAGGAGCTGGCCCGCTTCGACTGCCTGGTGCTGTCATCGGACGCCTCCCAGACACGCGGCTGGGCCTTTCAGCTGCCGGGTAGCGACGGCCGGCCCGGCGAACTGGTCTACCTGCGCCCCAGCGGCCCGCTCGACTGCAGCGACGGCCAGGTGCTGTACGAATGGTGCCTGGCAGGCTTCGGCATCGCCTGGCGCAGCATCTGGGAGGTCGAAGCCGACATCGCGGCCGGACGGCTGGTGACCTTGCTGGATGACTACGCCGCCGCGCCCAACGGCATCTACGCAGTGTTCCCGCAACGCAAGCACCTGGCGCTACGGGTGCGGCTTTGGATCGATTTCCTGAAGGAGCAGTACGGCCGACCCGGCTTCTGGCAGCGGCGCGGCAGCTGATCGCCTCAGCGGCGGGCCAGGCGCGGGCCCAGCCAGGCCAGCATCAGCCCCGCGACCAGCCCGACCACATCCGCCAGCAGGTCAGCCCAGTCACCGTAGCGCCAGCCGGTGGCATGCTGGGCCAGCTCGATCGCGCCGCCCAGCAACAGCAGGCCGGCGCCCAGGCGAGCCAGGCGATCGGGATAGGCCAGGCCGCCAGACAAGCCCAGCGCGGCAAAGCCGAGCGCATGCTGCGCCTTGTCCCACAGGCTGAAGGCCTGCTGCGGCAGATAGGGCCCCGGCAGCAGCGACAGCGTGATGACCGCGAGCAGCAGCAGCCAGAAGGCGAGCCGGCCCGCCAGCAGGATCCAGCGCGGCGAAGCCTGCGACCCAAGCGCGACAGGCATCAGTCAGAAGCAGCTTGCTGCTGCACGCGCTCGCTCTTCCAGTAGACGTCATCACCGCCGTCCATGCGGTTGAGCACGCGCGCCAGCACGAACAGCAGGTCGCTCAGGCGGTTCAGGTACTGGCGTGGCGCGTCGTTGATCGCCTCCTCGTTGCCGAGCGCGACCAGCAGGCGCTCGGCGCGGCGCGCGACCGTGCGGCAGACATGGGCCTGGGCGGCGGCACGGTTGCCCGCCGGGAGGATGAACTCGACCAGGCGCGGCAGCTGCGCGTTGTAGCGCGCCAGCGCCTCGTCGAGCGCGATCACCGCCTCGGCCTTGAGCAGCTCGTAGCCCGGAATGCTGAGCTCGCCGCCGAGGTTGAACAGCTGGTGCTGGATCTCGACCAGCAGCGTGCGCACGTCGCCGGGCATCTGCTCGCACAGCAGCAGGCCGATGTG
>CAZJQH010000271.1:0-2973 GCA_964547895.1 uncultured Chitinophaga sp. | reverse complement strand
GACTTCATCGAGAGCAATGCGCTGAGGGCGGGGAATATCGACGTCTAATTGCAAAATTGACGCACAATCAAGGCCTGTGGCTTGCGCTGCAGGCCTTTTTTGCTTCTGGCGTCATATGTCGGCAAATTCTCAAAAATCCATCCGGCGCTGGCACTACGCCGACGAAATCGCCACTTTTCTGGACAAGTCGCCGGCTACCGTACTGGGCGAGCTCGTCTCTTCCTTCTCGTTTGCGATCGAACAGACGCAGCGCCACGCCTGGACGGTCCAGATCCAGCAACTGCAGCAGACGCTGCAGCCCTATGCAAGTCGCGGCAAGGTCTACTTCGAATACGACGTGCCGCGCATGGGCAAGCGCATCGACGTGCTGCTGCTGATCGAGCAGGTCATCTTCATCGTCGAATACAAGGTCGGCGAGACCGAGTTCCCGGCGCAAGCCATCGCCCAGGTCTGGGACTATGCGCTGGACCTCAAGAACTTCCATGAAAGCAGCCATGACAAGACGCTGGTGCCAATCCTGGTCTCGACCCAGGCAAGCAGCAGCATGGGGGCGCTCGAAACCGACCTGTTTCATGACGGCATCTACCGGCCGATCTGTACCCATCCAGCAGGGCTGGGGGAACGGATCCGGAATGCGCTCGATTTCTGCGACGGCGCACACATTGATGCCGTTGCCTGGGAAACCGGCCGCTACGCCCCGACGCCCACCATCGTCGAAGCCGCGATGGTGCTCTACGCCGGCCACAGCGTGGCCGATATCTCGCGCAGCGATGCGGGTGCGCGCAACCTGAGCCAGACCTCGCAGGCGATCGAACAGCTGATCGACACTGCGCGACAGCAAGGGCAGAAGATCCTCTGCCTCGTGACCGGCGTGCCGGGCGCGGGCAAGACCCTGGTCGGACTCAACATCGCCACCGCCCATACGGATGCCAAGACCGACTCCTATGCGGTCTACCTGTCAGGCAACGGCCCTTTGGTCGCCATCCTGCACGAGGCGCTGACGCGCGATCAGGTCAGCCGCGACAAGGCGCAGGGCAAGCGCACCACCAAGAGCCAGGCCAAGCAGGCGGTCAAGGAGTTCATCCAGAACGTCCACCATTTCCGCGACGACTGCCTGAAAGACAGGCAGCGCCCGCCGATCGAACATGTCGCCATCTTCGACGAGGCGCAGCGGGCCTGGAACCTGGAGCAGACCGCCGCCTTCATGGAGCGCAAGAAAGGCGTGCCCGGCTTCAAGGTTTCCGAACCCGAATTCCTGATCTCCTGCCTGGACCGGCATCCCGACTGGGCCGTGGTGGTCTGTCTGGTCGGCGGCGGCCAGGAAATCAACACCGGCGAGGCCGGCATAGGCGAGTGGGTGGGAGCCATCGAGCGCAGCTTCCCGGATTGGCATATCCATGTCTCGCCGCGCCTGCACGACAGCGAATACGGCGCCGGCGAAGTGGTGCAAAGGCTGGCAACCCGACCGCTGGTCTGCTTCAACGACGACCTGCACCTGAGCGTGTCGATGCGTTCGTTCCGCGCCGAGCATGTGTCGAGCTGGGTCAAGGCGGTGCTGGACATCGACTGCGACGCGGCAGCACAGGCCTGGGCCGCAATCAGGGACAAATACCGCATTGTGCTGACCCGTGACTTGGGACAGGCGAAGCGCTGGCTCAAGAGCCACGCCCGTGGCAGCGAGCGCTACGGCATGGTGGTGTCGTCGCAGGCGGAGCGGCTCAAGCCGCTGGCCATCGATGTGCGCTCGCCGATGGACCCGGTGCACTGGTTTCTGGACGATCCGTCGGATGTGCGCTCGTCCTATTACCTGGAAGATGTCGCGACCGAGTTCCATGTCCAGGGACTGGAACTCGACTGGGCCTGCGTGGTGTGGGACGGTGACTTCCGGCATCAGCATGGGGGCTGGTCACATCACTCGTTCGTCGGGAGTCGCTGGCAAAACATCCACAAGCCGGAGCGCCGCATCTACCTCAAGAACGCCTACCGGGTGCTGCTGACCCGCGCGCGCCAAGGCATGGTGATCGTCGTGCCACCTGGCAACCCCGAGGACCCGACGCGCGATCCGGCCTTCTACGAAGGCACGTTCCGATATCTGGAGGGGCTGGATTTGCCTGTTCTGACCCAGTGAGTCGTAAAGTACCTCGCATGACCCTCGCCACGTACCAGGACAAGTTCCGCCGCCTGAACGTCAACATCCGCGCCGGCCGCGCCAGCCCGCACAAGATCTGCATGCTGCTCGCGCTGCTGGACCTGGCGCGCTCGGGCGGCCTGGCGGACAACCGCATCCTGTTTGCGCCGCCGCTGCTGGAGCGCTACCAGCGCTTCTTTGCTGCAGTGCGCACGCCCAGCGACCACCCCAATCCCTACTTTCCCTTCTTCCACCTCGCTGGCAAGCTGCGCGGGGGCGAAGCCGCTTTCTGGCACCTCCAGCCCCTGCCGGGGCGGGAAACGACCTTGGCCGCACTGTCCTCTGTGCGCAGTCCGCGCGAGATCATGGACAACATCTCCTGCGCCACGCTGGACGCGGAACTGTTCGCCTTGCTACAGCAGCCCGAATCGCTGGATACGCTGGCCGACACGCTCTCCACGCACTGGCTCGACCGGGGCCTGCAAGACCTGCGCGCGGTCGCTACCCGGGCCGGTGAGGTCAGCCGCTACGAGCACCATCTGCGGCAGGGCACCGCGCTGACCGCCGCAGAGGCGCTGCCGCCCGCCTATGTGCGCGACCCGGCCTTTCGCCGCGTGGTGATCGAGCTCTACGACTACCGCTGCGCCGCCAGCGGCGAACGTCTCCTGCTGCCCAGCGGCGAGGCCATGGTCGAGGCCGCACACATCCACCCCTTCAGCGCGGCGGGCGACGACGCCCCGCGTAACGGCCTGGCGCTGACGCCCGATATGCACTGGGCGATGGACCGCCAACCGTGCAGCTGCAGAAGGTGCTGGACCTGCTCGACCTGCTGGGGCTGGAACTGG
>CAZJQH010000270.1:0-2974 GCA_964547895.1 uncultured Chitinophaga sp. | reverse complement strand
CCTGGCCGGTGCTGATGCCGCCCAGGATGCCGCCGGCGTTGTTGCTCAGGAAGCCCTCGGGCGTGAGCGAGTCGCCATGCGTGCTGCCACGCTGCGCCACGCTGGCAAAGCCGGCGCCGATCTCGACGCCCTTGACCGCGTTCAGGCCCATCATCGCGTAGGCAATGTCCGCGTCGAGCTTGTCGTAGAGCGGCTCGCCCAGGCCGACCGGCACGTTCTGCGCGCTCACGCGCAGCCGCGCGCCGCAGGAGTCGCCCGACTTGCGCAGTTCGTTCATGTAGTCTTCCAGCGCGCTGACGTCTGCGACCGGTGCGAAGAAGGGGTTGTTCGGCACATGGTCCCAGCTCTCGAACGGGATCTCGACCTCGCCGATCGCGGTCATGCAGCCCTTGAAGGTGGTGCCGTAGGCCTGCTGCAGCCATTTCTTGGCGACGGCGCCGGCGGCGACGGTGGGCGCGGTCAGGCGCGCCGAGCTGCGGCCGCCGCCGCGCGGGTCGCGGATGCCGTACTTGTGCCAGTAGGCGTAGTCGGCGTGGCCGGGCCGGAAGCTCTGCAGGATGTTGCCGTAGTCCTTGCTGCGCTGGTCGGTGTTCTGGATCAGCAGCGCGATCGGCGTGCCGGTGGTGCGGCCCTCGTAGACGCCGCTCAGGATCTGGACCTGGTCCGGCTCGTTGCGCTGGGTCACGAACTTGCTGGTGCCCGGACGGCGGCGGTCCAGGTCATGCTGGATGTCCGCCTCGCACAGTTCCAGGCCCGGGGGGCAGCCGTCGATCACGCAGCCGATGGCCGGGCCGTGCGATTCGCCGAAGTTGGTGACAGTGAAGAGTTTGCCGAAGGTGTTGCCGCTCATGGGAAGCGATTATCCCAGAGCCGGCAAGCCGCCGTGGCGGCGATCGATCAGGCCTTCTCGTCGACCTCGGGCTCCGGCCACTCGCGGATATAGGCCTTGAGCATCTTGTTCTCGAAGTTCTGGGTGTCGACGATGGCCTTGGCGACGTCGTAGAAGCTGATCACGCCCATCAGCATCTTGCCGTCCATCACCGGCATGTAGCGGGTGTGGCTCTCGAGCATGAGCGGGCGCACCTGCTCGAGCTCGGTGTCGGGCGAGCAGGTGGCCGGGTTCTGGTTCATCACCTTGCCGACGGTCTTGCCCGCGACGGTGCCGGCGTTGCGCGCCGCGGTCTGGATCACCTCGCGGAAAGTCAGCATGCCGACCAGGTTGCCGTCCTCCATCACGGCGAGCGAGCCGATGTCAAGCTCGGCCATGGTCTCGATCGCGTGCGAAAGCTTCTCGTCGGGAGAAACGGTGTAGAGCGCGCTGCCCTTGACGCGCAGAATGTCGCTGACCTTCATGTTTTCCACTCCTCTCGGGCGCACCAGCGCACCCGTCTCAAATATAGCCCACAAATTCGCCCGGTCGCGACGCATCGAACGGGGAAAACCCCTACTGAGCCGCCATCTTCCTGTCCGATGCTGGCGGCAGCACGTCGACCAGCCGCAGCTGCTGCCAGCCACTGGCTTGCCAGAGCGCCTCGCTGCCCTGCTGCAGCGGCAGGCAGAGCGCGGCCAGCAAGGGGGCCAGCGCGGTGGTCGAGGGCTCGACCAGCAGCACCCAGCGGCCGTCCTCGCCGCTGAGCTGGCCGGCCCAGCCCAGCGCCTGCAAGGCCTCCAGCGGGGTCTCGAGCTGCAGGGGATCGACGCGCAGCTGCCGAGCCAGCTGCTCCAGCGTGCAGCCAGCCTGGCCCGCGCGACGCGCCTGCGCCAGGCTGGCCAGCAGCTCGAGCGCCAGCTGCAGCCCCCAGGCTGGCGCATCGCTGCGGCGCAGGCTGCCAGCGACCAGGCTGGGCAGGCTGGCGGCCAGCACGGCGCCCATCAGCACGATGACCCAGCCGGTGTAGAGCCAGGTCAGCAGGATGGGGACGGTGGCAAAGGCACCGTAGACGGCCGAATAGGTCGGCACCTGGACGATGTACCAGCCCAGCACCCGCTTGGCCAGCTCGATGCCGAGCGCGGCCAGCAGCGCGCCGGCAAAGGCGTGCGACCAGCGCACCGGCGCGTTCGGCACGAAGCGGTACAGCGCCGCCATGCCCGCGAGCCCGAGCAGGAACTCGATGGTATCGAGCGTGAACCTGACGCCGCCCGGCAGCGCGCTGACCCAGCCGCGCGAGGCCGACACCGCGTAGGAGCTCAGGCTCAGGCTGGCGCCGAGCACCAAGGGACCTAGCGTGAGCACCGCCCAGTAGATCAGCACCCGCTGCGCCAGCGAGCGCGGCTGGCGCACGCGCCAGATGTCGTTGAGCTTGCGGTCTATCGTCAGCACCAGCGCGAGCGCGGTCGCGAGCAGGAACAGCGCACCGACCCAGCCCATCTTGCCGGCCTTGTCCGAGAACTGCAGCAGGTAGTTGCTGACCTGGCGCGCGATCTGGTCCGGGATCAGGCTCTGGATCAGCCACTGCTGCAGCTGCGCCTGCATCCGGCCGAAGACCGGAAAGGCGCTGAAGATCGCCAGGCCGACGGTGAACAGCGGCACCAGCGAGATCGTGGTGGTGAAGGTCAGGCTGCCGGCCGTGATGCCGAGCCGGTCATCGCGGAAGCGCTCGCGCAGCGTCTGCAGCATGGCACGCCAGGAAAAGCGGCCCAGCAATTGCAGCAGACCGGGCAGCCAGGAGTCGACAAAGAGCAGGCGGCCGAGCTGGCGCGCACGCGCGGGGGATTTCATGCCGGTATCATGCCATCGCTCGATCCAAAGCCCGATGAAAAAGACCCGCCCCGACCCCATGCCCGACGCGCCCGCCGGCGTCATCCTCCCTGCCCCACCCGCCGTGCAGCAGGCCCGCAACGCCGCCGTCATCGCCACCCTGGCGCTGATCGCCCTCGGCCTGGCCTGGGAGCTCTGGCTCGCGCCCTTGCGCCCGGGCGGCTCCTGGTGGGCGATCAAGGTGCTGCCGCTGTGCCTGCCGCTGCCGGGACTGCT
>CAZJQH010000269.1:0-3019 GCA_964547895.1 uncultured Chitinophaga sp. | reverse complement strand
TGCACCGCCAAGTTGCGGAATCCCACCATTTTCTGCAGCGAGCCGGCCAGCTTTGTCTCGATCCAGCCGGCGCGGGCGAGCAGGTCGAACACGTCGCGCGAGCTCTGCGGCAGACCGAGCTTCTCGCGACGGATCAGGTGTTGGCCCATGTCGAGCGCGGCCTCGCAGGCACGCTGGATGTTGAGCACTGCGGCGTCCTGGCGTGTGTAGTCAGTAGCGAAATGCTCGCCGGCGGCGGCGTATTCCTCGCGTGCGCGCTTGACGCAGCGCTCGATCACCGCCGCCTTGTTCATCAGTACGTCGTCAGCCATGGATTCTTCCTGTCTTGGCGATGTCGGCCAGGTAGCCCGCGCGTGCCTCGTTCAGCGCCAGTTTCTCGCTCATCACGTAGCTCTCGAACAGCCCGGCGTTGAGTGCATTGCCCCATAGCCGGCGCCCGGTCGTCAGCACCTGGTATTGCATCACTGTGCTGGCCGCACGCAGGTCGAGCAGATCGACAGGGCATCCAACCTGAGCGGCCAGTTCGGTCGACGCGTCCCAGAGCGCGAGCGGGTCGGCATAGCCTGCCACCAGCACGGCCAGGTCCAGATCGCTGTCCGGCCCTGCCTGGCCTTGGACGCGGCTGCCGAAGGCGTAGATGGCCAGCGCATTGGGAAAGGCCGCGCGCAACGCCGTCACGACCAGCCCGTCGGGAGCGAGGGCCGCCTCGGGCTTCATCTCCTGGCTGGGCATGACATCTTCCCTTCAGGGCACCAGCACCGTCGGCACCGCCTCGGGCAGCAGTCCGGGGTAGTCGCGGCTGAAGTGCAGGCCGCGGCTTTCCTTGCGCCGCTGCGCCGAGCGCACGATCAGGTCGGCCACCTGCAGCAGGTTGCGCAGCTCGACCAGGTCGCGCGAGACATGGTAGTGGGTGTAGAAGTCCTGGATCTCGGCCTGCAGCAGCGCGATGCGGCGCGCGGCGCGTTCGAGCCGCCTGTCGGTGCGCACGATGCCGACATAGTCCCACATGAAGCGGCGCAGCTCGTCCCAGTTGTGCGACAGCACGACCTGCTCGTCGGCATCGATCACGCGGCTGTCGTCCCAGGGCTTGATGGCCGGGATCTCGGCGACCGGCTGAGCGGCCATGTCGGCGACCGCGGCGCGCGCGAACACCATGCATTCGAGCAGCGAGTTGCTGGCCAGCCTGTTGGCGCCATGCAGGCCGGTGCAGCTGGCCTCGCCGACGACGTAAAGGCCGGCCAGGTCGGTGCGCGCGTCGAGGTCGGTCACCACGCCGCCGCAGGTGTAGTGCGCCGCCGGCACCACCGGAATCGGCTCCTTTGTGATGTCGATGCCGAGCTCGGCGCAGCGCGCCAGGATGTTGGGGAAATGCTCGCGCAGGAATTCCGGGCTCTGGTGCGAGATGTCGAGGTAGACGCAGTCCAGGCCGTGCTTCTTCATCTCGAAGTCGATCGCGCGCGCCACCACGTCGCGCGGCGCGAGCTCGGCGCGCTCGTCATGCGCGGGCATGAAGCGGGTGCCATCCGGGAGCTTGAGGATGCCGCCTTCGCCGCGCACGGCTTCGCTGATCAGGAAGCTCTTGGCGTCCGGGTGATACAGGCAGGTCGGATGGAACTGGATGAACTCCATGTTGCCGACCCGGCAGCCGGCGCGCCAGGCTGCCGCGATGCCGTCGCCGGTCGCGGTGTCGGGGTTGGAGGTGTAGAGGTAGACCTTGCCGGCGCCGCCGGTGCACAGCACGGTGTGCGGCGCGACGAAGGCCTCGACCTGGTCGGTGTCCTCGTTGAAGGCGTAGGCGCCCAGGCAGCGGCGCTCGCCTTCCGCGCTGCCCTCGGCGTGCTTGTCGCTCAGGATCAGGTCGACCAGCACATGGCTCTCGAACACCTGGACGTTAGGCGACAGGCGCACGCGGTCGATCAGGGTGTGCTGCACGGCTGCGCCGGTGGCGTCGGCCGCGTGCACGATGCGGCGGTGGCTGTGGCCGCCTTCGCGCGTCAGGTGCAGCTCGCCCTCGTGCAGCGTGAACTGGGTGCCCATTTCGCGCAGCCAGGCGATCGCCTCGGGCGCGTGCTCGACCGTGAAGCGGGTCGCCGCCGGGTCGCACAGTCCGGCGCCGGCGACGAAGGTGTCCTGCACATGGGCCTCGAAGCTGTCGTCCTCGGCCAGCACGGCCGCGATGCCGCCCTGGGCCCAGCCGCTGGAGCCGTCGGCGATGCTGCGCTTGGTCAGGATCGCGACCTGCAGGTGCGAGGGCAGCAGCAGTGCGGTGCTCAGGCCCGCGAGGCCGCTGCCGACGATGACGACGTCGAAGCGGCGGGTGGGGGCGGTGGACTCGGATTGGGTGGTGTTCATGATGAAGGGCTTCAGACCGGCGTGTACGCCAGCCGGACATAGATGGGAGCGAAGGCCTCGGCCTGGGTGATCTCGATCAGCGTTTCCTTGGCCAGCTCCAGCATCGCGATGAAGGTCACGACCAGCAGCGGCACGCCGCGCGTGACATCGAACAGTTCGGCGAACTCGACGAAGCGCTTGCCCTGCAGCCGGCGCAGCAGCAGGCCCATGTGCTCGCGCACCGACAGCTCCTCGCGGCTGATCTTGTGGTGCTGCACCAGCTTGGCGCGGCGCAGGATGTCGCGCCAGGCCTGGACCAGGTCATCCGGATCGACGTCTGGCAGCCTGGCTTGCAGCTGCTGCTCGACATGCACGCTGGCGGCCAGGAAGTCGCGTCCAAGCTGGGGCAGGACCGCAAGCTGCTGCGAGGCGAGCTTGATCTGCTCGTACTCGAGCAGCCGGCGCACCAGCTCGGCGCGCGGGTCATCGGCTTCCTCGCCCTCGGCGGCCTGGCGTGCGGGCAGCAGCATGCGCGACTTGATCTCGATCAGCATGGCAGCCATCAGCAGGTATTCGCCGGCCAGCTCGAGGTTGCTGGCGCGCACCTGGTCGACATAGCCCAGGTACTGGCGGGTCAGCTCGGCCATCGGGATGTCGAGGATGTTGAAGTTCTGCTTGCGGATCAGGT
>CAZJQH010000268.1:0-3024 GCA_964547895.1 uncultured Chitinophaga sp. | reverse complement strand
GCAGATCGCGGTCACGCGCAGCTTCGGCCAGCGGGTGACCGGGCTGGCCGAGCTGAAAGAGGCCGTCACCGACTTCGCCAGCCGCGCGGCGCAGAAGTTGCGCGCACAGGACAGCCACGCCAGCGCCGTGCTGGTCTTCATCCGCACCAGCCCGTTCAGGCTCCTGGCGCCGCAGTACGGCCGCTCCGTCACGGTGCCGCTGCGCCTGCCCAGCAGCGACACGCTGGCGATCGTCAGTGCCGCGCTGGCCGGACTGGATCGGATCTACCGCGCCGGTTACGACTACGCCAAGGCCGGCGTCATGCTGCTGGACCTGCAGCCGGCCACCCAGGGCCAGCAGGAACTGGAACTGGGAGATGACGCCGTAGACCACGAGCGGCGCCAGGCCCGGCTGATGCGCGCGCTCGATACGGTCAACGACCGCTTCGGCCGCGGCACGCTCACCCTGGGCAGCGCCGGCCTGTGCCAGGAGCCCGGACGGCGCTGGACCATGCGGCAGGAACGCCGCACGCCGCGCTACACCACCTGCTGGGACGAGCTGCTGACGGTGTCAGCCTAGCTGTGTCCTGTCGTTCGGATGAATGCCAGGCTGCGAGAGGGATGCTGGAAACGACACCTGGCCCGAGGCTGAATTTGTGCAGCAGGCTGCTGCACAAAAGGCCTGCTTCTACCGTTGTGTCCTGATTGACAAGCTCGAGACCTTCCACGTCCGCAAGGCGCAGGTTCGGTGTGCCATCCACGTTGGACGACAGCTCGTCAATCTTGTGACCCGATGCAATCCCTTCTCGTATTGCGCACAGGAGTAGAGCTCGAAGCTGCGACCTTGTTTCGGTGTCTGCGGCTCTGGCGAGGGGCGACGCGATGTCAGGCAAAAACACATCGACATCGTCCCACTCGACCGAAGAGTCGATCGGTGCGTGGAGAGAGATCGCGGCCTGGGTCGCGCCGGCAACAACGCTGATCGCTGGATCGGCTGCAGGCGGGGGACTCTCCTCCTCTACCACCCAGCCTGATAGGTCGAACCCCGGATCGTTGTCCAAGTCGATGTCGATGCGTTCCTTCTCTTCATCAGCCCGGGCCGTTCGGGCAGGCTCGCTGACGGTGAGAATGACGGATTCTTCGCCAAGCAGGTTTTCTGTCGAAAACGGTGTATGTCGCTCGGGATGCAAGGACGGATCGGTGATTCCGAGGGCAAGGCCTGCCGCTGCCGGTGGGTGACCTATGTCCTGATTTTCCGCAGCCGAGAAGGCGAATTCTTCCCTTCCGCCAAGTACACCAGCTTCCAGGATTTGGGAGTCCTCGGTTGGGGCCTGATTTGGAGACTGAACCTTTGACGCAGCAATCACGGAAGCAGCGTCGTGCGCGCGTGCTGCAACAGCGATGTCGTGTGCTGTTTTCCCCGAAGGGTCTTGAAGGCTCCCATCAGCTCCCGCATCGAGAAGAAGCTTGCAAATGGCATCCTTGTTGCGAGCCGCAGCCAGCATGAGGGGCGTCAGCCCCTTGCTGTCGCGTGCGTTGAGGTCGTCACCTCTATCGATGTGAACCTGAACTGCTCGGGAGATCCCCGACACAACAGCCAGTCGAAAGAGCTTGCCCAGAGGACGAGCATCTGAAAAGGCAAATGTGCTCAAAATGATGACCGCATGACGAGTTCAAGAAGGGATGAGTCCCTTTCGAGCGAAACACAGGTTTCCTCTGTTTTTTTCCGGCATGCAGGCACCGACATCTGACTTTGAGCCCCGCGTTTTAATTGCTTACGTGATAAATCTTCTAGATTTTACAGTTTTCAAGGTTGATTTTCCAAAAAGCTCATCAAGAACCAGTATTTCTCAATTTGGCCGAACGAGAGCAAACTGAAGGCGTAGAGACTTCAGGCAGAGGCTGTCATGGCTGGGTTGGTGAAGGGCAAGACGCTGGATTTTGCGCAGGTGATGCATCGGGTACGCGAGGTGCTTGAGCAGCTGCCCGATGGTCGCCGAGGCAAGAACCTGCACTACCGCATGGCCGATGCGGGGGTGAGAGCGTTCTCGGTGTTCTTCATGCAGCGTTCGTCGTTCCTGGAGTACCAGCGCCGCATGCAGCAGGAGCAGGGGCGCAACAACGTGCAGTCTATGTTCGGTGCGCACGAGATTCCCAGCGATAACCAGATCGCAACCTACTGGATACGATCCAGCCGCAGGCGCTCGAGCCGCTGTTCGACGAGTTGCTCGAAGGACTGATGAACGAAGGCGTGATCGAGCGCTAACCGAGCTCGATGTCTCGACCACCACCTGGCGGTCGATGTCGTGAGCGACTACAAGGGCATGCTCATTGCGTTGCCGCCACGCCCTCGGCGTGGGGCTCGTGGTCACAAGCCAGTCCGGAGCGCATGACTGATTGCTTGCTGCGACTGGCCCGGTTCGTTTCGCCGCGCAGCGTCGCCACCTCCAAACGAGGTTCCAAGCAACCCAAGCCCAAGGGGTATGTCGATGTCGCCGCCGTTCGCAAGCCTCTCTCGACCGCCCGAGTGTTGTGCGGCGTCAAGTGGGCAACACCTTGAAAGGGATGGCCTTGAGACCTTGCTTGCCATGTGCCAGCCTTGACGCGGCCGAGAGCCTGCTGGATCACGGATGCAATCTATCGACTTCTATAGAGTTATAGCTATCCGGATCTATAAGTCCTTGCAAGGTCCTGGGTTGGGTCTTCTGCGGCCCTGAAGTGTGCAGACCTGCTGCACAAGCGTGGCAGCAGCCGTCCTTGCCCTGTTGCCTGGTCCGTTCCTGAAAGCCAGGGTTGATCAGATTCCGTGGTTCTGTTCAGTCTGGGTCAACGACCACGAACCGGGGCACCTTCCCCTCCGCGGTGATGACCGTCTCCTGAAACTCCGAGATCGGGCGCATCCAGGTGACATGCTGCATGTCGCCTTGCTGCGGCTGGTAGAGGATGCCAGGCTTGAGAGAGGCTTCGATCAGGCAGGTGCCGACGACGACGTAGAGGCCGCCCTTGTAGTGGCGCAGGCGCGTGCCGGGCTTGAATTGGCCGGCA
>CAZJQH010000267.1:0-3027 GCA_964547895.1 uncultured Chitinophaga sp. | reverse complement strand
GTTTCGCCGCCGCGGCGACTACGACCGCGCCGTGCGCGTGCACGAGCACCTGCTGCAGCGCGGCGACCTGGCACAGAAGGACCGGGTGCGCGCGCAGCACGCGCTGGCGCAGGACTTCCTCAAGGCCGGTCTGCTCGATCGCGCCGAGGCGGCCCTGACCCGGCTCGAGGGAACCGAGCACGCCACCGAGGCGCTGCTGGCCTTGCTGGCCATCTACGAGCGCTCGCGCGACTGGGAGCATGCCGCCGATGCGGCCAGCCGGCTCGAGGCCAGCGGCTGCGGGTCCTTCGAGCTGCGGCTGGCGCATTACCGCTGCGAGCAGGCCGAACTGCTGCGCAAGCAGGATCGCACCGCCGAGGCGCTCGCGCTGCTCGAGGCGCTGGTGCAGCGCACGCCGAAATCGGCCCGTGCCTGGATCCTGCTGGCCGACCTGCGCCAGTCGCTCGGCGACACCAGCGGCGGCCTGCAGGCGCTGCGGCAGCTGGCAGAGCATGTGCCCCAGCACCTGCCGCTGGTCGCGCACAGCCTGGCGCAATGGTCCAGGCTGGCCGACCAGGGCGAATCGGCCGGGCAGCTGCTGCGCGCCTGGCGCGACCAGCATCCGCCTTCGCTCGACATCACCCAGGCGCTGGCCCTGCTGCAGTCGGATGATCCGGCCGCCGCGCGCCAGCTCTACATCGAGCACCTTCAGCGCGAGCCCTCGCTGGTGGCGGCCAACCTCTGGCTCAGCGGCGAACATTTCGGCGCGCCCGAGCAGGAGCAGCGCGTCAAGCAGGCGCTCGAGCGCGCCTGCGAGCCGCTCAAGCGCTACCGCTGCGCCGCCTGCGGCTTCGAGGCGCGCCAGTATTTCTGGCAATGCCCGGGCTGCCAGAGCTGGGACAGCTACCCGCCGATCCGGGTCGAAGAACTCTAAATCCTGTAATTTGTCGCCATGAATCTCGAAAAAGTCGTCTTCGGTTTCTTCATCGTCCTGGCCGCCACGCTGAACTTCGGCTTCTTCATCGGCGAAATCGACAATCCGGCCCACCACCACATCTACGAGCTGTTCGCGGCCGTGGTGGTCAACCTGATCGCCACCATCCTCAAGCTCGGCGACCGGACCCAGATCGGCGCAGTCCATCTCTCGACCAGCCTGGTCGCCGACCTGCAGCTGATCGCCGCGGCCATGGTCTGGGGCTATGCCGCCCATGTCTCGCAGACCGGCATGACGCCCGAGGTCACGACCAGCATCGTCTCGCTGTCGGGTGGTGCGCTGTTTGCCAACGTGATCTCGGTCGTGATCCTGATCGCCGAAACCATCATGCAGCGCCGCTGAGGCTGCCATGAGAGCCGGCCAGGAAACCAGCACCATCATCCTGGTGCTGCGCCGCCTGCGCGGCACGCTGATCGCGCTGGTGCTGATCTACGCGATCTCGCTGCTGGGCCTCACGCTGGTGCCGGGGCCGCCCGACGCCAGCGGCGCGGTCACGCGCATGAGCTTCTTCCATGCCTTCTACTTCGTGAGCTACACCGCCACGACGATAGGCTTTGGCGAGATCCCGAATGCGTTCTCGGAGCAGCAGCGGCTCTGGACCATGGTCTGCATCTACCTGTCGGTGATTGGCTGGGCGGTCTTCATCGGCAAGCTGCTGCAGCTCGCGGCCGACGAGAATCTGCAGCGCGCCATCCGCGCCAGTCGCTTCGCGCGCAGCGTGCGCAAGCTGCACGAGCCCTTCTACATCGTCTGCGGCTATGGCGAGACCGGTCGCCTGATCTGCTCGGCGCTCGACCAGATGGGCTTGCGCGTGGTCGTGCTCGAGGTCTCGGCTGAGCACCTGGCCGAACTGGAACTGCGCAACCACAGCGCCGACATGCCGGCGCTGGTCGCCGACGCGGCCAACCCGACCCTGCTGACCCAGGCCGGACTGCAGCACACGCTGTGCCGCGGCATCGCCGCCCTGACCGACGACGACCAGGCCAACCGCGCCATCGCACTGTCGGCCCGCCTGCTGGCCCCGGATCGGCCGGTGCTGGCGCGCGCGACCAGCGCAGCGACGGCCGAGGACATGGCCAGCTTCGGCACCGATCACATCATCGACCCATTCATGAAGTTCAGCGGCTACCTGGGCCTGGCACTGCACGGTCCTGCTGCCTACCAGCTGCTGCTGTGGCTGACCGGACTGCCCGGCACCACGGTACAGCGCCACCGGAATCCGCCGCGCGGCCGCTGGATCCTGCTCGGCTACGGCCGCTTCAGCCAGGAACTGGCCAGTACCATCGTCCGCGAGGGCATGCCGGTGACGGTGATCGACCTGCTGCCCTGCCCCGACGACCTGGCCCCGGGCGTGAGCTGGATCCAGGGCGACGGCACCACGGCGCCCGCGCTCGAGCGCGCCGGCGTGCGGGAAGCTGCCGGCATCATCGCGGCCACATCGAACGACGTCGACAACCTGTCGGCCTGCTTCACCGCGCGCGAGCTCAACCTGGCGCTGTTCTCGATCGTGCGGCAGAACGGCGTCGCCAACCAGCCCTTGTTCGAGCGCTTCCACGCCGACCTGACCATGGTGCCGAGCGAGGTGATCGCGCACGAATGCCTGGCGATCCTGACCACGCCGATGCTGGCGCCCTTCCTGCAGGCCGTGCAGCAGCAGCCGCAGGGCTGGTGCGAGGCGCTGCTGCACCGCCTGACCCAGCAACTGGGCTGGGAGGCGCCCGAGGTCTGGAGCGTGCGGATCTCGGCCAGCGAGGCGCCCGCGCTGCACCACCTTCTCAACCGCGACAAGAGCGTGCGCCTGGGCGAGCTGCTGCTGGACCATGCCGACCGCAGCGAGATGCTGCTGTGCGAGGTGCTGCAGCTCGACCGCGAGGGACAGCCAAGCGTGCTGCTGCCTGCGCTGGACATGCCACTGCAGCAAGGCGACAAGCTGCTACTGGCAGGTCGCCGCCGTTCCCGCGGCCGGCTCGAACTGGTGCTGCGCAACGCGCATGCGCTCGACTATGTGCTGACCGGCCGGGAACCCTCGGGCTGGCTGTGGCAGAAGCTGAGGC
>CAZJQH010000266.1:0-3027 GCA_964547895.1 uncultured Chitinophaga sp. | reverse complement strand
TCAGCTCCTTGCCCAGGTGGCCGCGTGCGCCTTCGGCGAACACGGTGTACTTGGCATGCAGCTCCATGCCGATCTGGAAGGCGTCAGTCGGCTCGCCGTCCTTGCCCAGGCCCTGGTGGCCGGTGGCGACGCCCTTGACCGAGCCATCCTCATGGAACAACACCTCGGCGGCGGCAAAGCCGGGGAAGATCTCGACGCCGAGAGATTCGGCCTGCTCGCCCAGCCACTTGGTCACGGCACCCAGGCTGATGACGTAGTTGCCGTCGTTGTGGAAGCAGTCGGGCACCAGCCAGTCAGGGGTCCTGCTCGCGCCGTTTTCTTTCAGGAACAGCACCTCGTCGCCGGTGACGGGCTGGTTCAGCGGGGCGCCCTGCTCTTTCCAGTCGGGAATCAGCTCGGTGAGCGCGCGCGGGTCCATCACCGCGCCCGACAGGATGTGGGCGCCGGGCTCGGAGCCCTTCTCGAGCACGCAGACGTTGATCTCGCTGCCCGCCTCGGCAGCCAATTGCTTCAGGCGTATGGCGGTCGACAGGCCGGCCGGGCCAGCGCCGACGATCACCACGTCGTATTCCATCGCCTCTCTCGGGCCGAACTGCTCCAGCAGGCTGGCAGGGGTCTTCATGGGTGTCTTCCTCGGATAGTCTGTTTCGCGAGGAATTATGCTGCAATGCAAATCGCTACCCACGGCGCCGGGGCAAGGTCGCCTGTGTGGCGTCAACCATCCTGCGAACCGGACAGTCCCAGCGCCGAGCAAACCGCCAGCAGATCGGCAGCCACCAGATGCGGGCGGGCTGCCCCATGTTGCCAGCTGTGGCCATGACGGTTGATCCAGACCGTCTGCATGCCGGACTCGAGCGCCCCGATCACGTCAAGCGCGGCATCGTCACCGATGTGCAGCACCTCATTCGCTGCCACGCCAGCGGCAGCCGCGGCATGGGCAAAGATGCGGGGATCGGGCTTGGCGACACCCGCGACGCGCGCGCTGACCTGGGCAGTGAAATGCCGGCCCAGACCCGCGAGGTGGACGTCGGCATTGCCATTGCTCAGCGTCAGCAGCGGATAGCGTGCTGCCAGCCGTTCGAGCGCCGGCAGCGCATCGGCATAGCAGTCGACGCGCTGGCGCTCGGCGAAGAAGACCTCGAAGGCCGGTCTGGCCAGCGCAGGATCGTCGCCGGCGCGGCGCAAGGCGAGCGCAATCATCTGGTGCCGCAAGTGGGTCAGGTCGTGCGCGAGCGCGGCATGCTCGCGGTTGACCTCGGCGCGCAAGGCCCGGCGGCGCTCGGCATCGCGCCAGAACTCGGCGGTGGCGGGTGCCTCGGCGTCGAGCCAGGACTGCAGGACGGCCTCGGCGCGTTCCAGGGTGGGCGCGATCGGCCAGAGCGTATCGTCCAGGTCGAGCGTAATGGCTCTGATTTTTGAAGGGTTCAGCATGGCTGGGCGAGAATAACGCATGTCTTTCCGCAAAGAACCTCCCTACACCCATGGCCAGCCGGCCAAGACGGGCATTCTGCTGTGCAATCTCGGCACGCCCGATGCGCCGACTGCGCCCGCGCTGCGCCGCTACCTGGCCGAATTCCTCGGCGATGCGCGCGTGGTCGAGATCCCGCGCCCGATCTGGTGGCTGATCCTGCACGGCATCATCCTGCGCGTGCGGCCCAAGAAGTCGGCCGCCAAGTACGCCAGCATCTGGACGCCAGAGGGCTCGCCGCTCAAGGCCTGGACCGAGAAGCAGGCCAAGCTGCTGCGCGGCTACCTGGGCGAGCGCGGCCACCAGGTCGAGGTGCGCTATGCGATGCGCTACGGCCAGCCATCGGTCGCGGCCCAGCTCGACGCGATGAAGGCCGAAGGCTGCACCCGGGTGCTGGTAGTGCCGGCCTACCCGCAGTACAGCGGCACCACGACCGCCAGCGTGTTCGATGCGGTCTACGGCTGGGCTTCGAAGGTGCGGCTGGTTCCCGAGCTGCGCTTCGTCAACCGCTACCACGACCAGGCCGGCTACATCGAGGCACTCAAGCAAAGGGTGCAGCATCACTGGCTGGCGCATGGCCGGCCCGACAAGCTGCTGATGAGCTTCCACGGCGTGCCGCAGCGCACGCTGGAGATGGGCGACCCCTACCACTGCGAATGCCACAAGACCGGACGCCTGCTGGCCGAGGCGCTGGGCCTGAAGAAGGACGAGTATGTCGTGACCTTCCAGTCGCGCTTCGGCAAGGCCAAGTGGCTGGAACCCTACACCGAGCCGACGCTCAAGGCGCTGGCCGGCAAGGGCACCAAGCGGGTCGACGTGATCTGCCCCGGCTTCACCAGCGACTGCCTCGAGACGCTGGAAGAGATCGCGCAGGAGGCGCGCGAGGCATTCCTGCACGCCGGCGGCAAGGAGTTCCACTACATCCCCTGCCTGAACGACAGCGCGCCCTGGATCCGCGCGCTGGCCGACCTGTGCGAACAGCACCTGGGCGGCTGGCCGACGCTCCAGTCGCATGACGCGGCCGGCGCCGAAGCCACGCGCCAGCGGGCCATCGCGATGGGCGCCAAGGTCTGAACGACAGCGCCCCGACCGGAGCGGATCCGGGCGGGGCGCGCAGTCAGCGCTGCAGCGCTGGGATCAGGCGCGGCGGTGCCAGGCCAGCAGGCGCGGCGTGATCAGCACCAGCGCAATAACGACCAGCAGGAACAAGGACATAGGCCGGTCGATGAAGATGGTCCAGCTGCCCTCGCCGATCGCGATCGCGTTGCGCATCTGTGCCTCGGCCAGCGGCCCCATGATCAGGCCGACGATGACCGGCGCGACGGGGAAGTCGAAGCGCCGCATCAGCACGCCCAGCAGCGCCAGACCGCCCATCAGGTAGAGGTCGAAGGCGCTCTGGCGCATGCCGTAGACCCCCACGGTGGCGAAGATCAGGATGCCGGCATAGAGCTGGGGCTTGGGCACGCGCAGCAGCTTGACCCAGAGGCCGACCAGCGGCAGGTTGAGCACCAGCAGCATCACGTTGCCGATGTAGAGCGAGGCGATCAGCGCCCAGACCA
>CAZJQH010000265.1:0-3056 GCA_964547895.1 uncultured Chitinophaga sp. | reverse complement strand
GCCGGCTCCGCCCTGGAAGCCAACGGCTTCGCCGGCCTGGCCTTCATCAACACCTTCGCTGCCACCGCCGCCGCCGTGCTGGCCTGGTCGCTGGGCGAGGCGCTGCATCGCGGCAAGGCCTCGATGCTGGGCGCTGCCTCCGGTGCCGTTGCTGGCCTGGTCGCCATCACGCCGGCTGCCGGCAACGTCGGCATCGGCGGCGCGCTGGTGATCGGCCTGCTGGCGGGCTTCGCCGGCCTGTGGGGCGTCAACGGCCTCAAGAAGCTGCTGGGTGCCGACGATTCGCTCGACGTCTTCGGCGTGCACGGTGTCTGCGGCATCCTGGGCGCGCTGCTGACCGGCGTGTTCAACAGCCCGGCGCTCGGCGGTCCCGGCTATGTGGCGGACTGGAGCACGGCCACCATGGTCACCGCTGCCGACTACTCGATCGCGGCCCAGGTCTGGGTCCAGCTCAAGGCCGTGCTGCTGACCGTGGTCTGGTCTGGCGTGGTCTCGGTGATCGCCTACAAGATCGTGGACCTGCTGGTCGGCCTGCGCGTCAGCGAGGAAGCCGAGCGCGAGGGTCTGGACATCAGCAGCCACGGCGAGAGCGCCTACAACCGCTGATCGCCCGCTCCTGATCACAACGGCCCGTCCAGCCTGCGCTGGCGGGCCGTTGACGCGATCTGGCACCAGCCCGGCTGCTAGCCGTTCCCAGCGCGCGGCAACGGTGACACAATGTTTCGCACAGCCACTTACAAGAAGGAGGGGACCATGCTGTACCGCTTCAAGTCCAAGGCCTGCGGTGATGTCGTGATGCTGGGGCCGAATGGCAAGCAGTTGCTCGAGTTGCTGGGCAAGGATCCTTCAGGTCCCGGCATCATCCTGCCCGAGCAGATGCCGGCCGCGATCCAGACCCTGCGCGACGCCGTGTTCGAGGAGGAGGCCGAGCACCAGCGCGAGGTGCAGGAGGCGCTCGCGCGCGGCGAGGACACGCCGGACCCGGACCGCATCACCCTGCGCGTGCGCGTGGCCCCCTTCATCGAGCTGCTGCAGCACAGCATCCGCGAGAACACCGAGGTGGTCTGGGGCGTCTGAGTCCCTGTCGTCGTCGCCAAAACAAAGCCCCGGCACAGGCCGGGGCGATGAACGGGCCGGGAGCATCAGGCCCCCGTCCAGGTCGCGGATCAGTCGGCGTACTGGCCGGCTGCGTCGATCACGGTCTTGAGCTTGTTGATCTGGTCGGCGACGAAGGCCTTGTGCTCGGCCGGCTCGATGCGCTTGTCGGTCGCGACGATGGCGCCCAGCGCTTCCTGGCGCTTGATGAAGTCGGGGTCCTTCAGTGCCACCTTGAGCGCGTCGTTGATCTTCTTGGTCACCGCCGCCGGCGTGCCCTTGGGCGCGTAGAGGCCGTGCCAGATCGTCAGGTTGAAGCCCTTCAGGCCCATCTCGCCCAGCGTCGGGTAGTCCTTGAGCAGCTTGTGGTTGCTCAACGGCTTGGCGGTCGTCACCGCGAAGGCCTTGACCCGGCCGGCTTCGATCTGGCTGGTGGTGTTGGTGGTCTGGTCGCACATCACGTCGACCTGGCCGCTCATCAGTGCGGTCATGGCCGGTGCCGTGCCGCCGAACGGCACCGTGGTCATCGCCGTGTTGAGCTTGATCGCGTGCTGCCACATCAGGCCGCACAGGTGCGAGGCCGATCCCAGGCCGGCGTGCGCCAGGTTGAGCTTGCCGGCGTTGGCCTTGATGTAGTTCTCGAAGTCGCGGTAGGTGTTGGCCGGCAGCTGCGGCTTGCCGATCAGCGTCATCGGCACGTCGTTGATGATGCCCAGGTACTCGAAGTCCTCCAGCGGCTTGTAGGACAGCTTGCGGTAGAGGCCCGGCGCCGACGCCATGCCGATATGGGTCAGCAGCAGCGTGTGGCCGTCGGGCGCGGCGCGTGCCACCTTGGCGGTGCCGATGGTGCTGCCGGCGCCGGCGGAGTTCTCGATCACGATGGTCGCGCCCAGCGGCTTGCGCAGCGATTCGGCCAGGTCGCGCGCGACGCGGTCGGTCGGGCCGCCGGCAGCGAAAGGCACCACGATGGTGACGTTCTTGCTCGGGAAGTTCTGGGCCTGGGCGCCCAGGGCTGCGGTGAGCGCCAGGATGGCGACGGCGACGGGTTTCATAGGTGTCTCCTAGTCATGTCTTGGGATGTATACCCCCAGAGGTTAGGGATTCCACGTCCCGAAGCTGACGCCAGGCTGACATCCATGGCTGTCATGGGGCTGTCCGACTCCTGGCGACGGTGCGAGAATCGCGGTCTGTTTCTGCTCCAAGGCCCCGGCCTGTTCCGCCATGTCCAAGACCCTATCCCTGCCCAAGCGCCCGCAGTCCTCCGGGGCCGATAAGCCGAAGCCCTATGCTGCGGGCAAGTCGCGCCCTGCGTCTGGTGGACCCTCGGGTGGACGCCAGGACATGCCTCCGCGTAGCCCTCGGTCCCAGGGACAAGCGGCTGCCGGGCGTCCTGGCAATGACAGGCCTGCCGCCAGTCGTGATCGCGCGCCTCAGCCAGCGGCCACGCGCCCGCCGCGGCCGGCCCCTCGGCCCGACAGCCGCGACGCCAGCGAGCCGGTGCGGCTGAACAAGCGCCTGTCCGACCTGGGCCTGTGCTCGCGCCGCGAGGGCGACGACTGGATCGAGCGTGGCTGGGTGCTGGTCAACGGCAAGACCGCGCAGATGGGCCAGCAGGTCACGGCGCTCGACCGGATCGAGGTCGCGCCGCAGGCCACGGCGCAGCAGGGCGCGCGCGTCACCATCCTGCTGCACAAGCCGATCGGCTACGTCAGCGGCCTGCCCGAGGACGGCCACGAGAGCGCCGCCGTGCTGGTGCAGCCGCGCACGCGCTGGAAGGAGGACCGCGCGCCGCGCCGCTTCGAGGCTGGCCACACGCGCGGGCTGGCGCCGGCCGGGCGGCTCGACATCGATTCGACTGGCCTGCTGATCCTGACCCAGGACGGCCGCGTGGCCAAGGCGCTGATCGGCGAGGACTCCGACGTCGAGAAGGAATACCTGGTCCGCGTGCACTGGGCGCCCAA
>CAZJQH010000264.1:0-3060 GCA_964547895.1 uncultured Chitinophaga sp. | reverse complement strand
CGATGCGGCCAGGCTTGGGCGCGCGCCACGAGGCTGCCGATTGCGGTCAACGGATGTATCCATGATCCTCTCCAGTGATGAGGCCACCAGGTCAAGTTGTTGCGGGAGATAAGGTCATGCCCATGGCAAGGGCGTGCCGCTAGCTCGCGACGCGATCAACCGATGCTAGGCACGGCAAACCTAGCGATGGCTTAGAAATTGGAAAGTTGGCAGGATTCGGGCTGTGCCGCCCCAGCTGGGGGCACAAACCATGCCGACGCGCTTCAGCGAGGCGAGGCGGATAACTGGCGCAGCTGCTCGGTCCTGGGCGAGGGGGCGACGTTGAGCACGATCGACAGCAGTTCGCGGCAGCGCCGGAACACGCGCAGGGCTTCGGCGTGCTCACCGAGCTGCTGGTAACAGAACATCAGGCGCTGGTAGAGGATTTCCGCCAGGTTATCGACCTCGACGCCGCGCTCGTAGACCTTGATGGCCTCCTGCCAACGCTGAGTCTGCTCTAGGCGGTCGCCAAGGGCGCAGACGAGCCGGTGAAACCGGTTGCGCAAGCGCTCGCGGCAAGGCCAGGCCCAGGCCGATTCGGCCTCGTTCTGGAGGAAATGTCCGGTGTACAAGCGCCAGGCTTGACTGGCGTCGGATTCCGGCCAGTCCTCGCAGACCGGCTGACCCTTCATGCAATCAGCCGTCAGGCGGTTGAAGCTCCAGGCATCGACCCAGCACAGTTCCGGATTCAGCGTCAGCTTGCCGTTGCGCACCTGTACCGCATCGACCGGCCCCAGGATGCGCCGCAGCCGGTGCAGGGTGTTGTCGAACAGGTTTTGCAGGTTGCTGTGGTTTTCTTCCGGCCACAGGCTTTGCATCAGCAGTGTGATGTGGATGTCGCGCCCGCCGTGTGCAATCAGCGCCTGCAGCAAGTCAATCGCCTTGCGCGGTGACTTGCCGTTGAAGACGACCGGCTGGCCGTCGCATATCAGTGCAAACCGTCCCAGTGTGTAGACCCGGATCAGCCAAGGCCAGTTCGGTGCGTTGAGGCTGGCTGGCACCAGGCGATGCTGCCGGATCAGGCGCTTGACCAGGTCTGGCGCAAGGTCCAGGGAAAGCGCCTGTTCGCACAGCCGGCCCAGGGCAGCCCCTGGCCCTCCCAACAGCTCATGCAGACCGGAGTTGTCCAAGGCGGCAAAAGCCGTGCGCAGCAACAGCTGCTGCTTGTGCTGTTCGCTCTCGTGGCGCAAGGAGTCGGCCAGGAAAAGGAGAGCATGAAGCCTCGACTCCATGCCGACGGATTCGGGCAGCGGCAGGGCCAGCAGATCGTATTCCGTGAGTGCGGGTTCAGCTTCAGCGCTGAACAGGGCCTGCAGATAGGCCTGCACGCCGAGGTGGATGAGGTCAAGCTGGTCCTGCCCTTGAGTCGGTACCAGCCATTGACGCAAGGCATCGATCAGGTCGTCCTCCAGGCTGAGCGTCTTTCTTGTTTCGACTGGACGCAACGCAAGCACGGATCCAGCGGGGCGCGAAACCTCTGTCTGAGAAGAACTGAAATCACGATGGATGTATCTGTTGGAAACACCATCCATCAAGATCAACCGGCCTCTATCATTCATTTATATCGAATACAGGATAGGTACTTTCTGTAGACTTTGCATGAAAAACACTGGTTGATCAAGGGATTTTGTCGGTTGACTATGCCTTCTGCGCTTGCCGGGCTGGCCCGCCCTGAACGCCACCATGGGCGGGCCTGGCCCGGTCAGAACATCTCGACCGCCATGCGATCGACCGTGCCGCCGGCGGACAGCACCGAAGCGGCCAACGCGTCGGCCTGGGGCAGCAGAGCGTCGGCATAGAAGCGCGCCGTCGTGATCTTGCCGCCATGGAAGACCGGATCCTCGGCCTGCTTGTCGAGCGAGGCCAGCAGCGAGCGCGCCATCTGCCAGCCCCCCAGCACCAGGCCGGCCAGGCGCAGGTAGTTCACCGCGCCGGCATAGGCCGGCTTGACGCTGGTCTTGCCGTTGCCGACCAGGTAGTCCACCGTGGCTTGCAATGCCAGACGACCGCGCTCGAGCGCGCTGCGCATGGCCTCGCAGTCAGGATCGCACCGGGCCCCGAGGTCCTGTTCGGTTGCAGCAATGAGGGCGCAGAGGGCCTTGGCGACGCCGCCACCGTCGCGCAGGGTCTTGCGGCCGAGCAGGTCGTTGGCCTGGATCGCGGTGGTGCCCTCGTAGATGGTCAGGATGCGGGCGTCGCGGTAATGCTGGGCCGCGCCGGTCTCCTCGATGAAGCCCATGCCGCCGTGGATCTGGACCCCGAGGCTGGTGAGCTCGATCGACAGCTCGGTCGAATGTCCCTTGACGATCGGCACCAGGTACTCGTAGAGCGCCAGGTTCTCGCGGCGCACCGACTCGTCATCTGCATGATGCGCCAGATCGCTGATCGCAGCGGTGCAGTAGGCCAGCGCGCGGGCTGCCTCGGTGTGCGCCTTCATCGTCAGCAGCATGCGCTTGACGTCGGGGTGGTGGATGATGGCCACCGGGCCGGGCGAGCCTGCCAGATCGCGGCTCTGGACCCGGTCTTTCGCATAAGCCAGTGCCTGCTGGTAGGCGCGGTCCGAGACCGAGATGCCCTGCATGCCGACCGCGAAGCGTGCCGCGTTCATCATCACGAACATGTATTCGAGGCCGCGGTTGGGCTCGCCGACCAGTTCGCCGATCGCACCGCCATGGTCGCCGAACTGCAGCACCGCCGTCGGACTGGCCTTGATCCCGAGCTTGTGCTCGATGCTGACGCAGTGCACGTCGTTGCGCTCGCCCAAGCTACCGTTGGCGTTGAGCAGGAACTTGGGGCAAACGAACAGGCTGATGCCCTTGACGCCAGGGGGCGCGTCGGGCAGGCGGGCCAGCACCAGATGGACGATGTTCTCGGCCATGTCGTGCTCGCCGTAGGTGATGAAGATCTTGGTGCCGAAGATCCTGTATGTGCCGTCGGCCTGCGGCTCGGCGCGTGAGCGCACCGCCGCCAGGTCGGAGCCGGCCTGCGGCTCGGTCAGGTTCATGGTGCCGGTCCACTGGC
>CAZJQH010000263.1:0-3062 GCA_964547895.1 uncultured Chitinophaga sp. | reverse complement strand
TGGCCGCCTTGAGCGCGTTGATGGCGCCGATCGCCATCTCGTCGTTGTTGGCGATGATGGCGTCGAACTTCACGCCGGAAGAGACCCAGTTGGTGGTGATGTCCTGGGCCTTGGTGCGGTCCCAGACGGCTTCGCGCTTGTCGACGATCTTCAGGCCCTTGCATTCCGCCGTCTTGACCACGTCCTCGATGTCCTGGGTGCGGGTGCGGGCGGCCTCGTTGGACAGTTCGCCCATCAGCACCAGCACGTCGCCCTTGCCCTTGAGCAGCTTGCAGACCTGCTGGGTCTGCAGCGTGCCCGAGACCTTCTCGTCGGAGGCGACGAAGGCGACGCCGGCCGGCAGCTTGGCGAAGTCGACCGGCTTGCGGTTGACGTAGACCAGCGGGATCTTGGCGTCGGTCACCATCTTGGTGATCTTGGGGGTGACGTCGGTGTCGACCGGGTTGACGATGATCGCGTCGTACTTCTGCGCGATCATGTTCTGGATCTGGCTGAGCTGCTTGCCCACGTCGTTGCCCGCATCCTCCACCTGCACCGTGGCGCCGGCCTTCTTGCCCGCTTCCAGCGTGCCGTTCTTCAGGATGGTCAGGAAGGTGTCGAGCTGGGCCATGGCCAGACCGATCTTTTCGGCGTGCGCGGCCATCGGGGCCAGCAGGGAAGAGGAAACGGCAGCAGCGATCAGAAGCTTTTTCATGTATGTCTCCGGTGTTGGATGGGTTGGCATGCCGACGCCTGGTAGTCCTGTATCCGCTCTGCGGGTCCGGGCCGCCGGTCTCGGCATGGGTGAACTATAGACCTGAACCCTAACTTTTGGAAAAATTTTTTCTAAGTGATTTCACCTAGAAAAAAAATTGCATTTCAGCTTAGACTAGCGCTGCCTGGGCGAAAAAGATCGCCCGCCACTTCATCTCCAACCGATCACGCAGCCCCGACCGACCACCATGAGCAAGCTACAGTTTCCCGCCCAGCGCAGACATGATCTCGCCTGTCTCGGCCGCCTGGCCGTCGACCTCTATGCCCAGCAGTTCGGCAGCCGGCTCGAGGATGCGCGCAGCTTCTCGATGTACCTCGGCGGCAGCTCGGCCAACCTGGCCTTCGGCGTGGCCCGCCTGGGTTGCAAGACTGCCATGATCTCGCGCGTCGGCGACGAGCAGATGGGTCGTTACCTGATTGAAACCCTGCAGCGCGAGGGCTGCGACACCAGCCAGGTCCAGCTCGACCCGCAGCGCCTGACCGCGCTGGTGCTGCTGGGCCTGAAGGACCGCGACACCTTCCCGCTGCTGTTCGTGCGCGAGAACTGCGCCGACATGGCGATCGAGGCGGCCAGGATCAGCGAGGGCTTCATCGCCCAATGCCGCGCGCTGGCGATCACTGGCACCCATCTGTCGACGCCCACGACCCGGCTGGCCTCGCTGACCGCGCTCGACTATGCGCGCCGCCACGGCACCACGACGGTGCTCGACATCGACTACCGGCCGGTGCTGTGGGGCCTGACCGGTCGCGGTGCCGGCGAGAACCGCTATGTGCCCGATGCCTCGGTCACGGCGCAGCTGCAGCAGGCGCTGCCCTGGTTCGACCTGCTGGTCGGCACCGAGGAGGAGTTCTTCATCGCCGGCGGCGTCGCCAACGACCTGATCGCCAGCCTGCGCGTGGTGCGCGAGCTCTGCCCGGACGCCACGCTGGTGGTCAAGCGCGGCGCGCTGGGCTGCTGCGTGATCGAGGGCGAGGTGCCCGACGACATCGACGCGGCGCCGACCTACCGGGGCGAGCGCGTCGAGGTGCTCAACGTGCTGGGCGCGGGCGACGCCTTCCTGTCGGGCCTGCTCGCCAGCCTGCTGCAGGGCAAGGACTGGGCCGAGTCGACCAGGGTCGCCAACGCCTGCGGCGCCATCGTGGTGTCGCGCCACGCCTGTTCGGCCGCGATGCCGACACCGGCCGAGCTCGCGCACTGGTTCGGCGGCAGCCGCAACCCCAAGGTCGACGCCGACGAGCAGCTCGCGCACCTGCACCGCGTCACCGCCGCACGCCCCGACTGGCGGGACCTGTGCGTGATGGCCTTCGACCACCGCGCCCAGTTCTACGACATCGCGCGCGCCGCCGGTGCGAGCGAGGCCCGCATCCCGGCGCTCAAGCGCCTGCTGGTGCAGGCCGCCGAGCAGGTCGAGCGCAGCCGCCAGCTGCAGGGCCACACCGGCGTGCTGATCGACGGTGGCGACTACGGCAGCGACGCGCTGGCCAGCGCGACCGGTCGCGGCTGGTGGGTGGGACGCCCGGTCGAGCTGCCCGGCTCGCGCCCGCTGCGCTTCGACGGCACCCGATCGGTCGGCAGCGCGCTGGTGCACTGGCCGACCGAGCAGGTCGTCAAGTGCCTGGTGCACTACCACCCCGACGACGCCTGCGAGCTCAGGCTGGAGCAGGAGCAGAAGGTGCTCGAGCTGTGGGAGGCGACGCGCGAATCGGGCAACGAGCTGCTGCTCGAGATCATCCCCCCGAAGGCGCTGACGCCGGACGGCACCGCTGACCAGGCCGTGCTGCGCGCGGTCAAGCGCTTCTACAACCTGGGCGTCAAGCCCGAGTGGTGGAAGCTCGCGCCGATGCAGCCCGAGGGCTGGGCCGAGCTCGAGGCGCTGCTGGCCGAGCGCGACCCGCATTGCCGCGGCGCCGTCATACTGGGGCTGAACCAGCCGCTCGGCTTCCTGGCCGACAGCTTCGCCCATGCCACCAGCCCGGTCGTCAAGGGCTTCATGGTCGGGCGCACGCTGTGGGCCGACGCCTCGCTGCGCTGGTTCAAGGGTGAGCTCGACGACGCGGCCCTGATCAACGAGGTCGCGCAGAATTTCGCCGTGCTGGTCGATGCCTGGCGCGACCGCCATGCCGCCCTGCGCGCCGCCGCCTGATATTCCACCACCCACAGGCCATGAAAACCCAACGACTCACCCTGGCGCAAGCGCTGGTCAAGCACCTGGCCGCGCTGCGCATCGAGACCCACGACGGCCAGATCCAGCCGTATTGCGGCGGCGTCTTCACCATCTTCGGCCATGGCAACGTGGCCGGCATGGGCG
>CAZJQH010000262.1:0-3063 GCA_964547895.1 uncultured Chitinophaga sp. | reverse complement strand
ACCGCGCCCAGCAGCGTGGTCATGACCTGGGTCGTGCCCGACAGGGTGTCGGCCAGCTGCTTGGTGTCGAGCACGTTGAAGTTGTTGTCCTCGCCATCGGCCAGCTTGCGCCGCTCGCGCAGCAGCTGGGTGATGCCGGCGGTCACGCGCGCCGGGTCGCTGGCCTCCTGCATCGAGACCAGCAGGGTCTGGACCCGGGTGTTGCCGGTGACGCGCCGCTGCAGCGTCTTGATCGGCAGCAATACCAGGTCGTCCTGGTCGTTGCCGAAGGCGCCCTGCCCCTTCGAGGCCAGCAGGCCGATCACCTCGCACGACATCTGCCGCACGCGCAAGGCCTCGCCGACGCCGCTGCGGCTGCCGTAGAGCTCGCGCCGCACCGTCTCGCCGATCAGGCAGACGGCCGCGCCCGCGCGCAGCTCGTCGGCGCTGAACTCGCGCCCCTCGCGGACCTGCCAGTTGCCGGTCTGCAGCCAGCCGTTGTGGCTGCCGATCACGCTGCTGCTCCAGTTGCGGCCGTTGGCGACCACCGTGGTGCTGGTGCGCGCCTCGGGCGCGACGGCGCGGATGCCGCCGATCTGGGTCGCGATCGCCTCGGCGTCGGCCTCGCGGAAGGACGGCGCGAAGGCGCCGCCGGCGCCGGGTCCGCCCATCAGGCGCTGGCCCGGGCGCACCTGCAGCAGGTTGCTGCCGAGGCCGGCGATCTGGTTCTGGATCGACAGCGTAGCACCCTGCCCGAGCGTGACCATGGTGATGACGGCCGCGACGCCGATCACGATGCCGAGTACGGTCAGGAAGCTGCGCAGCAGGTTGCGCCTGATCGAGCGCCAGGCCAGCACCAGCGTGGTCAGGAACATGCGCCGGCCTCCCTGCAAGCCTGTCCGGCCCGCTGCGGGTTGGGATGGTCGCTCTCGACCCGGCCGTCGACGAAGCGCACGATGCGACCGGCATAGGCCGCGATGTCGGCCTCGTGGGTGACCATCAGCACCGTGATGCCGCGCTCGCGATTCAGGCGCTGGATCAGTTCCATGATCTCGTGGCTGCGCTGGCTGTCGAGGTTGCCGGTCGGCTCGTCGGCCAGCAGCACCTGGGGCTGGGTGACGATGGCGCGCGCGATCGCCACCCGCTGCTGCTGGCCGCCCGAGAGCTCGGCTGGAGTATGGTGGGCCCAGGGCACGAGGCCGACCTGCTCCAGTGCTTGCTGAGCGGCGGCATGGCGCGCCGCCTTGGGCTCGCCGCGATAGACCAGCGGCAGCTCGACGTTCTCGAGCGCCGAGGTGCGCGCCAGCAGGTTGAAGCCCTGGAACACGAAGCCGAAGTAGCGTCGCCGCAGCCGCGCGCGCTGGTCGCGCGACATGGACTGGACCTCGACGCCGCGGAATTCGTAGCGGCCGAAGCTCGGCTGGTCGAGTCCGCCCAGGATGTTCATCGCGGTCGACTTGCCCGAGCCGCTCGGCCCCATGATGGCGACGAACTCGCCGGCCCCGATATCGAGGTCGACGCCCTTGAGCGCCTGGAACGCGGTCTCGCCCGAGCCATAGGTCTTGCCGATGCCCAGCAGCCGGATCAGCGGCGCAACGCCTGGCGCGGATCGGGATGGATCAGGCATCAGGACTTGCTCCCGCCACTGCGCTGGTCGGTGATCACCAGCTCGCCTTCCTGCAGCTCGCCATCGACGACCTCGGTCATGCGGCCGTCGCTGATGCCAGTGCTGACCGCCACCGCGACCGGCTGGCCCGCGCGCAGCACCCAGACCTTCTTGGCGCCGGCCTTGCCGTCGGCGCGAGCGGTCTTGCGGCCGCTGGCCGGCGGGCGCGGGAACATCATCGACATCACGCCGCCCGAGCCGTTGCCGTTGCTGGCGAGCGGGGTGAAGCGCAGCGCCGTATTGGGCACCAGCAGCACGCCCTGGCGCTCGGTCGCGACGATGTTGGCGGCCGCCGTCATGCCGGGGCGCAGGCTCAGGTCGTCGTTGGCGACCTCAAGGTAGGTGGTGTAGGTGACGACGTTGTCGGTCTTGGTCGGGCCGAAGGCGACCCGGGTGACCTCGGCCGGATACTGGCGCGCCGGATAGGCGCTGACGCTGAAGCGTGCCTTCTGGCCGACCTGGACCGCGCCGACATCGGCCTCGTCGACGCTGACCTCGACCCGCATGCGGCGCAGGTCCTCGGCGATCGTCATCAGCGTGACCGCCTGCAGCGAGGCCGCGACCGCGTTGCCGGGCTCGACCTTGCGCTCGAGCACGACGCCGTCGATCGGCGAGCGGATCGAGGCCTTGGCCAGGTTGGTCTCGTCGGTCGAGAGCGTGGCGCGCGCCTGGGTGATGGCGGCGCGCGCGCTGTCCTCGCTGGCCTGGGCGCGACCCAGCGCGGCACGGCCGGCGTCGAGCTCGGCGGCGGAAGGCACCTTGCCGCCCGACAGCCGCGCGACCTCCTCGAGGCGGGCCAGGCTGGCCTGCGACTCCTTCAGCGTGGCGGTCGCCAGCGCCAGCTGGGCCTGGGCGGCGGCCAGCGCGGCGCGCGAGCGCGCGACCTGGTCCGACAGCTTGGCGGTGTCGAGCTCGACCAGCACCTGGCCCTGGCTGACCCTATCGTTGACGTCGACCAGCACCCGGCGCACCGTGCCGGAGAGCTCGCTGCCGATGTTGACCGAGCGCGTCGGCTGCACCGTGCCGTTGGCCGAGACGGTCAGCGTGATGTCGCCGCGCCCGAGCGCCTCGGTCACGTAGGACGGCTGCGCCTTGTCCGCCTGGCGGCCGGCCAGCCAGTAGCCACCGCCGGCCAGCGCGAGCAGGACCAGCGCGAGGATCCACCAGAGCGGACGACGCCACCCGCTTGAGGGGCGGTCAGCGCCGAGCAGCTGCTCGACGGCACCGGAGGATGGAGAGGCTTCGGAAGGTTTCATCGGGATTCGGATGTCATGACGGCGTCGGGCGACCAGCCGCCGCCCAGCGCCAGATAGAGACGCACATGGTCGGAGCCCAGCGCAGCGCGGGTGGACTCGAGCTCGCTCTGGGCCGACAGCAGGGTGCGCTGGGTGTCGAGCACGGTGCGGAAGTCGATCAGG
>CAZJQH010000261.1:0-3099 GCA_964547895.1 uncultured Chitinophaga sp. | reverse complement strand
ACGGCTGAGCGCAGGGGGTGCCAGTGGAGGCGCAGTTCGCCAGCGCCAGGCGGTCAATGAGTTTCATCGGTGAAGCCGAGGGCTCCCTATCAATACCCCCGCGCTGGCCCTGATGTCTAGGCCGTGTGACGGTTTCACGATTGGCACACACTACACCGAGACGGGGCCTGCCGCGGGGTAGGTTCCGGATGCGCACATTCCACGCCATGAGAGAGTTCGACACCGGCCGCGAGGTCGAGCGGGAGCGCCTGCGGGTGCTGCTGCAGACACGCCAGGACATGCTGCGAGCAGGCAAGGGCTCGCCGGCTCGCATCGACGAGCTGGACAAGGTCATCGCCATGCTCAACCCGGCGCCATGAGAGAGTTCCTCACGGACATGGGGCGCATCCCGCTGCTGACCCCAGCCGAGGAGATCACCCTCGGCAACCAGGTGCAGGCCGCCATGGCCCTGCAGCAGCTGCCGGCCGAGCAGCTCACCGCCGCCGATCGCCGCACCGTCCGGGTCGGGATGAGAGCCCGCGCGCGGATGGTTCAGGCGAACATCCGACTGGTCGTGACCGTCAGCCGCCGCCACATGAACCGCGGCGTCGACCAGCTGGACCTGATCCAGGAGGGCATCCTCGGGCTGATCCGTGGTGTCGAGAAGTTCGACCCCACCCGCGGCTACAAGTTCTCCACCTACGCCTTCTGGTGGATCCGCCAGGCGATGACGCGGGCCCTTGACGACCGGTCGCGGGTCATCCGCTCGCCGGTGCACATCTGCGACCTGCAGCGCCGGATCCGTGCAATCGCACGGCTGACCCTGCAGGGCCACGGCAGGGCGCCCACCATGGCCGAGCTGGTCGAGGGCACCGGCCGCACCGAGGAGCAGGTTGCAGCGGCGATTGCAGCTGACCTGCCCATCGCCTCGCTGGCGATGCGATGCGGCGAGGACGGATCGGAGCTGGGTGAGATCCTGTCCAGCTCAGAGCTGTCGCCCGATGACGTGCTGGACCAGGACGACCGTGCAGACCAGATGGCCGCCATCGTCGCCCAGGGACTGGCCCGCATGACCCCGCAGCAGCGGGAGGTCATCGCCCGGCGGTTCGGACTGGCCGGCGGCCAGCAGGAGACGCTCCACGCCATCGCGGCCGACATGGGCATCACGCGCGAGCGGGTGCGGCAGATCGAGGCCAAGGCCCTCGGCATCATCAAGGCCCACGCCGCCGGTGGGCTGGAGGTCCTGCGGGGTTAACCTCCGGTCAGGCGCCGGCGCACGATGGACCACCAGATCGTCGGCGCCGAGCTGGTCCCGCGCGCAGAGGGCAAGCGCCGATTCAGGCGGCAGATCCTGGCCGACTGGGGTCATTCCTGCTACCTGTGCGGGGCCAGCCCGGAGCACCTGACCCTCGATCACCTCGTGCCGAGGCGGGCGGGCGGCGAGACCTGCCGCTCCAACCTCGCCCCGGCATGTGCGCCATGCAATCGACGCAAGGGCTGCAGTGAGCTGTGGAGCCACTGGACCCGGTCGGAGCACTGGCACCCTGACCGGGCCCTGCGGCTCATCCGCTGGCTGCTGGCAGCCGCTACGGTGGCAGAGGACATCGCAGCGGATCCAGGTGCTGAGCCGTCGCGTGAGCCCGGAGCTGCTGGATCTGCGGATCCCCTATCAGACGTTTGACGATCGCCGGGAGTTCCTGCTGCTGTCAGATGTTCACCTCGACAATCCGCTGTGTGATCGGCGGCTGCTGAAGCGCCACCTCGACCAGGCCCGTGAGCGCAACGCGCGCGTGCTGGTGTTCGGCGACCTGCTGTGCTTGATGCAGGGCAAGAAGGACCGGCGAGGGTCCAAGAGCAGCATCCGACCCGAGCACCTCGGCGGCAACTATTTCGACCTGGTGTTCAACGAGTGCGCCGAATGGCTGCGGCCATGGGCGGATCTGATCGTGATGATCAGCGACGGCAACCACGAAACCGCCATCATCAACCACAACGAGATCGACCCGCTGGGCCATCTGTCGCGGCTGCTGCGGGATCAGGGGTCGCCCGTCGAGCATCTGCGCTATCAGGGCTGGGTGTGGTTCACGTTCCGGCCCGAGGACGACAAGGGCAAGACACGCCGGCTGCAGCTGTTCTTTCACCACGGCGCATGGGGTGGCATCGTCTCGAAAGGCGTCATGGGCGGCGGCAGGTACTTCTCAGCAGCCCCGCAGGCACAGGTGGTGGTCAACGGCCACAACCATCAGCGCTCGGTTGTCTCGCACGGCTGCTACTCAATCAACGCCGTCGGCAGGCAGGAGATAGCGGAGCGCTGGCACGTTCAGACCGGCACCTACAAGCAGGAATACCAGGGCGGCGGCGGCTTCGCCGTTGAGCGCATCGTCATGCCAGCGTCGCTCGGGGGGCTCTGGATGACGCTCAGGCCCAGGCGGTCAGGCGGCGTTGCGGTCACGTTTGCGAACGCTTGACGTAGGCCCCGCACAACCGCACAGACCAATCCTCCTCCGGGAATCCTAGCCCGCAGCGTCCGGCGTCCCAGTGCTGGCAGCTGCGGCTGCAGCTCACATCGCGGGCCTCGCCGCTGGGCCCGAGCCATTTCAGCAGCGTCGGGTGGCTGCAGCCGATCGCCCGGGCCGCCTGGCGCAAGGACTGGCCCTGCGCGATCAGTTCGGCGGCACGAGCGATCAGCTCAGGCGGGATTTTTCGGTTCGAGGCCATCGGGCCATGCTATCCGGTCCCACACATGCAGGAACAGGCGGCGAGCCTGACGCCGCAGGTCGTCAGGGCTTTCGGCATCGATCGGGAATGGGGCCATGGCGCCGGATGGCGTCGGCACGTGGATGGTGTAGCGCATTAGGTGGTCGCGGGGAAAGATGGTTTGGCCTTGGCTGGAGGGTTCCACCCCCACCAGCGCAGCCACTGCCGGAGGGCTTCGTTGGTGGGCCCACTGCCGCGGCAGCGGGTGGCTTCAGCGTCATTGATGCAGTGTTGGTTGTCAGGTCATGCAATGACCGGACTCGCAGCCGTCCTGTTCTTCAATCCATTCATGGAAAAGGCCAAGCTGATCGGGCACCGCCTTGTCGATTGATTGCCCGCGCCGTGATCCGACTGAGCTGATGT
>CAZJQH010000260.1:0-3099 GCA_964547895.1 uncultured Chitinophaga sp. | reverse complement strand
GCCATGGTCCAGCCCAGGTTGGCCGCGCTGAGCCATTCGTACAGCACCATCTCGAGCACCGTCGGCAGCCCCTGGCCGCCGTCAGCCGGGTCGCCCGAGAGCGCCGGCCAGCCGGCCTGCCAGAAAGCCTGGTAGGCCTCGCGGGCACCGGGCGGCATGGTGACTGCGCCATCCTTGAAGCGCGCGCCGATCTCGTCGCCATCGCGGTTCAGCGGTGCCACCACCTCGCCGACGAACTTGCCGGCCTCCTCCAGCACCTGGCGCAGCAGGTCAGGGTCGGCGTTGTCGGCCAGCGCGGGCAGCTCGGCCAGGCGGTGCTGCGCCTGCAGCACGTCGAACAGGATGAAGCCGATGTCGGCGGCTTGGGGGCGGTAGGCGTTCATGACAGGGTCTCGGGATGGCGCGAGGAGCAACGCGGCGCTGCAAAGCTTGGAAACGGGGCCGGCGCCAGGCGTCGACCCCGGCGGGATCAGGAGTCGGCGCGGAAGCCGATTTCCTTCACGAAGCCGCGCCACTGCTCGGCGTCGGCCTTCATCCAGGCGGCCAGCTGGTCGGGCGTGGAGGACTGCACCTCCATGCCGACCTGGGCCATGCTGTCGATCAGGTCCTTGCTGTTGAGGGCAGGCTGCAGGTAGGCCGCGGCGCGCCGGCGTGCCTCGGGCGTGGCCTTGGCGGGCAGGAAGAAGCCATACCATTCGCGCACGCTGATGTCGATGCCCTGCTCCTTGAAGGTCGGGACATCGGGCGTGAAGGGCGAGCGCTGCGGGCCCGAGGTGGCCAGCAGGCGCAGCTTGCCGCTCTTGACATGCTGCAGGTAGTCCCCCACCGGCGAGCACATGGCCGAGATCTGGCCACCGAGCAGATCCTGGATGCCAGGCGCCGAGCCGCGATAGGGCACATGGCTCAGGTTGGAGCTGGTGATCTTGTTGAGCAGTGCCGCCGTCAGGTGCGGGATCGAGCCGGCGGCGGGCGAACCGTAGTTGGCCTTGTCGGGATTGGCCTTGGCCCAGGCCAGGAAGTCCTTGACCGTCTTGACGCTGGCGGGAACGGCCGGGCCGACGCCGAAGCCATGGCTGAAGAAGCAGGCCACCGAGACCGGTGCCAGGTCGTCCAGGGTGTAGGGCAGCTTCGAGTAGGTGAAGGGGTAGACCGACAGCATCGACGAGGGCGTCAGCAACAGGGCGCTGCCATCGGCCGGCGAGGTCTTGAGCGTGCTGATCGCGATCTGGCCGCCGGCGCCCGGCTTGTTCTCGACGATCACGTTGCCGGCATAGCCACCGCGCAGCTTGTCGGCGACGCGGCGCGACAAGGTGTCGGTGGTGCCGCCGGGCGGAAAGCCGACCAGGATCCTGGCCATGTCCAGATTGTCCTGGGCATGGGCCGCCAGCGGCAGGCCGAAGGCCGACAGGGCGGCGGATCCCAGCAGGGATTGGGTAAAGGCACGGCGAGTTGTCATTTTGTCTCCTAGGGTGGTCGTGGGTGGGGAATCTCTTGTCAGCGGATCAAGCGCTGGCGGGTCAGCTGCACATGGCCTTGATGTCCTCGGGAATCGGGATCGCCTTGATGCGGTCCGGGTCCTCGGGCGGGTGGATCACGAAGGCGCGTGTCTCGGTGCCTTCGCACAGCACCTCGTCGCCGCGCTTGACCACATGCTTGTGGATGTAGACCTTGTCGCGCCACTCGATGATGCTGGTGTGGACCTGCAGCCGGTCGCCATAGCTGGCCGGTCGCATGAACTTGGTGTGGATCTCGAGCAGCGGGTTGCCGATGATGCCGCGCGTCTTTTTCAGCTCGCGCCAGGGCGGCAGGCCACACTGGCGGAAGAAGTTCAACGAGGCGCCGTCCATCCACTTGGAATAGTTGGGAAAGAACACGATGCCGGCGGGGTCGCAGTCGCCAAACATCACCTCGACTTCGTAGACGATGGTCTTGCTCATGGAATGGTCCTGTTCAGTTGCGGGGATCAGCGCGGTGCCAGGCGCAGCGCGCCGTCGAGCCGGATGGTCTCGCCGTTGAGGTGGCTGTTGCTGACGATGTGGCAGGCCAGTTCGGCGAACTCGCTCGGCTTGCCCAGGCGCGATGGGAAGGGAATGCTGGCGGCCAGCGAGGCCTGCACCGCGTCGGGCAGGGTCTTCATCAGCGGCGTGGCGAACAGGCCGGGTGCGATGGTGCAGACGCGGATGCCGTATTGCGCCAGGTCGCGTGCCATCGGCAGCGTCATGCCGACCACGCCACTCTTGGATGCGCTGTAGGCCTGCTGGCCGACCTGGCCGTCGAAGGCCGCGACCGAGGCGGTGAAGACGATCGCGCCGCGCTCCCCGTCCTCCATCGGCTCGGCCTTGGCGCAGGCCGCCGCGAACAGGCGCGCGACGTTGTAGCTGCCGATCAGGTTGACGTTGACCACCTTGGCGAAGTCCTCCAGCGGCGCGGGCGAGCCGTCCTTGCCGATCACGCGCTTGGCGGTGCCGATGCCGGCGATCTGCATCAGGATGCGGGCTGTTCCGTGCGCGGCCGCGGCAGCCTCGATCGCGGCCTGCACGCTGTCGGCGCTGGTGACATCGCACTGCAGCGCGATGCCGCCGATGTCCTCAGCGACGCGGCGCGCGTTGTCGATATTGACGTCGAGCACCGCGACCTTGGCGCCCAGGCGAGCCAGCTCGCGCGCGGTGGCCTCGCCGAGGCCGGAGCCGCCGCCGGTGACGAGCGCGGCCTGTCCTGCTATCTTCATGATGGGTTTCCTTTCTGTCGGGTTCAGGCGGCGTCGGGGTTCTCGATCAGCAGCGCAATGCCCTGGCCGCCGCCGACGCAGGCGCTCGAGATGCCGTAGCGCAGGCCGCTGCGGCGCAGTTCGCGCGCCAGCGTGATGGTCAGGCGCACGCCGGTGGCCGCCAGCGGGTGGCCGAGCGCGATGGCGCCGCCGTTGACGTTGAGCTTGGCCAGGTCCAGCCCGAGCTCGCGGCCGACCGCCAGCGTCTGCGCTCCCTGCGCCTCGTTGATCTCGAAGCGGCCGATGTCGGCCAGCTGCAGGCCACTGCGCTCGAGCAGCAACCGGATGGCGGGCGCCGGGCCGATGCCCATGATCTCGGGCGGCACGCCGAC
>CAZJQH010000259.1:0-3136 GCA_964547895.1 uncultured Chitinophaga sp. | reverse complement strand
CCGCATCGAGCGCGACCAGATCTTCCAGGCCAAGGGCCACCGCTACTCGACCACCGCGCTGGTCGGCGGCGACGTCGAACTCGCCGCCCGGTTCGAGGACGGCGAGTTCGCCACCCTCTACCTGAGCCCGCGCGACTACCACCGCATCCACATGCCCTGCTACGGCCGGCTGCAGCGCATGATCCATGTGCCGGGCGAGCTGTTCTCGGTCAATC
The DNA here is from genome assembly GCA_964547895.1 of uncultured Chitinophaga sp. Classification (GTDB taxonomy): domain Bacteria; phylum Pseudomonadota; class Gammaproteobacteria; order Burkholderiales; family Burkholderiaceae_C; genus Malikia. The sequence goes on along the minus strand of CAZJQH010000259.1, from coordinate 2,921 downwards.
CGACCACCGCGCGCGGCGTGCCGGGCCTGTTCGCGCGCAACGAGCGCGTGGTCTGCGTCTTCGAGGGCCGCTTCGGCCCCTTCGTGCTGGTGCTGGTGGGCGCCACCATCGTCGGCAGCATGGCCACGGTCTGGCATGGCCAGGTCAATCCGCCGCGGCCCGGCAAGATCCGCGAGTGGCGCTACGGCGACCTGCCGATTTCGCTGCAGGCCGGCGAGGAGATGGGTCGCTTCTTGCTCGGCTCCACCGTCGTGATGCTGTTCCCCCAGGGCCAGCTGGACTTCAACCCCGACTGGGCGCCAGCGCGCAAGATCCGCATGGGCGAGGCGATGGGCATGAGCCCCGCCAGGCTGCAGGCGCCGGCCAGCGCCTGAAGCCCGGCGCTGCGCCGCCAGACCTCGCCGTCCCGGCTTTTCAGTCTGGCTGGCGCGGCGCGACCGGCTCGCGCATGGTGACGAATTCCTCGGCCGCGGTCGGGTGGATGCCCAGCGTGGCGTCGAACACCGCCTTGGTCGCGCCGGCCTTCATCGCCACCGCGAAGCCTTGCACGATCTCGCCGGCTTCCGCCCCGACCATGTGCAGCCCGACCACGCGGTCGCTGGCGGCATCGACCAGCAGCTTCATCAGCGTGCGCTCCTCGCTGCCGCTGAGCGTGTGGCGCAGCGCGCGGAACTCGGAGCGGAACACGCGCACCTCGCCGTAGCGCTCGCGTGCCTGCGCCTCGGTCAGGCCGACCGTCGCCACGTTGGGGTGGCTGAAGACCGCGGTCGGGATCAGCTCGTAGTCCATCCGGCGCGCGGCCTTGCCTGCTGCCGGGCCATAGAGATGGTCGACCAGCTGCATTGCCTCGCCGAGCGCGGCCGGCGTCAGCTGCACGCGCGAGGTCACGTCGCCCAGCGCGTAGACCGATGGCACGTTGGTGCGGTATTCCTCGTCCACCAGGATGCGGCCGTCCGCGCCCTGCGCCACGCCGACCGCCTCCAGCCCGAGCCCGTCGATCTTGGGCACGCGCCCGGTGGCGTAGAGCGCGGCATCGACCACCAGCCGGTTGCCGTCCTCCAGCGTCACATGCAGGCCGTCGGCCTCGCGCGCGATCGCCAGCACGCCGGCCTGCAGCCTGAGGTCGACGCCTGACTTGCGCATCTCGGCGGCGGTGAAATGGCGCACTTCGTCGTCGAAGCCGCGCAGGATCTGCTCGCCGCGGTAGAGCTGGGTCACGCGCGAACCCAGGCCGTTGAAGATCGAGGCGAACTCGCAGGCGATGTAGCCGCCGCCGACCACCAGCAGCCGCTGCGGGAAGGGATCGAGGTCGAAGGCCTGGTCGGAGCTGATCACATGCTCGCGACCCTGGAAATGCGGCAGATAGGGCTGGCCGCCGGTCGCGATCAGGATGGTCGCGGCACTGTAGCGCTGCTGGCTGGCGCTGCCGTCGGCGTTGAGCGTGGCGAGCTGGACCTCGTGCGGGCCGCTGAGACGGGCCCAGCCCTCCAGCAGCGTCACGCCCGAGCCGCGCAGCAGGTTGGCGTAGACGCCGTTGAGGCGGCTGATCTCGGCCGCGCGGCGGGACTTGAGCAGCTCCCAGTCCAGCCGGGGCGCCTCGCCGATCCAGCCGTAGCCATGTGACTCCTGGAAGGCGTCGGCATAGCCGGCGGCATAGGCGTAGAGCTTCTTCGGGATGCAGCCCAGGTTGACGCAGGTGCCGCCCAGGCCCTCGATGCCCTGGGCCTCGGCCAGCGCCACGCGCACGCCGCGTTGCGCCGCCATGCGCGCGGCGCGCACGCCACCGCTGCCGCCGCCGATCACCAGCAAGTCAAAGTCGTATCGGTTCATCTTGTTCTCCTGCCATGAAAGCTGAATTGTGCGGTGAGGCGCGACCGGCTGCAGGCTGGCCATGTATTGGGGCTTGCACTATGATGGCCTGCATGAGAAATAATATTCCTGCCCTCATCTTGCTGGCTGTCGTTGCCCTGCCGCCGGGTGTGGCGCTGGCACAGGAGGCCAGCCAGGTTGTCGAGGCAGATGCCGCACAGTCGCAGGAGTCCGATGGTCCGGTACGCCATTACCTGATCGGAGTGGGGCTGTCGTCGTCGCTGGATCATGTCGGCGTTCCCGATCGTTCGGTCGGCCTGCAGCCGATCCTGGGCTTCTGGGCCGGCCGCTACCGGCTCTCGAGCGGACGGGCGAGCTCGCTCTGGCGGGTCGGCCGCGAGACCGTGGTCGATGCCGGCCTCAGCACGACGCTGCTGAGCCGTTCCGACTGGTCGCTCGGGGCATCCTTGAGCTGGGACGGCGGGCGCGATTCGGGTGCTGACCCGCTGCTGGCTGGGGTTCCAGACCTGCGCTCGACCTTGCGTGGCAAGCTCTCGGTCGGCTACGCCTTCGCGCCACGCTGGTCGCTCGGCCTGGGCGCCAGCCATGATCTGCTCGGTCGCGATGGCGGCGGCCGCTATTCGGCCAGCCTGGGCTACCGCCAGCCCCTGTCCGAGCTGTCCTACTGGGATGCCTCGCTCTCGGCCTCCTGGGGCAACCGCGACTACATGCAGGGGCATTACGGCATCCCGGCTGCGTCGTCGCGCGCCTACCAGGTCGAGGGCGGCGTCGAGGGCATGGGGCTGGGCCTGGGCTACACGACGGCGATCAACCACAACTGGGTTGCCTATGGCGGCCTGAACTTCTCGCGCCTGCTGGGTGACGCAGCCCGCAGTCCGGTGGTCGGCACGCGCAATGTCTGGAGTGCCGGCATCGGCGTCGCCTACCGGCACTGACGCTGGCTGCCTTCAGGCCAGCAGCCGCGCCAGGTAGCGTCCGGTGTGGCTGGCCGGGTCGGCGGCGACCTGCTCGGGCGTGCCGCTCGCGACCAGCTGGCCGCCGCCCGATCCGCCTTCCGGCCCCATGTCGATGATCCAGTCGGCGGTCTTGAT
>CAZJQH010000258.1:0-3158 GCA_964547895.1 uncultured Chitinophaga sp. | reverse complement strand
TCGCTGAAGGTCTCGTAGGCCGCGGTCGGGATGCCATGGCGCTTCATGAAGGCCTTCGAGAAGGCCTTGGAGCTTTCCAGCTGGGCCGCAGCCTGGGTCGGGCCGAAGATGCGCAGGCCATGGGCGCGGAATTCATCCACCACGCCGGCGGCCAGCGGCGCCTCGGGGCCGACCACGGTCAGCGCGATGCCATTGGCCTGCGCCCATTCGCGCAGCGCCACGACATCGGTCAGGCCCAGGTTGACCAGGTCGGTGTCACGCTCGGTGCCACCGTTGCCCGGCGCCACGAAGACCTGCCCAACCTGCTTGGACTGCTTGAGCTTCCAGGCCAGCGCGTGCTCGCGCCCGCCACCACCGATCACGAGTACCTTCATCTTGTCCGCGCTCATTCGTCGATCTCCGCGTTGTGGTAGACGTTCTGCACGTCGTCGAGGTCTTCCAGCACGTCGAGCAGCTTCTGCATCCGGGCGGCATCGTCGCCGGCGAGCTCGATGGTGTTGTCGGCGCGCATGGTCACTTCGGCCACCTCGGCCACCAGGCCGGCGGCCTCGAGCGCGTTCTTGACAACCTCGAAGTCGCCCGGCGCGGTCAGCACCTCGATCGCGCCGTCGTCGTCGGCAATCACGTCCTCGGCGCCAGCCTCGAGCGCGACTTCCATCACCTTGTCCTCGGAGGTGCCGGGCGCGAAGATCAGCTGGCCGCAATGCTTGAACTGGAACGCCACCGAACCCTCGGTGCCCAGGTTGCCGCCATGCTTGGCGAAGGCGTGGCGCACTTCGGCCACGGTGCGCACGCGGTTGTCGGTCATGGTGTCGACGATGATGGCCGCGCCGCCAATGCCATAGCCCTCGTAGCGGATTTCCTCGTAGCTGATGCCCTCGAGCGTGCCGGCTGCCTTGTCGATGTTGTACTTGACGCGGTCGGCCGGCATGTTGGCGGCCTTGGCCTTGTCGACCGCCAGGCGCAGGCGCGGGTTGGCGCTCAGGTCGGTGCCGCCGGTGCGCGCCGCGACGGTGATCTCGCGGATGATGCGAGTCCAGATCTTGCCGCGCTTCTCATCCTGCCGCCCCTTGCGGTGCTGGATATTGGCCCATTTGCTGTGACCTGCCATGAAAACCTCGTGTAAGTGAAAGACGCTGGAGCGCGCGGCCGAGCGCTGGCCCGGCTGGCCCGGAATAACCTGGTATTCTAACTTTTGGCTCAGGCCTCGGGCGTGATCGCGTCGGCATAGTCGTAGAGCGCCGACAGGATGGCTTCGGCCCTTTCGTCCTCGCGCTCCATGGCATCCTCCTGCAGCTCGTCGAGCCGCGCCAGCAAGGCTTCGGTGCTGAGCGCCCCGCCCTCGCCGCGCAGCAGCCGGGCCTGGCAATGGGTCTGCCAGCGCAGCAGCTCCTGCGGATCGAGCGTCTCGGGGAAGTTGCGCGCACGGTAGCGGAACACCAGTTCGGGCAGGCGCGCATCGTCGAAGCCGGCCTCGCGCCAGGCCGGGTCGGCCGGGTCGCAGTCGCGCAGGCGCTTGAGGCGCAACCGGTCGGTGTCTGCCAGGAAGCTGCCGTAGAGGTCCTGGTCCACGTCGATCGGGCCGCCGGCCTCGCGCGGCGCGAACACCTCGCTCCAGCGCCCACTCAGGTCAGGCAAGGAGCGGGCAATCTCGGCATGCTTGAGAGCCTGCTCGAAGTCGATGCCCCACTTGGCAGCCAGCTCGGGCCGCAGCGTGCGCAGCTTCGACACCACCATCGGCGACTTGTTGACATGGATGCTCTTGAGCGGCAGCGGCGCCATGCCTTCGGGCAACTGGTCGCGTGGCGTGAACAGGCGCTCGCGCAGCTCGGCCGAAGTCAGGCCTGGCAGCTGGGATGGATCATGAGCCAGATCCCAGGCCAGCAGCTCGTTGCGGTTGCTCGGGTGCATCGCGAGCGGCCACATGACTGCGAGGCAGCCGCGCCCGGGCGAGAACATGCCCGACACATGCAGGAAGGGCCTGGCCTCGGAAGGCAACGCCGGCAGGCCAAGTTCCTGCAGCACCTGGCGCTTGTCGCGCAGCGCGAGCGCGAAGTCGAACAACCTGGGTTGCTGCTCGCGCAGCAGGCGCGCCAGCGCAATGGTGGCGCGCACGTCGGACAGCGCGTCGTGTGCGACCTCGTGCGCGATGCCGTTGGCGCGCGTGAGGTCCTCGAGCTTGAAGCTGGGCTTGCCGTCGACCTTCTTCGGCCAGTTGATGCCTTCGGGGCGCAGCGCGTGAGCGAGCCGCAGCACGTCGAGCAGGTCCCAGCGGCCGCAGCCGTTGCGCCACTCGCGCTCGTAGGGATCGATCAGGTTGCGCCAGAACAGGAAGCGGGTGAACTCGTCGTCGAAGCGGATCGAGTTGTAGCCGACGCCGATAGTGCCGGGCCGCGCGAGCTCGGCCTCGATGCGGGCGGCGAACTCATGTTCGGGCAGGCCCTGCTCCAGGCATAGCTGGGGCGTGATGCCGGTGATCAGGCAGCTCTCGGGTGCCGGCAGGTAGTCGGGCGCCGGGCGGCAATAGAGCATCAGCGGCTCGCCGATCTCGTTGAGCTCGGCGTCGGTGCGGATGGCGGCGAACTGCGCCGGGCGGTCGCACCGCGGGCTGATGCCGAAGGTTTCGTAGTCATGCCAGAGGAAAGTCATTGCGCTCATGCCGGCGAGTATGACAGCCGAAGCCGCCGGCGCAGCGCACGGCGGGCTGGATCACGCCCCAGAACTGGCCATCAATTCCATCATTTGACAAAGCTCAAACCCCCACCTAGCATGGGAAGAAACCCTGGGAGCTCACATGAACCTGGAACAGACCATACGCGCCGTGCAGCAGGCGCTAGGCATCGAGGTCGACGGCAAGGCCGGTCCGCAGACCTGGGCGGCCATCCATCGCCGCGTCGTCGGGGGCGGCGACGCAGGCGGCGCGCAACCAGCGCCAGCCCCCATGGTCGAATCCTTGCCACAGGCTCCGGTCGACGAACGCAGCGAGAAGGTCATCGCCACCCTGCTGCCCGAGGTCAGGCCCTACGCGCGCGCGCTGGTGCACAAGGCCGCCGCCAGCGGCATCCAGATCAAGGTCATCAGTGGCCATCGCAGCTACGCCGAGCAGGACGCGCTGTACGCACGCGGGCGCACCGTGCAGCCGGGCCCGATCGTGACTA
>CAZJQH010000257.1:0-3160 GCA_964547895.1 uncultured Chitinophaga sp. | reverse complement strand
TCGTGGCTCATGTTGGCCAGGAAGTCGGACTTGGCGCGCGCGGCTTCCTCGGCCATTTCCTTGGCCAAGCGCAGGGCTTGCAGCGCCTCGCGCTCGACCGTGATGTCCTGCACCATGCCGAAGTAGCCATCCATCGGATGCTCGGGGTCGATCGATTGCGCCGACAGCCTTGCCCAGAAGCGGCTGCCGTTGCGGCGCACCAGCTCGTGCTCGGTGATGAAGCGGCCGCTGGACTCCAGCTGCGGATTGAACTTGGCGACCAGATCGGCAAAGCTTGCCTCGTCGGGATAGAAGAGGCGCACGCTCTGGCCCGTCATCTCGCCCGGACCGTAGCCGAACATGGTCTCCAGCGTGCGATTGCAGCGCAGGATGATGCGCTTGCGCACCAGCAGCAGGCCGGTGAGGGCGCCATCGAGGATCGCCTGCTGCTCGGCGCTGGACTCGCGCAGCGCGGCCGATGCCTGCTGCAACTCGGCGGTGCGCTCCTCGACCATCTGCTCGAGCTGGTGATGGTAGCGCTCGAGCTCGAGCTGGGCGCGCCTGAGCTCGGTGATGTCGCTCGAGACGCCGAGCAGCGCATGGACCTGGCCACTGGGGTCGCGCAGCGGCAGCTTGATCGAATGGTAGTAGGCATTGGAGCCGTCCAGCAAGGGCCCCACCTCCTGCGCCACCACGCGCTCGCCGCCCTCGATCACGCGCCGGTCGTTGGCACGCCATCGTTCGCAGGCTGCGCTGCCGAACAGGGCGCCGTCGTCGCTGCCGATGATCTGGTCGAGGGGCTTGCCAATCAGCTCGCGGGTATGCCGGTTGACATACTGGTAATGGTAATCGGCACCCTTGATGTAGATGAGGGATTCGACGCTGTCGAGGATGGTGTTGAGACGCTCCTTGGCATCGAGTGCCTGCTGGCTCATCTCGCGCGCCAGCTGCTCGGCGCGCAGGCGCTGGCCGACCAGGGAGCGGCTGAGCGCGAACAGCAGCAGTGTCACGAAGGCGCCACCGGCCAGTACCAGCAGCGGGTAGCTGCGTTCCAGCGGCAGCAGGAAGCTGCTGCTCGCGCTCGTGACCAGGGTCCAGCGCCGGCCACCGACCTCTATCTCCTGCACCTTCTGCAGCCCGCTGATCAGGCCGTCGCTGGGTTGCGGCGAACTGTAGGCGAGCGTATCGGGACTGGCCTGCGCCGCGCTGCTGTCGTAGAGCTGCACCAGCAGGTCGGGCTCGCCTTTTTGCGGCAGCAATTGACGCAGCAGGTCGCGATAGCGCAGGCTGGTGCCGACATAGCCGGCCAGTAGCTCGCGACGCTCTTCCAGGCTCGCGGGCAGGAGTCCGTAGCTGTAGACCGGCTGGTAGATCAGGAAAGCCGGCTCCGGGTTCTGGTCGATCACGAGCTGGGTCATGGCCGTGATCGCGGGATCGCCGCTGTCGCGCGCGCGTTCCAGCGCCTGGCGACGCACGGGACTGCTCCAGGAGTCGGCGCCCAGCGCCACGGCGTTGCGCTCGGTAACCGGAGCCAGATTGGCCACCAGCACGTAGAAGTCGCGCTCCCCTGGCGGGCGCACGACAATGTCGCGTCCGCTGTACTGGCTCTGCCGCCTGAGCACTTCAGGCAGATCTTCCGGCTTGACCGCGCGCAGGTGGATCAGATCCGCGAAACCGGGATAGCTTTCGTCCAGATTCATGGTGTCGCGCAGGCGCTGCCAGGACTCAGGCGTGACGACCTCGTTCTGGCCGGCATAGGCCTGTGCCCCGCGCAGCACCTCGCTCAGACCGACGACATGCGATTGCAGTCTGGACCGCAACTCATCGCTGCGCAGCTCGAAGCGCGCCTCGATCATCGAGTGGACCCAGCGCTCGCTGACCTGATGGATGGCCAGGGTCGCGGCCGCGCCGAGGAGCAGGATCAGCCATGCGATCCAGGTCTGGCGGCTCCGGGTTGGACTGGCGCTCCCGGCATCGGACGCTGCGGCAACTTGCGACAATCTGGCTTCCTTGCAAGGATTCTGGGACGACGGTCCTCCATCATATTACCCCCAGGAAAAGGCCGGGATGCGTGAATCGTGAAACCAGGTCACTGCCGGATCAGCGCCAGGGCTATACTCGCCCGCCCTCAGGCATCCCATTCATCACCCTGCGGCCCCGGCCGCGACGCCAAACCTGCACGCGATGACAGACGATCAGACCCCGCACAGCCACCCCAGGACAGAAGCCGCGCTGCAACGCCTGCGCCAGGCCATGGCCACGATCGAAGCCGAGATCGAGGCCCATGGCGGCAGCTATCCCTACAACCACGGACGCCTGACCCAGTCCGAACTGTGTCGCCGCGCCGACGTCAAGAAGGCCACGCTGCAGAACCCGGTGCACAAGGACACGACCCGGGTCGAGATCATCCAGTGGTGCGACGCCGTGAACGCAAGGCTGATGCAGGCGAAGGACGCCGCCCGGCTGGATGGCAGCGCCGTCCCGCCAATCGATGATTCCGCGCTCAAGTCCCTGCAGCAACAGCTCGATGCGGCATTGCAGCGCGTCGCCGAGCTCGAGCAGGAAAACGCCGCGCTGCGCGCACGGCTGGCAGCTGCCTGAAGGCTCGAGCCAGCTCCACTGCTGTCGGATCAGGACGCCGCGAGGCCGGCGGCGAGCCACTGCGCCACGGCAGCCGACTCGGTCGGGCGCACCAGGCGAGCGACTTCCCGGCCGTCGCGCAGCAGGATCAGCGTAGGCCAGAGCTTGACCCTGAACGAGCGACCGAGCGGACGGCCCGGGCCGTCCTCGACCCGGATCGGATGCAAGTCTGGATGCGCCGCCAGCGCCTCGGCCACCGGCTGCTGCGCAGCCTGGCAGTGGCCGCACCAGTTGGTGCCGAAGTCGAGCAGCACCAGGCCGGCGCGGGAATCGACTTCCTCGCGCTTGGGTGCATCGGCTGAATAGGGGGTAATGGATCGCATGGAAGACTCAGCTCTGGGTCGAACAGGCTTCCAGCATAGCCCAGAGGATGCCAGTGCGCCGGCCTGCGCGCTGCGCCAGCCCCACCGCCACTTGAACCCGACGCGCGCAATGGACGCCGCAAAACAAAAAACCCCTGCAAGCAGTCTTGCAAGGGTTCTGATGGCTGGCGGAGTGGACGGGACTCGAACCCGCGACCCCCGGCGTGACAGGCCGGTAT
>CAZJQH010000256.1:0-3173 GCA_964547895.1 uncultured Chitinophaga sp. | reverse complement strand
GAGGCCATGATCCTGGCCAACAGCCACTGGGGCCAGTGGCTGGCCGAATGCGGCGTGCCAGGCATCTACCGCAGCCAGGCCAGCCTGGCGCCGGGCGTCAAGGTGCGCATGGGCGCGAAAGCCTTGCCGCACGCGGGCATCGGCGTGCCGGCCTACGCCTGGAGCACCTCGCCGCTGCGCCGCTACACCGACCTGGTCAACCAGTGGCAGATCATCTCCTGCGTGCGCCATGGCAAGACCGCCGCGCTGGCGGCGCCGTTCCGGCCCAAGGACGCGCAGCTGTTCGCGGTCATCAGCGCCTTCGACGCGGCCTATGGCGCCTACAACCAGTTCCAGAACGGCATGGAGCGCTACTGGACGCTGCACTACCTGCAGCAGCACGCCATCACCGAGCTGACCGCGACCGTGATCAAGGACAACCTGGTGCGCGCCGACGAGCTGCCGCTGGTGCTGGCCGTGCTGGGCGCCGAGGGCCTGCCACGCGGCGCCCAGGTAAGGGTGCGACTGGGTGCGATCGACGACATCTCGCTGGAAGTCGGCGGCACCGTGATCGAGCGCCTGGAGGCACCCGCGCTGTCCGAAGAGGCCCTGGCCGAGGAAGCCGAGGAAGACGCCGAGCTCGCCGCGCCGATCGCGATCCAGATGGACCTGGGCGAGGAGGACGCCGCGCCGGCGGCCGGATCCGCCGCACCGGCTGCCGCCCAGTAAGGCATGAAGCACTGGCGCCAGCTGACCCCGCTGCAGGCCGCGCTGGCGGTCTCGGCGCTGGCGCATCTGGGCCTGCTGATGCTGCATGTGGCGCCCGACTTCATGCCGGCCCGGGTGCTGGGCGAGCAGCCGCTGGCGGTGGTGCTGGTCAACGCGCAGGATGACGCCGAGTCCGACCCCGAACAGGCCAGCGCGGTGGCGCAGGCCCGGCTGGCGGGCGGCGGAACCGAAGCGAGCGGACGCATCAGCTCACCCTTGCCGGCATCCGAGCAGGACCGGGTCGGTGTCGTGGACGGCGCCGAGCCGGCACGCCAGCAACAGCCGGCGGAGCAGGCCGGCAAGCCGCTGCTGGCCAGCCTGCGGCTGCACGATGCCAGGCTGCCGCTGTCGGAACGCGAGGCGGCCGATGCGCAATCTGCGCTGGAGCAGGAGCGCCGCCAGCGCGAGCTCTCCAGCCTGCTGGCCGCCGTCGAGCAGCGCATCAAGCTGGAGGCCAGCGGGCCGCGCCAGCGCTACATCGGCGCGGCGACGCGCGAGGCGGTCTACGCGCGCTACTACGCCGAACTGCGGCGCCGGATCGAGGAGCGCGGCACGGCCGAATTCCCGCAGCTCGCCGGGCAGCGGCTCTACGGCGAGCTCACGCTGCTGATCACGGTCAGGCACGATGGCCGGGTGCTGACGACCGAGCTGCTGCAAGGCAGCGGCAACGAGGCGCTCGACCTGCGGGCGCAGGCGCTGGTGCGCGGCATGCGCTTCGACTCCTTCGATGCGGCGCTGCTGCAGCGGGCCGACCAGGTCGTGGTGGCGTCGCGCTTCCGCTTCACGCCGGGCGAGCAGGACCCGCGATGACAAGGGTTCAGCTCGGGTCCCTGCTGCGGCGCTGGCTGCTCTGGCTGCTGGCGGCCTTTGTCGCGCTGCAGCTGTTCTTCGTCGGCCGCATCGCCTTGATGGCCGTCGTCGATCCGCAAAGTACCGCCTTCCAGCGCTCCGAGGCCTGGCGGCTGGCCAGCTCGGGGCAGTGGCGCTGGTCACAGCAATGGGTCGACTATGACCGGATCTCGCCCCAGCTCAAGCGCGCGGTGATCGCGTCGGAGGACGGCGGCTTCACCGAGCACGAGGGCGTCGAGTGGGATGCGCTGGAAGCCGCCTGGCTCAGGAACGAGAAGCTGGCCCAGCAGGCCGAGAAAGCCGCTGCCCGCGCCAGGGATCCGGCCAAGGTCAAGCCTGCCAAGGTGGTGGGCGGCTCGACCATCACCCAGCAGCTGGCCAAGAACCTGCTGCTGTCGGGCGAGCGCAGCCTGCTGCGCAAGGGCCAGGAGCTGGTGCTGACGCTGGCGCTCGAGGCTTTTTTAAGCAAGCGCCGCATCCTGGAGATCTACCTCAACAGCGTCGAATGGGGCGAAGGCGTGTTCGGCGCCGAGGCCGCCGCGCGGCGCTACTTCAACAAGCCGGCCAGCCAGCTCAGCGCCTACGAGGCGGCACGGCTAGCCGTCATGCTGCCGGCGCCGCGCCGCTACGAGAAGCGGCCCGGCTCGGCCTACCTGGCCGGACGCGCCTCGACCATCGTCGCGCGCATGGGCGCCGTCACCCCGCCCTGACCCCTGCCCCGGGCGCCGCCGGCATTGCCGCGACAATACGCGCATGAGAGTTCTCGGCATCGACCCCGGCCTGCAGGCCACCGGCTTTGGCGTCATCGACGTCGACGGCCCGCGCATGGCCTACGTGGCCAGCGGCACCATCCGCACCAGCCCCGCCGAGGGCGCGCTGCTGCCCGAACGGCTCAAGGTGATCTTCGAAGGCATCAGCGAGGTGGTGCAGCGCTACCAGCCGACCGTGGCGGTGTGCGAGATCGTGTTCGTCAACGTCAACCCGCAGGCGACGCTGATCCTGGGCCAGGCGCGCGGCTGCTGCCTGACCGCGCTGGTCGCCAACGGGCTGCCGGTGGCCGAATACACCGCGCTGCAGCTCAAGAAAGCCGTCACCGGCCACGGCAAGGCCGCCAAGCCCCAGGTGCAGGAGATGGTGCGCCGCCTGCTGGACCTGCCCGGCCTGCCCGGCAAGGACGCCGCCGACGCGCTGGGCCTGTGCATCACGCACGCGCAGGTCGCGCGCACCACGGGCGCGATCGCCCAGGTCGGCAAGCTGCAGGCGCGCACGCACGCGGCCTACAAGGACGGGCGGATCTACTGAAGCACCTGAGTTACCGTTCAATGCTATATTATTGCCTGAAAAGACAAAATAGTTAAAACAAAAATAACAAGAGAGGATAAAACCAAAATTCAAATCACAATCCCAAGACAAGCTTGCGAGTTGAAGATCCCAATCTTTCAACTCAAAACTTGATCACCAGAATTCGCTTAAAACTCACCAAGACCAATCAACACTTGCAAGGTAAACATGGCCAGTCTTATCGCATACACAGCATTCGATTACAAGAACATCATTGAAGCGGATGATGGAAATAG
>CAZJQH010000255.1:0-3187 GCA_964547895.1 uncultured Chitinophaga sp. | reverse complement strand
GTGATCTTCAACTGTGCCTCCAGTTTGGCGACGGCGAACGCGAACCGCACGGGGTCGGTGATCGCGGCGAGTTCCTTGGCGCGCCTGGGGTTCTTGCCCAGCGCGTAGACGACGAGCGCGGGATTCTCCGCGCCCTGCAACACGACGCCCTGCTGCGTGACGTTCAGGGTCTCCATGACCGTGTGCTCGGCCTCGTCGTAGTCGCGGACCTTAAGGTCGGCTTTGGCCTTGCCGTACCCGTCAAGCTTGGCCTGCCACGCCTTCTGCGCCTCCTCGGCCTGGCGCTGGGCCTCGCGCTCGGCCTTGTCGACCTGGGCTTTCTGGGCGTACCACGCCTCCAGCGCCGTCTCGTAGCGGTCGGTGTCGTAGTCGTGGTCCTCGAGTTTCGGCTTCGGGCCGACCACGGGCTTCTGCGCGGCCGGCGCGGCCTGTTCCTTGGCCTCGTACTCGCGCACCTTCTTCTGCAGTTCGCGGTGCTGCTTGCGCAACTCCCTGACCCACTCCGGGGCGCGCTCGCCATCGTCAGCCGGGGGCGTCTCGTCCCCGATGCTGATCGTTACCTCGTCCGGCTCCGTGTCAGGTGCGGCGGCTGCAGGGGCATCAGCCTGGGGAGACGGGTCAGGCGTGTCTGGTGCGCCCTGAGCCGCCGCGACCTGTTCGCCCTCGTTCTCGGGCGCGTTGTCCTCGTCCCCGTCGTGCACCTCAGTGCTGCCATCGGGTTGCGTCACTTCGATTCTGATTCCCATCCGTCTTCCCTCTACTCGCGCGTTACCGGCCGCGCGGATGCCGTTCGGCGTGGTGCCGGTCAATGCACACTGATGCCCAGCATCCCCAGCAGGTGCCGAGCCTCGTGGTCGTGGAGCGCCATGACTGCCGCAATGGCGTCCTCTTCATCCCGCAGAATCTCTCGCAGCGACTGCACCGCGTCGGCTAGGTCGCGCTGCATGCCGTCCCGCGCCTCGGCCTCGATCTGCAGTTTCGCCAGTTCCCGGCGCAGGCTCTCAACCTGGGCAATCTCGCCCGTGTAGTCGGTCAGCTTGCGTGCGATGCGCTGCGCCTGCGGCTGGGGCGATGCGTCCAGCACATCGCGGATCGTCTGCATCTCCTGCGAAGCCTCGGCACGGAACCGCGCAAGGCTCGCCTCCAGAATCTCCCGCTCGCGGCCCCAGCCCTCGCCGCGCCTGCGTCGCCCCTGCGCCGCGTTACCCGGCCCGCCGCCGCCCGATGGCGCGACAGGCGCAGGCCCGCCGCGCGACTGCAGCAGGGTCAGGAACATGCGTTAGCCCAGCGACTGAAGTGCCGCGATGGTGGCCTGCGTCTCGGCAATCTCGGCGTCGAGGCGCTCAATGGCGGCGGCATCGCCAACCGCCTGAGCGTCGGCACGCTGGCCGTTCAGATGCGAAAGCCGAGCCTGGGCCAGCTTCAGAAGGTCAGCGATGGTCATGGCTTACACCAGTGCGATGAGTTCTTGGGACACGGTGGACAGGTGCGACTGCAGCAGGATGACGTCGTACTTGTCCGTACCGTCAATAGCGGCATATGCGGCCATGCGCGAGCCGATAGCAGCGGTGCCAGCCTGCAGGAAGTCGGTCGCAGTGTGCGGACTCAGGACACGGTTCTTGACGTCGAAGCGATAGAGCTGGTTCACCGCGCTGGCGACGTACACGTTCATGTACGCGAACCGGCCCTCCTGCCCGTAGGGCGCATAGGCTCCGGTCGTGCCCGCTGCGGTGGTGATCGCGCCGTCGTAGGTGATCGCGCCGGTCCAAGTGCCGGTGATTGATCCCGCGATGTCCAGCAGATCAAGGTTCGCGCCGCCTCGGAAGAAGTAGCAGAACGAGTGCCGAGCGTTGCGGGCCGGATCAGGCTGCATGCCGAAACTCGGCACCCACAGGCACCCCGCCGCGTTCGCAGCCGGGGCCGCGCCGAAGTAAGTCGTGCTCCAGGCGTTCGCCGCGATGCTGTTCGTGCCGTTGTTGATCGTCGCGTCGGTGTAGTTGTACGTGTAGACGGTCGTGGTCGCCGTCGAGCGCAGCAGAAGCAGGTTCGGCAGTTCGATGACGAACTTCGCATCGGCACTCGGCTGCGTGGTCCAGGCCGTGCCCAGCGTGTAGACCGGACTCGGGCCCGCTGTGTGCGAGGCGATGATTCGTCGCTGGCCGACTGCGGCCGGGGTCGTGAGGTCTTGGACGATGCGGATTTGGAAGTTCCGGTACTCGTTTGCGAGCACCACCGCGTCACCACCGGCCGCTTGCCCGGTCAGGGTGGACGCGGCCCGCGCCGTGGCGACGAGTGCTTTGCGCGTCTCAATGTTCGTGTCGTAGGTGAACGCACCCAGCACCAGCCCCTCGCCGGGGTTCATGTTGTACGGGGTGTACTGCTCATCGAGAGCCATGAACTGCGACTCGGTGCCGATCGTCGCGGGCAAGTTGGTGTTGGTGAGCGAGGCGAGTGTGTTCGTCGCGACCTCAAACGAACGGAAGATGGTTGCAGCCAGCGCACCCGCGGACAGCATCATCACGCGGCCCGAGAGCAGTTCATACCGTGCACCGGTGGCTGGCGTGAACGTAAAGGCGTTGTCCAGCGTGATCGTCGGCGTGGTGCCCGCTGTGTTGCCGATGATGAAGCGCTCCTCGGTCTTGCCCGCCGTCGTGTCGATGATGCGCAGCTTGAACCCGTACTCGCCAGAGCCGCCACGGTTCGCCAGCATGTTCAAACCGACCGCAGTGGGCAGCGCGGTCGAGAGCGTAACGCTCGTCGTAGTCGCGCCTGCTGCAATGGTGCCGACTGCCGCATGGCTGGGTACGAACACCGAAGCAGCGCCAGCACCAAACGTGCCGCCGAGGCCTGGGTTCACGGCCAGCGACCATGCCTTGGTCACAATGTTGAACCGGTTCAGGATCGCCGCGCTCACGAGGTTGTGCGCGAATGGATGGCGGCTGAGATCTGAGCGCATATCGGCGCACATTGAGGTGCCCGCGGCGTGCGCGTTTGGGGCCGGAGCGACCTGCGCCCAGATCAGGCGGTCGATGACCTTCTTGAAGTTGTTCGCCATGATGATCCTTCAGGAGATGCGTGCGCGGACGAGCGAGGCCCATGCGGCTAGGTTCTGACCGAATACCTGCTGCGTGGCTTGGTAGGTGCCGATGTTGCCGGTGATGTTCGTCAGGTTCGTCACAGTCGTCAC
>CAZJQH010000254.1:0-3187 GCA_964547895.1 uncultured Chitinophaga sp. | reverse complement strand
CAGCGTCGATCAGACCGGCCAGAATGAACATCTTGGTCTGCAGGTCGTTCATCAGTTCCGGCTGGCGAGCGGAGGACTCGAGGAACTTGCCACCCATCAGGGCGATACCGATAGAAGCGCCGATGGCACCCAGACCAACGATGATGCCGCAAGCCAGAGCAACGAGACCCAGAATGTTTTCCATGATGATTCCTTTGAGTTTGAGGAAGGTTGAGTTAACGAGAGAAAAGAAACACGGTTACGCGGAAGCCGTTAAGCCGAGCGAACTCAGTGCGCATCATGCGCTTGACCCAGATAGATCAGGGCCAGCATCATGAAGATGAACGCTTGCAGGGTAATGACCAGGATGTGGAACAGGGTCCAAACCGTGCCAGCGATCAGGTGCCCGACGAAGAGCAGGCCGCCGGTGAGCGACAGGGCAGCGTAACCGCCCAGCAGCGCAATCAGCATGAAGACCAGCTCACCCGCGAACATGTTGCCAAACAACCGCATGCCGTGCGAAACAGTCTTCGCGACGAATTCGATCATTTGCATCAGGAAGTTGACCACGCCCAGCAGCACGGCCCACACCGGGTTCTTGCTGGTACCGAACGGTGCGCACACCAGTTCGTGCGCCCAGCCGCCCAAACCCTTGATCTTGACGTTGTAGTACAGGCACAACAGCAGCACCGAGGTCGACAGGCCCAGCGTGGTCGACAGGTCAGCGGTCGGCACGACACGCAGGTAGGCGTGATGCGGATCATGGCCCTGTGCGGCGTAGATGCCTTCCCAGATCTTGGGCAGCAGGTCCAGCGGCAGCATGTCCATGAAGTTCATCATGAAGATCCAGACGAAGACGGTCAGTGCCAGCGGGGCGACCAGCTTGCGGCTGTTGGCATTGTGGATCACGCTCTTGGCCTGGTTCTCGACCATCTCGACCAGGATCTCGACCGCGGCCTGGAAACGGCCCGGCACACCAGCCGTCGCCTTGCGCGCGGCAAGCCACAGGATGAAGACCGACAGCATGCCCAGGAAGGCGCCGACGACGATCGAGTCCAGGTTGAAAACCGAGAAGTCGACGATGCTGGCCTGCTTGTGACCGGTGTTGGTCAGATGAGTCAGGTGGTGCTTGATGTATTCGCCCGGGGTCGGGCCCACGCCTTCAATCGCCATGTTAGCTTCAGCCATTAAAAAGTCACAAAATCTTCGACGCCCGGGAGATCCGGCGGGAACGCATCCAGAATTCCAGCCAGTACGCCTTGAGCGCCACCACCAGCCCAGCCACCAGGGCCAGCCAGTTCAGTCCGGGGACCAGCTTCGGCGCCTGCCACATCATGGCGAGCGCCAACAGCACCTTGACCCCTTCCCAAAAAAACAAACCTGCCAGCGACATCCCGGCCACACCGGGAAACAGCCGCTTCACCAACCTGGCCAGACCACTGGAGGTCAGGCCGTAAGCCATCAGCGCCGTCGGCAGCAAGATGCACAGTGCACCGTAGCCAGCCGACCAGGCCAGCTCGACGCTGCGCGTCAGCAGCCAGACCAGCGGCACCAGCACCGCGCCGAGCAGCAATTGCCAGAGCACCACGCTCCAGACCGACTCACGCGGCTGCTTGCTGCGCCAGGCTGCGGCTTCTTCGGCGCTCAGGCGCTTGAATTCCGGCTCCGGCACCCCATCTACTTCTTCGTCGTAGACGACGTAGCGCTTGTCAGACTCGTTTTTCATCAACCTTGTTCCAAACGAGCAAGAGCGCTCCTGTGCCCGCAAAGCCTCCTATTATACGTAGCAACCCTTAGTTCAAGTCAAGTCTTTTGCATGACCTGGGCTGGCCAGGCACTGCATTTGCTGCATAGCAACATCCATCCACTAAGGATAATGCGTTTTTAGTGCCTCCTGCTTACGAATACGTGACAACCATGGACATCAGCCACCCCATCCCGCCCGAGCAATCCCTGATCGAGTACCCCTGCCGCTTCCCCATCAAGGTCATGGGCGCTCATGTCGAGGGCTTCTCGGCTGCGATCGCACATGTCGCCAGCCAGTTCGAGCCGGGCTTCGATGCCAGCACCATGGAGCACCGCCCCAGCAAGAGCGGCAACTACCTCGGCCTGACGATCAGCGTCTGGGTCACCAGCCGCGAGCAGCTCGACGAGCTCTACCGCACGCTGAGCAGCCACCCGATGGTCAAGGTCGTGCTGTGAGCTCGCCTGCGATCTTGCTCGAGAAGCTGGGCCGGGTCGACTACCTGCCGACCGTCGAGGCCATGCAGCGCTACACCGCCGAGCGCGGCCCAGACAGTCCGGACCAGCTCTGGCTGTGCGAGCACACGCCGGTCTTCACCCAGGGCCTGGCCGGCAAGGCAGAGCATGTGCTGGCCGCCGGCGACATTCCGGTGGTGCAGACCAATCGAGGCGGTCAGGTCACCTATCACGGCCCGGGCCAGATCATGGCCTACCCACTGATCGACCTGCAGCGCGCCGGCTACTTCGTCAAGGAATATGTCTACCGGCTCGAGGAAGCGGTGATCCGCACCCTGGCGCGCTGGAACGTCACCGGCCACCGCATCGCGAGCGCACCCGGCATCTATGTGCGGCTCGACGACCCGTTCTCGCACGCGGCGCTCAGCGGCCCGGCCCCCGGCGGCGACCCCTTCCGCGGCTTGGGCAAGATCAGCGCGCTGGGCATCAAGGTGCACCGCCACTGCACCTACCACGGCCTGGCGCTCAACGTCGCGATGGACCTGGAGCCCTATGACCGCATCAACCCCTGTGGTTATGCTGGCCTGAAAACTGTCGACCTCCTTACAATCGGGGTCCAGGCTGCGTACGATGATGTAGCCGAGGTACT
Source organism: uncultured Chitinophaga sp. (assembly GCA_964547895.1). Taxonomy (GTDB): domain Bacteria; phylum Pseudomonadota; class Gammaproteobacteria; order Burkholderiales; family Burkholderiaceae_C; genus Malikia. The sequence continues at coordinate 360 of CAZJQH010000254.1, read as the reverse complement.
GGGCCAGCATCTCTGCGCCCTGCTGCCCGCCTGACGGGCAATTTCCCATTTCCAGCCGGAACCTCCAGATGTCGAGCAATCCCGTCGTTCACCAGGCGCAAGACGCCGAGAACTACAACGCCAGCGCCAAGCAGAAGAGCCACGCCAAGACCGCGCGCATCCCGATCAAGATCGTGCCGGCCGAGGAAGTCCTGCGCAAGCCGGAATGGATCCGCGTCAAGGCCGGCAGCCCGAGCACCCGCTTCTACGAGATCAAGGACATCCTGCGCCAGAACAAGCTGGTGACGGTGTGCGAGGAAGCGTCGTGCCCCAACATCGGCGAATGCTTCGGCAAGGGCACGGCGACCTTCATGATCATGG
>CAZJQH010000253.1:0-3188 GCA_964547895.1 uncultured Chitinophaga sp. | reverse complement strand
TGGCGAGCCGCTCGCTGATCAGGTCCTGGTGCGGCGAGAAGCTGTCGTAGGGCAGCGTCTCCCAGTCGGGGAACAGGGCGCAGCGCAGAGCCGGTGCGAAGAAGGGCAGTTCCTCGAGCAGGCGCTGGGCGTCGCCGGCGTCGGCGGTGATGATGGCGACCGGCCGGCCCGCGGCTTTTTCGCGCAGGCCGAGTCGGGCCAGCAGCAGGGCATCGGCCGATCCAATGGGGCGCGGCAGGCCGTAGCGCTTGCCGGGGGTGAGTTTGGGCAGTTCCATGCGGGTCCGGGTGGCGGCAAAACCGAAACCCCGCTCCGGGCTGGGGCGGGGTAGCAACCAGCTGATTTTAGAATCCTCCTCCACATGTCGCACGCCTCCACATCCAATTCCCCGCCGCAGCTCGCGCACTGCCATGCCCTGATCCCCTGCGCCGGCTCGGGCAGCCGCTCGGGCCGTGCCGGCCCCAAGCAGTACGAGCTGCTGGCCGGCCGTCGCCTGGTCGAGCACACGCTGGACGCCTTCCTGGCCGTGCCGCAGCTCGCCAGCATCATGCTGGTCGTGGCGCCCGATGACGACAGCCAGTTCCGTGCCGATGTGCGGCTGCAGTTGCGGCGCGTGGGCGGCGCCAGCCGAGCCGCCAGCGTGCATAACGGCCTGAAAGCCTTGCTGGCCGCCGGCGTGCCCGCGCAGGACTGGGTGCTGGTGCACGACGCCGCGCGTTGCCTGCTCACGCCGCAGCAGATCGAGGCCCTGATTGAAGCCTGCCGCCATGATGAAGTCGGCGGCCTGCTGGCGCTGCCGCTGCCCGACACGCTGAAAGTCGCGCAGGCCGATGCCGGTGTGGCGCGCGTGGCCGCGACGCTGGCGCGCGACGACAAGTGGCTGGCGCAGACGCCGCAGATGTTCCGGCTCGGCGCGCTCGAGGCCGCGCTGGCGGCGGCCGAGGCCGGCGGCTACGCCGGCATCACCGACGAAGCCAGCGCGATCGAGGCGCAGGGCGCTCGTCCCTTGCTGGTGCGCGGCAGCGCGCAGAACTTCAAGGTCACCTATCCGGAGGACTTCGCGCTGGCCGAGGCGCTGCTGCGCCTGCGCGCTGGGGCTTGAGCTGAGGCCTCATCATCCTGACATCGAAACAGAACGCGAGCACATCATGACTAGCACCATTTCCCGTCTGCCCCCCTTGCCACCGCTGCGGATTGGCGAGGGCTGGGACGTCCATGCCCTGGTCGAGGGCCGGCCGCTGATCTTGGGCGGGGTCGAGATCCCGTACGAGAAAGGCCTGCTCGGCCACTCCGACGCCGACGCGCTGCTGCACGCGATCACCGACGCGCTGCTTGGCGCCGCCGGCCTGGGCGACATCGGCACCCACTTTCCCGACAACGATCCGGCCTTCAAGGGTGCGGACTCCTTCGTGCTGTTGCAGCAGGCGGTCGACGCGGTCGCCAGGACCGGCTACCAGCTGGTCAACGTCGACTGCACCGTGATCGCTCAGGCGCCCAAGCTCGCGCCCTACAAGGCGGCGATGCGCGCGCGCATCGCGCAGGCGCTGGGAGTCGACCTGACCCAGGTCAACGTCAAGGCCAAGACCGCCGAGAGGATGGGACCGGTCGGCGAGGGGCGCAGCATCGAGGCGCGCGCCGTCGCGCTGCTGGCGCTCGCCTGAAAAGCGTAGGCCGCGCGTTCAGCCGCGCAGCAGCACCAGCTCGGCGACCAGCCCGCCCTGCGGGTGGTTGCGCAGCAGCAGCTGGCCGCCCATGCGTGCGACCGCCTTGTTGACGATCGCCAGCCCCAGGCCCGAGCCACCCGCCGCCGTGCGCGCGGCGTCACCCCGGAAGAAGGGCTGGGTCAGCCTGGGCAGCTGCTCGGCGGGTACGCCCGGTCCGTGATCACGCAAGGTCACGATCACCTTCTGCGCCTGGGGAGTGGCCTCGATCTCGACCCTGGCCTGGCCGTCCTCGCCACGCCCGTAGCGCAGCGCGTTCTCCAGCAGATTGATCAGGACCCGCCGCAGCTCGACCGCGTCCCCCAGCACCAGCAGGCCGGGCTCCAGGCGCACGTTGGCCTGCAGCGGGCTGCGCGGGCTGCAGGCGCGCACCGCCTCGTTGACGCAGCTGGCGAGGTCGACCTGCTCGCGCTGGACCGGCAGCGGCCTGGCATAGTCCATGAACTTGTTGATGGTGGCGTCGACCTGCTCGATGTCGCCGACCATGTGGGTGCGCGCGGTCTCGTCGCCCACGCTGAGCTCGACCTCCAGCCGCAGCCTGGCCAGCGGCGTGCGCAGGTCATGCGAGATGCCCGCCAGCATCAGCACCCGGTCCTGCTCGGCCTGGCCGAGCTGGCGCGCCATCCGGTTGAAGCCGATGTTGACCTCGCGGATCTCGTGCGTGCGCACGCCCTCGTCGAGCCGGACCGAATCGAAGTTGCCTTCGCGCACCTGTGCCGCGGCGACCTGCAGTTTCTTCAAGGGCTGGTTGACCAGGCGCGCGAGCAGCGCGGCGCCCAGCAGCGAGAGTGCGGCCGCGATGCCGATCCAGACCAGCCAGGTGCTGCGCTCGACCGCGCCGACCCGCTTGGGGTCGGTCAGCAGCCAGAAGCGCTCGCGCCCGATCCGGAAGCCCACCCACAGCCCCTCGCGGCCGTTGACCTGGCGCGCTACCAGCGTGCCCTTGCCGAGCAGCTGGGTGAGCTCGGCGCTGACCTGGCGGCCGAAGGCGTTCTGGTCATAGGGCTCGAAGCTGTCGTCGGGCTCGCGCACCGAGATCTGCACCTCCTCCTCGTCGAGCCAGGTCTTGATCAGCGCCACGCGCGAGATCGAGTCGGCGTGGCGCAGCGCTGCCCGGCTCAGGTTGACCAGCGAGGCGATCTGGCGTGCGCTCTGCAAGGCGCGCGGCTCGAATTCCAGCGCCCGGTAGCTCTGCAGCCAGGCCAGCATGCAGCCAAGCAGGATCAGCGCCAGCGCGAACCAGTTGCGCCAGAACAGGCTGATGCCTGGCCAGCCGGCTGGCAGCTGGCGGCGCCAGGCCGCGCGCCATCGCAGCCAGCGCTTCAAGCCGATTTCCCGTCCGGCACGAAGACATAGCCCACGCCCCAGACGGTCTGGATATAGCGTGGCGCGGTCGGGTCTTCCTCGATCAGCTTGCGCAGGCGCGAGACCTGCACGTCGAGGCTGCGGTCGAAGGGCTCGAACTCG
>CAZJQH010000252.1:0-3198 GCA_964547895.1 uncultured Chitinophaga sp. | reverse complement strand
GTCGGCGGCCTGGTGCAGATCCCCTGCATCGAGCGCAACGCGATCGCTTCGGTCAAGGCGCTCAACGCCGCGCGCATGGCGCTGCGCGGCGACGGCAGCCATTTCGTCAGCCTAGACAAGGTGATCAAGACCATGCGCGAGACCGGCGCCGACATGAAGGTCAAGTACAAGGAGACCGCGCGCGGCGGCCTGGCGGTCAACATCGTCGAGTGCTGATCGGTTCTGCCTGAAGCTGCACAGGCCGCCACAGTCCCAGGGCTGTGGCGGCCTTTCTGTTTTCAGGCGAAGGCGATCGAGTCCATCGCCAGGAAGCTGTACATCACCTCGCGGTTGAAGTACTCGGGCGCGGCGGCTCCTGGCTGGCCCCAGCCGGCAGCGCCGAGCGCGAAGTACAGCGGCAGGAAATGCTCGTCGGTCGGGTGCGATCGCTCGGCATGCGGCGCCTGCTGGCGGTAGTCGAACAGGCGCTCGCGGTCCTGCGCCAGCAGCGCCTGCTCGACCCAGGCCGAGAATTCCTGCACATAGGGCGAAGGCGCCGCGTCCCAGGCCTGGCGGCCGCCGAAGAACTCGCGCAGGTTGTGCGTCATGCTGCCCGATGCCACGATCAGCACGCCCTGCTCGCGCAGCCCGGCCAGCGCCTGGCCCATGGCGTAGAGCTGGGCCGGCTCGAAATCGGCCGGCAGCGAGACCTGCAGCACCGGCAGGTCGGCCTGCGGCAGCAGGTGCAGCAATGGCATCCAGGCGCCATGGTCGTAGGGCCGGCCCGCATCGGCCTGGGCCGGGATGCCGGCGGCCTGCAGCGCGTCGATCACCTGCCGGGCGACTTCCGGTGCGCCGGGCGAGGGATACTGCAGGCGATAGAGCGGCTCGGGAAAGCCGCCGAAGTCGTGCCAGGTCGCGGGCCTGGCGGCGCTCATCACCTCGACGCCGGCCGACATCCAGTGCGGCGACATCACCAGCACGGCGCGGATTCCGCCCTGGGCATGCAGGCTCTCGCCCATGACGCGCAGCGCCGGGCCGCTCTGGCCGGGCTCGAAATAGAGCATGGGAGAACCGTGCGAGATGAAGAGAACGGGCAGTCGGGTGTTGTTCATTGGCTTGGCGTCCAGTCTGTGGGGCATCCTGCCCCCTGATCAGGACTTTAACGCGCCGGGGCAGCGGCAACGTTCGAGCCCGCACGCGACTGCATTCAAAAAATCCGAGCCTCCGCATGAGCGAAAATCCCTGGAACATCCTTCCGAACCTGCACCACGACATGTCCAGCCCCGACCGCTACGCCGTCATCGGCAACCCCATCAGCCAGAGCAAGTCGCCCCTGATCCACACCGAGTTCGCGCGTGCCAGCGGCCAGCAGATGGTCTACACCGCGATCGAGGGTCCGCTGGGGCGCTTTGCCGAGACGGTCGACACCTTCCGCGCCGAGGGCGGCCGGGGGCTCAACGTGACTCTGCCATTCAAGCTCGAGGCTTGCGCCTATGCGACCGAGCTGTCGGACGATGCGCGCGCAGCTGGCGCGGCCAATGCGCTCAAGTTCGAGGGCGAGCGCGTCCTGGCGCAGAACTTCGACGGCATCGGCCTGGTGCGCGACATCGTGCACAACCTGGGCCAGCCGCTGGCCGGCAAGCGGGTGCTGCTGCTGGGCGCGGGCGGCGCCTCGCGCGGTGCCATCCTGCCGATCCTGCGCGAAGGTCCGGCGCGGCTGTTCATCGCCAACCGCAGCGTCGACAAGGTGCAGCAGCTGGTGCGCGAATTCCTGGCCCAGGGGGCCAGCGAGCGGCTCGAGGGCGGTGGCTACGAGGAGCTGGGCCGCGATGCCTTCGACGTGGTGATCAACGCCACCTCGGCCAGCCTGAGCGCCGCGGCGCTGCCGCTACCGGCCAGTGCCTTTGCGGTCGACGGCCTGGCCTACGACATGGTCTACGGCAAGGGCCTGACGCCCTTTCTCAGGCTGGCGCAGCAGGCCGGCAGCCAACTGGCCGACGGCGCCGGCATGCTGGTCGAGCAGGCGGCCGAGGCCTTCGCCTGGTGGCGCGGCGTGCGCCCCGAGACGCGCGCGATGATCGAGCGCATCAGGTCGCCGCTGGTCTGACGCCGCGCGGCGCGGCTCGCATGCGCCAGGCCGCGCCACAGGCCAGCAAGGCCATGGCGGCAGCGAGCCAGAACACGCTGCCCACGCCCCAGCGCGGACTGATCCAGGCGCCCAGCAGGCCGCCGACCACGCCTGAGAGGCCGTAGCCCAGCACCGCGTAGAGCGCCTGGCCGCGCCCGCGCAGGCGGGCCGGGAAATGCTCGCTAAGGAGCGCGATGCAGACCGAGTGGTGGGCGGCAAAGGTGATCGCATGCAGCAGCTGGGCAGCGAACAGCAGCCACAGGTACTGGCCGGCGCCCGCCGTGACCGCGAAGCGCAGCACCGCCAGCGCGGCCGCCAGCAGCAGCCAGCTGCCGTGGCTCAGGCGCGGCAGCCAGCGCGCCTGGGTGAAGAACCAGGCGATCTCGACCAGCACCGACGCGGCCCAGAGCAAGCCGATCACCGACTTGGGATAGCCGAGCGAGTCGATGTAGAGCGAGAAATAGACGTAGACGAACACATGCGCGAGCACATGCAGGAAGACGGCGGCGAAGAACCAGGCCACCGCTGGCTGGCGCAGCACCGGCAGGATGGACTCGGAGCGCTGGCCGGCCTGGACCGGCTCGCGCCGGTCGGGCATCCACCAGACGCTGGCCACCACCAGCAGCAGGGTGCCCGCGGTCCAGGCCGGGAAGCTGCCCATGCCATGGGACTCGAACCAGGCGCCAGCCGCCATCACGGTCAGCAGGAAGCCGACCGAGCCGCACAGCCGGACCCGGCCATAGAGCCGGGCATCGAAGCCGCCACTGCGGCTGACCACCTGCGCCAGCGCGGCCTCGCTCATCGGCATCATCGCGCTGGTATGGGTGAACATCAGCAGCAGCACGCCCGCCAGCCCCCACAGGCCGAGATCTAGCCAGAGCCCGGCGCTGCCAGCCAGCGCGACCATGGCGCAGAAGCGCAGCAGCCGCACCCGCTCGCCGGTGTGGTCGCTGAGCCAGCCCCAGCCGTAGGGCGCAAACAGGCGCGTGGCCGACTGCATCGAGGTCAGCAGGCTGATGGCCAACAGGCTGATGCCGGCGTCCTGCAGCCAGAGCGGTAGATAGGGGTTGAAGAAGCCGATATGCGCG
>CAZJQH010000251.1:0-3211 GCA_964547895.1 uncultured Chitinophaga sp. | reverse complement strand
ACAGGCTCAGCTTGCTGACGTAGATACCCAGGGGTTCCGTCGGCAGCGTGCTTAGCGGCAGCGACAGGCGATATCGCACGGTTCCACCGCTGCCCGGCAGGTCTGTGCTCTCCAGCGCATGGGGCAGGCTCACGACACGCTCCCCCTGCGGGCTGATCAGCGTGGCCTGTCTGAGCTCGACCATGCCGGAGTCGAGCTGCGCGGAGGCTCGCGCAGTTCCAAGCTGTAAGCCCAGCAGGATGAACAGGAGAATTTTCCAGCCCAGGCGCAGGCAGCGCGAGCCAGGACCGGGGTGGGCAGAATGCTGCATGGAAGTCGAAGTCATTCAGGTTGCATGCGGCTGACTGGCCACCTCATGTTGATTTCCATTTTTCCCATTTGTCCCAGTTATTGTCGAGAGCTGCATCGATCTTGACGCTGCTGTGCGTGACCGGGTGCGCCAGTTCCAGCCGGCACGCATGCAGCCAGAGCCTTTGCAGCCCCAGCAGCTCGGCCAGCGCACGGTTCAGCGGACCCTTGCCATGGGTCGCGTCGCCGATGATCGGGTGGGCGACATGCTTCATGTGCCGGCGCAGCTGGTGGCGCCGGCCGGTGACGGGCTGCAGCTCGACCAGCGCGCAGCGCGTGCTCGGAAAAGCCCCTTGCGCCAGCGGCAGCTCGTAGCATTCCAGCAGGCGGTAATGCGTCAGCGCGTCCTGGATTTCCTCGCGCTCGGTCCGCATGTCGTCGGGCATGCGCTTGAGCGGATGGTCGATCACGCCCGACTCCGGCGGCCAGCCGCGCACGACCGCGCGGTAGGTCTTGCGCATCGCCTCGCCGCGCTCGAAAGCCTGGCCCATGGCGCGTGCCGTCGCGGCGTCGAGCGCGAACAGCAGCACGCCGCTGGTGCCCTTGTCGAGCCGGTGCACCGGCCAGACCGGTTGGCCGATCTGGTCGCGCAGCAGCTGCAGCGCAAAGCGCGTCTCGCCGGCGTCCAGGCCGGTACGGTGCACCAGCAGCCCCGGCGGCTTGTCCACCGATACCAGATAATCGTCGCGATAGAGGATGTTCAACATGCTGTTCTTATTGTCACCGGCCAAGGCGCTCGATTACGAGACCCCGCCCGTCACCCCCACCCATACCCAGCCGCTGTTCGTGCCGCAGGCGCAGGAGCTGATCGCGGTGCTGCGCGAAAAATCGCCGCAGGACATCGCCGAGCTGATGGACCTGAGCGACCAGTTGTCCGGGCTCAACGTCGCGCGCTACCAGGCCTGGAGCCCGGAGTTCACGACCGCCAACGCCAAGCAGGCGGTGCTGGCCTTCAACGGCGACGTCTACGAGGGCCTGGACGCCAAGTCGCTGTGCGAGGCCGAGCTCGGCTGGCTGCAGGACCATGTCTGCATCCTGAGCGGCCTCTACGGCGTGCTGCGCCCGCTCGACCTGATGCAGCCCTACCGGCTCGAGATGGGCACGCGCCTGGCCACCCCCAAGGGGAAAAACCTTTACCAGTTCTGGGGTTCCCAAATAGCCGACTACCTGAACCAGCGCGCCGCCGCCGACGCCACGCCGCTGATCGTCAACCTCGCGAGCGAGGAATACTTCAAGTCGGTCGACAAGAAGGCCCTGAAGCCGCGCGTCGTGACTTGCGTGTTCGAGGAGTTCAAGGGCGGCAAGTACAAGATCATCAGCTTCGCGGCCAAGCGCGCGCGCGGCCTGATGGTGCGCTATGCGGTAAGCCAGCGCGCGCTCTCGGTCGAGCAGCTCAAGGGCTTCGACCTCGAGGGCTACCAGTATGTGGAAGCGGCGTCCGAGCCCGACCGGCTGGTGTTCCGCCGCGACCCGCAGCCCTGATCGCCCAGCCCCCGCGCCGAATCCCAGCAAGAAACCAGAGATGACCGAACCCCTGCACCCCAGCCAGCACCAGCCCGAGCATTCCCTGCTCGGCAAGACCTCGTCCTACGCCGACCAGTACGACCCCGGGCTGCTGTTCCCCTTGCCGCGCGCTCCGAAGCGCGACGAGATCGGCATCAGCGGCCAGCCGCCCTTCATGGGCGCCGACCTCTGGACCGCCTACGAGCTGAGCTGGCTCAATCCGCGTGGCAAGCCCCAGGTCGCGATCGCGCATTTCACCGTGCCCTGCGAGTCGCCCAACATCATCGAGAGCAAGTCGTTCAAGCTCTACCTCAACAGCTTCAACAACAGCCGCTTCGACGACGCGCAGCAGGTGCTCGACCGGCTGAAAGCCGACCTGTCGGAAGCGGCCTGGCGCGGCAGCGAGCGCAAGGGCGCGGTAGGGGTCAGGCTGCTGGCGCCGGTGCAGTTCGCCATGGAACAGGTGCACGAGCTCGACGGCCTGAGCCTGGACCGGCTTGACGTCGAATGCACCCATTACTTGCCAGCGCCCGAGCTGCTGCGCGCCGACCACGAGCAGCCGCCGGTGACCGAGGTCCTGGTCAGCGACCTGCTGAAGAGCAACTGTCTGGTCACCGGCCAGCCCGACTGGGCCAGCGTTCGCATCAGCTACACCGGCGCGCAGATCGACCAGGAAGGGCTGCTGCAGTACCTGGTGAGCTTTCGCAACCACAACGAGTTCCACGAGCAGTGCGTCGAGCGCATCTTCATGGACCTCTGGACCCGCTGCAAGCCGGTCAAGCTCAGCGTCTACGCGCGCTACACCAGGCGCGGCGGCCTCGACATCAACCCCTGGCGCAGCAGCCAGCCGCAGCAGCCGCCGGCCAATATCCGTACGGCGCGGCAGTAAGGGAGAAGAGGGCCGGCAGCGTTCATCGTCTTGTGCCTGGCATCTTGACGCAAGAGGTGTCAGTATGAGGCTGGTCAGTCTGCTGCGGGGCTAGGTCCTGTCGACCCGGGCCTGCAGGGCACCGCTGGCCAGTGCCGCTGTCACATCCTTCAGCAGCTCGCCGAGCTCCTGCTCGAACGCGGCCTGCAGCGCGGTGTCCTGCTGCTGCAGGTCCTGCTCGAACTGCAGCGCCAGCCGATGCAGTGTCTCGGCTCCCAGGGTGGGCGCGAGTCCCGCCAGGGTATGCACCAGCCGGATCGCCGGCTCGAACTCTCCCTGTTCCAGGGCGGCGCGCAGTTGTCCGGGCGCTGGCGCGAAGTCCTGCAGGAAGCGTTCCAGCACCTGCAGCAGCAGTTCATGGTCGCCGCCCAGCTGCTCGGCGGCATGGGCCAGCTTGAGTCGGGTCGTTTCGGCTTCGGGCGTGACGGCGGG
>CAZJQH010000250.1:0-3213 GCA_964547895.1 uncultured Chitinophaga sp. | reverse complement strand
TCGGTCAGCTGGATCGGGGCCTTGTCGGCGGCGCCGGCAGCGAATGACGTGGCGGCCAGGGCCGCTGCGATCAGCATGGAAAAATTCTTCATGATCAACTCCCCACAGTTTGAAACTGACTGAACTTCTGTATCAGCCAAGTTCCACTCTAGGCTTGCGCCCGGTCGCCGCCTATCGTCGTGATCTCCCTTTTTGATGGGAGGTTTGTCGGGTGGGGTTGCAGGAGGTTTTGCCTAGTCTTGCCAGGAGGTGGCGCTTGTCAGCGCGCCAGCCGTTCGGCCAGGCCGTGCTGCAGCGCGTGCGCCATCAGGCCGTTGCGGCTGCTCACGCCGAGCTTGTCGTAGATCGAGGTCAGGTGGTTGCGCAGCGTGCTTTCGCTGATGTGCAGGCGTTCGGCCAGCGTCCTGGCCGGGTCGCCGGCGTGGCCGAGCAGGGTGGCCAGCACTTTCTGTTCGCGCTCGGTCAGCTGATGCAGCTGCTCGGTGACGGGGTCCGGGGCATTGTCCGTCTCGACATGTCCGAGCGAGTCGAGCAGGCGACCGGTGGCTTCGCGGTCAAGCCAGATCTGTCCGGCGTTGACCTTGTCCAGGGCGGCCAGCAGCTGCTCGGGCGAGCTGTGCCGGTTCAGCAGGCCGCGCGCGCCGGCCAGCACCGCCTTGTCCTGTAGCGCCGGGTTATCGTGCCGGCTCAGCAGCAGCACCTTGGGGGCGCCCTGGGCGCGCCAGTGCCGCAGCCAGGGCAGCAGCAGCTCGGGGTCGGTTTCGAGATCGAGCAGGATGACGTCGGCCGCCGCGCTCGCCCAGGGTTGCTGGTCGATCGAGAGCTCGGCCGCCGTGCCGACCAGCTGGTATGCGTCGCCGCTGGACCGGATCAGCTTGCCGAGGCCGTCGAGCAGGAGTTCGAAGTCGCTGATCAGGAAAACTCGGACCATGTCACCCTTCATGCTTGTCGCAGATGCGGTTGACTGATGATCTTATCGAATTAGCCGTCAGCTGTCCTGTATGCTGAAGCCACAAACAAAAACAGCACCCGAAGGTGCTGTCTTGTGAATCTGGTCGGAATGAGAGGATTCGAACCTCCGACCCCTTCGTCCCGAACGAAGTGCGCTACCAGGCTGCGCTACATTCCGATTCGCTGCTTTGACTTGCGTCTCAGATCAGCTGAGAAACGCATTGTAGCACGGTTTTATGGCCTTTCGCGAGGGCTTAGGTGCGGCGCTCGAGCAGCGAGGCTGCCAGGTCGGCCATGGCCCGCGACCATTCGTTGCTCGGCAGGGCGCGGGCTGCGTCGATGGCACGCTGCGCCTCGACCTGGGCCGCCTGGCGTGCGTCATCGAGGCCGCCGCAGCGGCGCACGATGGCGATGATCTGTTCCAGGTGATCGGTGTTGCCGTTCTCGATCGCCTCGCGGATCAGCGCGGCCTCGTCGGCGCTGCAGCGCTGCAGGGTGCAGATCACCGGCAGCGTGACCTTGCCTTCGCGCAGGTCGTCGCCGAGGTTCTTGCCGAGCTCGGCGGCGTTGCCCTCGTAGTCGAGCACGTCGTCGATGATCTGGAATGCCGCGCCGAGCGCCTGGCCGTAGTCGGCGCAGTGCGCCTCGGTCTGGGCGTCGGCGCCGGCCAGCACGGCGGCGAGCCGGCTGCTGGCCTCGAACAGCTTGGCGGTCTTGGCGCGGATCACGCGCAGGTAGGCGGCCTCGTCGAGCTCGGGGTCGTGCATGTTCATGAGCTGCAGCACCTCGCCCTCGGCGATCACGTTGGTCGCGTCGGCCAGGATCTGCATCACGCGCATCTCGCCGGCGTCGACCATCATCTGGAAGGCGCGCGAGTAGAGGAAGTCGCCCACCAGCACGCTGGCGGCGTTGCCGAACACCTCGTTGGCGGTGTCGCGGCCGCGCCGCAGCGTCGATTCGTCGACCACGTCGTCGTGCAGCAGGGTGGCAGTGTGGATGAACTCGACCACGGCGGCCAGGCTGTGGCGGCGCGGATCGGCGCAACCGAGCGCGCCGCAGGTCAGCAGCAGCAGGGCCGGACGCACCCGCTTGCCGCCGGCGCTGATGATGTATTGCGCGACCTGGCTGACCAGCGGCACGTCGCTGCTCAGGCTGTGCTGAATCACGCCATCGACGGTTTTCATGTCGGGGGCGACCAGGGTCAGGGCATGCGGGATGGGTTTGGACGACGTGCTCAAGATGGTGGGCCTGAAGGTTTTGTAGGGGAATTATAGGAATCTGGCTGCCTTATTTATAATCGCGGGAATCCGAGGAGCGTTGCAGCCCGGGCGCAAGGCCCCGGCGAGGCTCGGATTTCCCCTTCCCCCGCAGCGGGTGTCGGGCACAAACAACGGCGCTCACCCACCGGCGTGGCGTGAGTGCAGGGTTTTTCCTCCAGCACGGCCGTCCGGTGGTCGATTCAAACTGTTGGAAAGCTCAATCATGAACGCACCGCTCAAGAACCCCGTCCACACCGACTGCGTGATCGCCGACATTGGCCTGGCCGACTGGGGCCGCAAGGAAATCCGCATCGCCGAGACCGAGATGCCCGGCCTGATGGCGATCCGCGAGGAATTCGCCGCCAAGCAGCCGCTCAAGGGCGCGCGCATCACCGGCTCGCTGCACATGACGATCCAGACCGCCGTGCTGATCGAGACGCTGCAGGCGCTCGGCGCCCAGGTGCGCTGGGCCTCGTGCAACATCTTCTCGACCCAGGACCATGCTGCCGCCGCGATCGCCGCTACCGGCACGCCGGTGTTTGCCGTCAAGGGCGAGACCCTGGTCGACTACTGGGACTACACCCACCGCATCTTCGACTTCGGCCCTGCCGGCAGCGAGGGCGAAGGCCCGAACATGATCCTGGACGACGGCGGCGACGCGACGCTGCTGATGCACCTGGGCAAGCAGGCCGAGAAGGACCAGGGCGTGCTGGCCAACCCGGGCAGCGATGAGGAGCGCATCCTGTTTGCCGCCATCAAGGCCAAGCTGGCCGAGGACGCCAGCTGGTACAGCCGCAAGAGCGCCCAGATCATCGGCGTGACCGAGGAGACCACCACCGGCGTGCACCGCCTGAAGGAAATGTCGGCCAAGGGTTCGCTGATGTTCCGCGCCATCAACGTCAACGACTCGGTCACCAAGAGCAAGTTCGACAACCTGTACGGCTGCCGCGAGTCGCTGGTCGACGGCATCAAGCGCGCCACCGACGTGATGATCGCCGGCAAG
>CAZJQH010000249.1:0-3228 GCA_964547895.1 uncultured Chitinophaga sp. | reverse complement strand
CCCATCTCGTTGTCGTACCAGGCGTAGACCTTGAGCAGGGTGCCGTCGGTCACCATGGTCGAGAGCGCGTCGACGATGGAACTGCGGGTATCGCGCGCATAGTCGGCGCTGACCAGGGGCTTGGTCTCGTAGCCCAGGATGCCGGCCAGTTCGCCCTCTGCTGCGGCCTTGAACAGCGCGTTGACCTCCTCGGCGGTCGTTTCGCGCTTGAGCTCGAACACGCAGTCGGTCAGCGAGGCGTTGAGCACCGGCGCGCGCACCGCGTGGCCGTTGAGCTTGCCCTTGAGCTCGGGGTAGATCAGCGCGATCGCGGTGGCGCTGCCGGTGGTCGTCGGCGCCAGGCTGGCCATCGCGCTGCGGGCACGGCGCAGGTCCTTGTGCGGCGCGTCGACCACCAGGTTGGTGTTGGTCGGGTCGTGGATGGTGGTGATCTGGCCGTGCTTGATGCCAATGTTCTCGTGGATCACCTTGACCACCGGCGCCAGGCAGTTGGTGGTGCAGGAAGCCGCGGTGACGATGCGGTCCCGATCCGGTTCGTAGAGCTGCTCGTTGATGCCGACCACGATGTTGAGCACGCCGCCGGTCTTGACCGGCGCCGCGACGATCACGCGCCTGGCGCCACGGTCCAGGTGGCCCTGTATGGTCTCGGGCGTCAGGAACTTGCCGGTGCACTCGAGCACCACCTCGACGCCAAGCTCGCCCCAAGGGATGTCGGCCGGACTGGCGTGGCTGCTGAACGACAGTTTCCGCTCACCGATGCGGATGCAATCGTCGCCCTCGGCCTCGATGTCGGCGCGCCACTTGCCTTGCACCGTGTCGAAGGCCAGCAGGTGCGCGGTGGCGGCAGCGCCACCTTTGAGTTCGTTGAGGTGCACGACCTCGAGCCGGTTGCCGGCGCGCGGATCGTCGGACTGGCGCTCGGCCGCGCCGAAGGCGGCGCGCAGCGCCAGACGGCCGATACGGCCCATGCCGTTGATGCCTACTTTCATGTCTTGACTCCGGGATGACAGCAAATGATTGAACAATTATTGAATTATTGCATCGTACTGTGACAGGAAGATGTCACCCGAACCGACAGGCCAGATCCAGCCGCGAGCCGGCTAATGGAGGGAAAGCAGCAGCCAGGCGCCAGCGGTCACGACCAGCACGCAGACCAGGTCGAGCGCCAGCCCGGCGCGCAGCATCTCGCGCGACGCGATTCGGCCGGTGCCGTAGACCAGCGCATTGGGTGGCGTCGCCACTGGCAGCGCAAAGCCGCAGGATGCAGCCACCGCCACCGTGACCACCAGCAGCTCCTGCGGCAGGCCGATGCGGCTGGCCACCGCCGCAAACACCGGCACCAGCAGCGCGGCGGCCGCCGTGTTGCTGGCGAATTCGCTCAGCAGCACCATGAAGCCCGCCACGGCCAGCAGGATCCAGAGCGGACTGGCGCCCTGCAGCCATTGCGCGACCTGCTGGCCGAGCCAGAGCGCAGCACCCGATCGATCCAGTATCTCGCCCAGCGCGAGCCCGCCACCGAACAGCAGCAGCACGCCCCAGTCGGTCTGGCGCGCCAGCTCGTCCCAGCTCGTCAACCGCAAGACCACCACCGCGACCAGCGCCGACAGCGCCACAAAGCTGTCCGGGCTCTGGATACCCAGGCGCCTGAGGTAGCCGCTTCCCAGCATCCAGCCCAGCACGGCAGCACCAAATACGGCCAGCGTCAGAAGCCGGCCGCGAGTCCATGGCAGCGCTTCGAATTCCAGCTCAACCCGTTGCCCGAGCCTGGGCCGCAGCACCCACCAGAGGACCAGCACCATCAGCGGCAGCAGCAGCGCGACCAGCGGCAGTCCGATGCGCAGCCAGTCGGCAAAGTCCAGCCCGGCGGCCCGCGCCGCGATCGCGTTCGGCGGCGAACCGACCAGGGTGCCGAGTCCGCCCAGGCTGGCCGCGTAGGCCACGCCCAGCAGCACGAACACATGGGTGGCACGGTCCCGCAACGGATCGACCTGGCGCAGCAGGCCGAGCGCCAGCGGCAGCAGCATGGCAGCCGTCGCGGTATTGCTGATGCCCATAGAGACAATGGCGGTGGCCACGAACAGCAGCCCGACCGCCCAGTCCAGCCGGCCACGCGACCAGGCCAGCAGCGCGAACGCCAGCTTGCGGTCGAGCTGCTGGGCCCGCATCGCGGCCGCCAGCGCAAAGCCGCCCAGGAACAGGAAGACAATCGGGTCGGCGAACGGCGCCAGCGCCTGTGTCATGCCCAGCCCCGGAAAACCCAACAGCAAGGCCAGCAGCGGCACCAGCAGCGCCGTCACCGCCAGCGGCAGTGCCTCACTGAGCCAGAGCAGGCCGATGAAGACGGTGAGCGCCAGCCCCTTGGCGACCGGAGCCGGGGCAGGAAGAGCCAGGCCCGTCAGCAAGGCAAGGACCGCCGCCAGCAGCAAGTAGAGTGCGCTGCGCCAGCTGCTGACAGGCCCCGTCACGACCGGGCTGTCCTGCGTGGCTGGAGGCTCGGCCATGTTGGAGCTCGGTTCAGGCAGTCATGCCGGCCAAACTGGCTGCCTGAGCGTCGCGCCAGCGCTGCCAGCCGCGCGCGCGCAGTTCGCAGGCCGGGCAGCTGCCGCAGCCCCAGCCCCAGCCGTGGCGGTGCTCGCGGTCGCCCAGGTAGCAAGTGTGGCTGTGCTCGACGATCAGGTCGACCAGCGCCTGGCCGCCTGCCGGCACGCCGGCGGCGTCACCGAGCTGCTCGGCCAGCGCCCAGGTCTGCGCCTTGTCCAGCCACATCAGCGGGGTCTCGATCAGCAGGCGCCGGTCCATGCCGAGCGAGAGCGCGACCTGCAGCGCCTTCATCGTGTCGTCGCGGCAGTCCGGGTAGCCCGAGAAATCGGTCTCGCAGACGCCGGTCACGATCACCTGCAGATCGCGCCGGTAGGCCAGCGCCGCGGCCAGCGTCAGGAAGACCAGGTTGCGCCCCGGCACGAAGGTGTTGGGCAGGCCGTTTTCCTCCATCCGGAACGCCATGTCGCGCGTGAGCGAGGTCTCGCTGACCTGGCCCAGCACGCCGACATCGAGCACATGGTCGTCACCCAGCTTCTGCGCCCAGGCGGGGAACTGGCGCCGCAGTTCGGCCAGCACCCGCAGGCGCGCGTCCATCTCGACCAGATGACGCTGGCCGTAGGCAAGGCCGATGGTTTCGACGCGCTGGTAGCGCTGCAGGGCATGGGCCAGGCAGGTGGTGGAATCCTG
>CAZJQH010000248.1:0-3261 GCA_964547895.1 uncultured Chitinophaga sp. | reverse complement strand
GGCTTGGGCTCCTCGGGCTTCTTGGCGACCAGCACCTTCTTGGGCGCGGACATCATGGCGCGGATGGCCTCGGCCTCGGCGAGTGCCTTGCGGCGACGGTCCTCGAGGTCCTTGGCGCGATCGGCCTCGGCCTTGCGGGCGGCGTCGGCCTGGGACTTGGCTTCGGCCTCGGCCTTGGCCTTGGCGGCGGCGAGCTGGGCGGCATGCTCGGCACGCTCGGCCGCGAGCTTGGCCTGTGCTTCCTTCTCGGCGGCAGTGCGGGCGGCGACCTGCTGCAGGTACTCGGCCTCGCGGCGGGCGGCGGCCTCCTCGGCCTCGCGCTTGCGGGCGGCAGCCTCGTCGGCGTCGCGCTCGGCTGCGGCACGCGCCTCGGCGTCGGCGCGCTGCTGGCGCTGCTGGGCCAGTTCGGCCTCCTGGCGCTCGATCGCCTCGGCCTGGCGGCGGGCTTCCTCTTCGCGACGCACCAGGTCGGCGTCCTGCGCGGCCTGGGCTGCGGTGGCAGCCAGTTCGGACGGCTCGTCCTCGCGCTTGATGAAGGTGCGCTTCTTGCGCACCTCGACCTGGATGGTGCGGGCGCGCCCGGTGGCATCGGCCTGCTTGATCTCGCTGGTCGACTTCTTGGTCAGGGTGATCTTCTTGCGCTCGGCGCTGGCAGTGCCATGCGAGGCCTGCAGATAGCCCAGCAGCTTCTGCTTGTCGGTCTCGGTCAGCATGTCGTTGCCGGCACGCTTGTTGACGCCGGCGTTGGAGAGCTGCTCGAGCAGGACGGAAGTGGGTTTACCGAGTTCGGCGGCGAATTCTGCGACGGTATTGCTAGACATAAATATATTCTCCGTTAGGCCTCCGCGATCAGGACTGGCTCGAAGCCGAGTCACCCGAGAACCAGTGTTCGCGAGCCTTCATGATCAGCGCAGTGGCCTCTTCTGCGGTCTGGCCGGTGATGTCGCACAATTCGTCGGTGGCCAGGTCGGCCAGTTCGTCACGGGTGTGCACGCCCGCCTTGGCCAGCTTGTCGATCAGGTCGATCGTCAGGCCGTCGAGCTCGCGCAGGTCCTGCGAGGCCTCGTCGACGCTCTCCTCCTTGGCGATCTCCATCGTCAGCAGCGCGGCCTTGGCACGGGCGCGCAGCTCGTTGACGGTGTCCTCGTCGAAGGACTCGATCTCGAGCATCTCCTGCAGCGGCACGTAGGCCACTTCCTCCAGGCTGCCGAAGCCTTCCTCGATCAGGATGTCGGCGATCTCCTGGTCGACATCGAGCTTTTCCATGAACAGGGCGCGGATCGACTCCGACTCGGCGGCCTGCTTCTGCGCCGACTCGTCGGCGGTCATGATGTTGATCTTCCAGCCGGTCAGGTCGGACGCCAGGCGCACGTTCTGGCCGCCGCGGCCGATCGCGATCGCGAGGTTCTCCTCGTCGACCACCACGTCCATCGCGCCGCGCTCCTCGTCGACCACGATCGACTGCACGTTGGCCGGAGCCAGCGCGCCGATCACGAACTGGGCCGGATCATCGCTCCAGAGCACGATGTCGACGCGCTCGCCGGACAGCTCGTTGGTGACGGCATTGACGCGCGAGCCGCGCACGCCGACGCAGGTGCCGATCGGGTCGATGCGCTTGTCGTGCGACAGCACCGCGATCTTGGCGCGGCTGCCGGGGTCACGGGCGCATTGCTTGATCTCGAGCAGGCCCTGCTCGATCTCGGGCACTTCCTGGCGGAACAGCTCGATCATGAACTCGGGCGCCGAGCGCGACAGCAGGATGGGCGCGCCGCGCAGCGTCAGGTCGACTTCCATGATCATGGCGCGCACGCGGTCGCCGGAGCGGAAGTTCTCCTTCGGGATCATCTCGCTGCGCTTGAGGCGGCCCTCGACGCGGCCGCTCTCGACGATCACGTCGCCCTTGTCCAGGCGCTTGACGGTGCCGACGAAGACCTTGTCGCCGCGGCTCATGAAGTCGTTGAGCAGCATCTCGCGCTCGGCGTCGCGGATGCGCTGCAGGATGACCTGCTTGGCGGCCATGGCGCCGATGCGGCCGATCGGCACGCTCTCGATCTGGCGCTCGATGTAGTCACCGGGCTCGATGCCGGGGTTCTCGTCGATCACGTCGGAGATCATCTCCTCGGCGTCCGGATTCTGCAGGCCAGCCTCGTCGGGCACGACCAGCCAGCGGCGGAAGGTGTCGTAGGCGCCGCTGTCGGGGTCGATGGCCACGCGGATATCGACCTCGCCCTTGAACAGCTTCTTGGTGGCCGAAGCCAGCGCGGTCTCGACGGCGCCCAGCACCACGTCGCGCTCCACATTCTTCTCGCGCGAGATCGCATCGATCAACATCAACATTTCGCGATTCATTTCACTCGCCTGCCTTTCCGTTCTCTGCTGCTGTAGGGTTCAAATCTGTGTCGACCGGCTTGGCTGCGCGGCCCTTGAAGTTCACGACCGGCGCCAGTCGCGCCTCGCGGATCTCGTCGAGCGTGAAGCCCAGCACCTGCACCGGCAGCGGCTTGGCCTTCTTGCTGACGCGCGCGCCGGGCTTGCGCTCGGGCGCCTCGCTCCAGACGATCTGCCAGCCTTCGCCGCTTTCGGGGCGCTCGAGCGTGCCACGGAACTTCTTGCGGTTGGCAGCGATGGCGGTGCCGGTCGTGCCGATCGGCGCCTTGAGCGTGATGTCGACCTCGTGACCCAGGAAGCGCAGGAAATCGTTGTCGTTGCGCAGGGGGCGGTCGATGCCGGGCGAGCCGACCTCGAGTCGCTTGTAGTCGACGTTCTCGACCTCGAGCAGGAACTGCAGCTGGCGGGTGACCTTCTCGCAATCCTCGACCGTGACGAAGGCCTCCTCGGTCTGGGCTGGATCCCAGGGCAGGTCTATCGTCACGCGCAACAAACCGCCCGCGGATCGCTCCAGATCCACCAAGTCATAACCCAGACCTGTCACGGTCTGCTCCACGGTCTGCTGCCAAGTCATCGATATCAAGCGCCTATCAAACATGCCCCAAAAAGGGACAGCCAAAAAAAAAGGGCCGGTGATTAACCCGCCCATCTGGTCGTGAAAGCATTATTCTATCACCCCGCCGCCAGAATTACCAGAACCCGCAGACGATCGCGGCGTTGCAGATGCGGCATGAATTTGCCACCGGCGGCCAGAATTTGGCCCGGGATGCCGCTACAATAAGTGCTTCGTCGGAGCGTAGCGCAGCCTGGTAGCGCATCTGCTTTGGGAGCAGAGGGTCGCGAGTTCGAATCCCGCCGCTCCGACCACCCCTT
>CAZJQH010000247.1:2036-3268 GCA_964547895.1 uncultured Chitinophaga sp. | reverse complement strand
AGCCGAGCGGCTACACCGAGCCGCTGCTGCACGCCTGGCGCCTGAAGGTCAAGGCGGCCGCCTGATCTCGGCCTGCTGGTGAAGCGAACGACGGCGCCCTTTGGGGCGCCGTTTTTCTTGGCGGATCAGCCCGCCTGGCGATGTCCTCCTCATCTGGCCTGGTGCCTTGGTCTTTCCCGCCGCGCTGGCGAGAATGGGGCATGGACCGCCCGCTGATCCTGTTTGGCGCCTTCGACCGCCACAACTTCGGCGACCTGCTGCTGGCGCAGGTCGCTTCCGCCATGCTGCCGGGGCGCGAGCTGCATTTCGCCGGTCTCGCCGATCGTGACCTGCGCGCCTGGGACGGCTTTGCCGTGCGCGCCTTGCCGCAACTGGTGGCCGAGCTGGCGCCACGCCGGCCCGACCTGCTGCATGTCGGCGGCGAGGTCCTCGACTGCAGCGCCTGGCAGGCCGCCGTCATGCTGCTGCCACCGGAACAGGCGCAGGCCGTGATTGCCTATCTGGAGCCGCGCCCGGCCGAGCGCGCGGAATGGATGCGGCATGTGGTGGGCGAGGGGCAGGCGCCCTACGTTGCCTCGCCAGCGCGCCTGCCTGGCCTGCGGCGTACCGCCTTCGCCGGCGTCGGCGGCGTCGGGCTGGCGCAGTCCGGGCCTGAGCTGAAGTCCGAGGTGCTGGCGGCGCTGCGCGCGGCCGCCTTCCTCTCGGTGCGGGACCGCGTCACGCAGGTGACGATGGCCGCTGCCGGCATTGGCGCCGCGCTGCTGCCGGATCCGGCCGTGCGGGTCGCCGGGCTGTTCGGCCCGGTCATTGGCCAGCGGGCGGCCGCAGGCGAGGTTGCTCCCCTGCGCGCGGCCTTTCCGGCCGGTTACCTGGCGCTGCAGCTCGGCCCCGAGTTTGGCGACGACGACTGCCTCGACCAGTTCGGGGCCCAGCTCCAGGCCGTGCTGCAGTCAAGCGGCCTGGGCCTGGTGCTGTTCCGCGCCGGTCTCGCGCCCTGGCACGACGACCCCGCCACGCTGCCACGGCTGGCGGCCCGCCTACCGGATCAGCTGGTGCGCATCATGGAGTCGACCCGGCTGTGGGACATCTGTGCCCTGATCGCGCACAGCCGTGCCTGCATTGCCAGCAGCCTGCATGCCCGCATCGTCGCCACGGCGTTTGCGCTGCCGCGCCTGAGCCTGGTGCCGCCAGGCGGCAGCGGACAGTCGCGCAAGCTCAGCGCCTACCTGCAA
>CAZJQH010000247.1:0-1936 GCA_964547895.1 uncultured Chitinophaga sp. | reverse complement strand
CGGGGTGGATCGCCATCCTGGCTACGCCAGCTGGCCGATATCCGCCTTAGGTGCGGCTGCTTAAGATAGGGGCCGGATCAGCGGCCAGCCCGGTGGGCGAGGCGGTGCCGGCATGACACAAACAAGGGCGTCACATGGAATTGAATGATTTGCGCGAACCCGGCGAGGAGTCGGCGCATCCCGAGCGCGAACAGGCGGCACGCCGCAGCACCTGGGTTAGCGTGGGCGTCAACCTGGTGCTGACGGCGCTGCAGGTTGCCGTTGGCCTGTACGTCGCCTCGCAGGCGCTGGTGGCCGACGGCATCCACTCGCTGTCGGACCTGGCGGCCGATTTCGTCGTGCTGCTGGCGCTGCAGCACAGTCGCAAGGCGCCCGATGCCGATCATCCCTACGGTCATCAGCGCTACGAGAACGCGGCCTCGCTGGTGCTCGGTGCCTTGCTGCTGGCGGTCGGCGTCGGCATGCTGTGGTCGGCGGCGGGCAAGCTGGCCGCTCCCGAGACGATCGCCCCCGGCAGCCTGGTCGCGCTGGGCGTTGCGCTGTTCACGCTGGCGGCCAAGGAAGGGCTGTTCCGCTACATGCTGGCGGTTGCCGAGCGCGTGCGCTCGAGCATGCTGGTGGCCAATGCCTGGCACGCGCGTTCCGATGCGGCATCCTCGCTGGTGGTCGCGGCCGGCATCGGTGGCAGCCTGCTGGGCTGGCCGATGCTCGATCCGGTCGCGGCGCTGGTCGTCGGCCTGCTGGTCGGCAAGATGGGCTGGGAGTTCCTCTGGAACGCGCTGCACGACCTGACCGACCGCGCCGCCTCCGAGGAGGAGACGCGTGCGATCGAGCAGGAGATCCTGGCGACGCCGGGCGTGCTCGGCATCCACGACCTGCGCACGCGCCGCACCGGCGACATGATCCTGGTCGATGTGCACCTGGAGGTCGACGGCAACCTGAGCGTGCGCCAGGGCCACGAGATCGCCGAGGAGGTGCACCGCCGCGTCGAGCAGCGCCACCCGGTGCTCAACGTGCTGACCCATCTCGATCCGGTCTAGCCGCCAGCGCCAGCCCGGCCACCGACATTTGCCACAATACCCGCCATGACCTCTCACACCGCCCCCTATCCCCTGTCCCGTCCGCGCCGCCTGCGCCGCGATGTCTTCACGCGCAACCTGGTGCGCGAGCACCATCTGACGGTGCACGACCTGATCTACCCGGTGTTCGTGCTGGAAGGCGAGGGCCGGCGCGAGGCGGTGGCCTCCATGCCCGGCGTCGAGCGCCTGAGCCTGGACCAGCTGATCCCGGTGGCGCACGAGTGCGTCGAGCTGGGCATTCCGGTGATGGCGCTGTTCCCGGTGATCGATCCGGCGCTCAAGACCCCCGACGGGCGCGAGGCCTGGAACCCCAACGGCCTGATTCCCAACGTGGTGGCGCGCCTGAAGGCCGAGGTGCCGAACCTGGGCATCATGACCGACGTCGCGCTCGACCCCTACACCAGCCACGGCCAGGACGGCCTGCTCGACGAGCAGAACTACATCATCAATGACGCCACCGTCGAGGTGCTGGTGCGCCAGGCACTGACCCAGGCCGCCGCCGGCGTCGACATCGTCGCGCCGTCCGACATGATGGATGGCCGCATCGGCGCGATCCGCCAGGCGCTCGAGCAGCGCGGCCATGTGCACACCCGCATCATGGCCTACAGCGCCAAGTACGCCTCGGCTTTCTACGGCCCGTTCCGCGATGCGGTCGGCTCGGCTGCCAACCTCGGCAAGGCCGACAAGAAGGTCTACCAGATGGACCCGGGCAACACCGACGAGGCGCTGCGCGAGGTCGCGCTTGACCTGGCCGAGGGCGCCGACATGGTGATGGTCAAGCCCGGCATGCCCTACCTCGACATCGTGCGCCGGGTCAAGGACGAGTTCAAGGCGCCGACCTTCGCCTACCAGGTCAG
>CAZJQH010000246.1:0-3310 GCA_964547895.1 uncultured Chitinophaga sp. | reverse complement strand
ATCGCCTGGATCATGACGGTGGTGGCCGACCTGGTGATCAACAAGCCGCTGGGCTGGTCGCCGGCGGGCATCGAGTTCCGGCGCGCCTACCTGTACGACATCAACCCGGTCGGCGTCGGCGCCATGGGGCTGGCGTCCCTGCTGTCAATGACAGCCCACCTGGGCCTGTTCGGGCCCGGCCCGCAGGCCTTCTCGGCGCTGATCGCGACCGCGACCGCGCTGATCACGTCGCCGCTGATCGCCTGGGCCACCCGAGGCCGCTACTACCTGGCGCGCCAGCCTGAATCCAGCGCTGCCCAGGGCGGCAAGCCTGGCTGCGGCACGGCTTGCGCTGGCGGCGCTGCCTGTACCAAGCCGACCTCCGGCCAGACGAAACCCGGGCTGCTGCGCTGCGTGGTCTGCGAGCGCGACTACGAGGCGCCCGACACCGCGCACTGCCCGGCCTACCAGGGCGCGATCTGCTCGCTGTGCTGCACGCTCGACGCCCGCTGCGGCGACCGCTGCCGGCCGGACGCCCAGCTGGCAGTGCAATGGAGCTCGGCCCTGCGGCGCCTGACGCCACGCCCGCTCTGGCCCTACCTGGACGGGGGACTGGCGCATTACCTGCTGCTGATGCTGGTCATCGCGCTGCTGCTGGCCGGCCTGCTGGGCCTGCTGTACCGGCAGGAGACGAGTGGGCTGGCGGACCTGCCGGCCACGCCCGAGTCGCTGGCGGCGCTGGCGCAGACGCTGCGCAGCGGCTATGCGAGGGTCTACGTCGCGCTGCTGCTGGCCTTCGGCATCGTCGCCTGGTGGCTGGTGCTGACCCACCGGAGCCGGACCGTGGCGCAGGAGGAGTCCAACCGCCAGACCGGCCTGCTGTTGCAGGAGATCGAATCCCACCGCCGCACCGACCTGCAGCTGCAGCAGGCGCGCCAGGTCGCCGAGGCGGCGCGGGCGCAGGCCGACCAGGCGAACCAGGCCAAGACGCGCTACATCAGCAACATCAGCCACGAGCTGCGGACCCCGCTCAACAGCATCCTGGGCTATGCGCAGCTGCTGCAGCAGGACGGTGAGCTCGGCCCCGAGCGGGCGCATGCGATCCGCGTCATCCTGCGTGGCGGCGAGCACCTGCTGTCGCTGATCGAGGGCACGCTGGACATCGCGCGCATCGAGTCCGGCAAGCTCGCGCTGCAGCAGGGGCCGGTCGACCTGCGCGCGCTGCTGCAGGAAGTCACGCAGATGTTCGAGCTGCAGGCCGCCGCCAAGGGCCTGCGCTTCGGCTTCGACGGCCCCGAGTTCTGGCCCAAGGCGGTACGCGCCGACGAGAAGCGGCTGCGCCAGATCCTGATCAACCTGCTGGGCAATGCGGTCAAGTTCACGGTGCGCGGCGAAGTCAGGCTGGTGCTGCGCCATGTGCGCCAGATGGCGACCTTCGAGATCACCGACACCGGGCCCGGCATCGCACCGGCCGAGTTGCAGCGCATCTTCGAGCCGTTCGCCCGCGCTTCGAGCGCAGCGAGCAGCGCCACGCCGGGATCGGGCCTGGGCCTGACGATTGCCCGCATGCTGGCCGAGCTGATGGGCGGCGAGCTCGGCGCCAGCAGCGAACTGGGGCAAGGCACCACCTTCCGCCTGCGCCTTTTCCTGCCGGAACTCAATGCGACACCGGAACCCAGTGCGCGGATCCCAACCGATACCTTGGCCGCCGTGGTCGGCTACGAAGGCCCGCGCTGTCACATTCTGGTGGTCGACAACGAGGAGGCGGATCGCCAGCTGCAGCGGCGCTGGCTGGAGCCGCTGGGCTTTGCGCTCAGCCAGGCCACCCATGGCGAGGACGCGCTGCGCCAGCTCGAGGCCGGTCTGCGGCCCGACGTCATCTTCATGGACCTGGCCATGCCGGGCATGGACGGCTGGGAGACGCTGCGGCGCATCCGCGCCATGGACCTGGTGCCAGCACCGGCGCTGGCCGTGGTGTCGGCCAATGCCTTCGACCGCGGCCTGGACAACGACATCGGTCTGCCGCCCGAGGATTTCCTGGTCAAGCCGGTGCGACGCCAGGAACTGCTGCACTGGCTGCAGCGCAGGCTGGGGCTGCGCTGGCGCTACCCGGCCGCCGCGCCCGCGCCAACTGCGGGTGAGCCGAGCCAGACGGTCGATCTGGCGCCTGCCAGCGCCTCGCAGCAGGCGCATGGCCTGCCGCCCGAGGCGGTCGAAGCCCTGCTCGACCTGGCCCGGCTCGGCTACTACCGTGGCTTCGTCAAGCGCGCCGAGGCGCTGCAAGCCAGCCATCCGGAATGCGCGCCCTGGCTGGCACAGCTGCAGGCCCAGGCGCGGGAATTCCGCTTCGAATCGATAGTCGCCGCGCTCGAGCCGCGCGGCCAGACCGGAGACACCTCTTGCACCACCCCACCCTGAACGCCAAGCCTGACGATGCCGTCGTGCTGATCGTCGACGACATGCCCGACAACATCGCGCCGCTGCACGATGCGCTCGACGACGCCGGCTACACCGTGCTGGTCGCGCTCGACGGCGAGTCAGCGCTGGCGCGCGCTGCCCAGGCCCTGCCCGACGTGATTCTGCTCGACGCCGTGATGCCGGGCCTGGACGGCTTCGAGGTCGCGCGCCGGCTCAAGGCCGACCCGGAGCTGGCGCATATCCCGGTCCTGTTCATGACCGGCCTGACCGAGACCGAGCACCTGGTCAAGGCGCTGGCCGCCGGCGGGGTCGACTACGTGACCAAGCCGGTCAAGCCGCTCGAGGTGATGGCACGCATGGGCGTGCACCTGCGCGCGGCACGCCAGGCGCGGCAGGGCGCGCTGGAACGTCAGCAGGCGCGCAACGCGCTCGACGCCTTCGGCTACGCAACCATCACGGTGCGCGCGCGCGACGGCCGCCTGATGTGGCAGACCCCGCTGGCGCGCGAACTGCTGCGACGCCATTGCGGCACCGAGGCCCCCGCCACGCCCGAGGCCGTGCTGCACTGGCTGCGCCGCCACCTGCCAGACGCGCAACGCCAGCTCGAGCCGCCGCGCCTGCACCTCGACAGCGACCAGGGCCGCCTGACCTTCCGGCTGCACCGCCGCCTGGGCGAGGAAGAAAGCTCGGACGACAGCCCCGAGGGCGAATGGCTGATCGTGATGGAGGAAAGCTCGGACGGCAGCGCGATCGAGGCGCTGGCCACGGCCTTCGGCCTGACCGCGCGCGAGGCCGAGGTGCTGTACTGGGTCGCGCAGGGCAAGATCAACCGCGACATCGCCGACATCCTGGGCGCCAGCCCGGCGACGGTCAAGAAGCACCTCGAGCGCATCCACGCCAAGCTCGGCGTCGA
>CAZJQH010000245.1:0-3324 GCA_964547895.1 uncultured Chitinophaga sp. | reverse complement strand
CCCTGTGCCCGGCGTGTTCCTCAACGTCGTGCTCAACCGCCCGATCCTGCCCTCCAGCCTGCGCCGCCGCCGGGTGCCCTACGGCTCGGCTGGCCAAGTTTGGAGCGGCACTGACCCGGAGCCTGGCGCATGGCCACCTGAGACCTGACCATGGCATCACGAGAAGAACAGATCCTGGCGCACATCGCCAACATCCTGGATGCAACGGCCGGCATCGGCACCGTCTACCGCAGCCGCGTCGAGGCGTTCAGCCGCGATGAAGCGCCGGCCCTGATCGTCGAGCCGGCTGGCAGCCGCTGCCAGGAGGTCTCCACCTGCAAACTCGACTGGACCGTCGACGTGGCCGTCGTGATCCACACTCGCGGCGCAGTGCCCGACACCCTGGCCGATCCCATCCGAGTGTCGGCCCATGCCATCCTGATGGCAGACCGGACGCTGAACGGCCTGGCCATCAACATCATGCCGACGTCGTCGGATCCTCAGCGCGACAAGGCCGACCTCACCAGTCTCTGGCAGGTCAACACCTACCAGGTCCGCTTCCGCACCGCAGCCGCGACCCTCGACAATGCCTAGACGTAGACTGCCCACAGAACCTGCCGCCCAGGCCGTGCCCGACACCCTGCCACCGCCCCCGACCAGAGGCGGCTCCTACGAGCTGCAGAACGGCGAGTGGGTCTGCACCCAGCAGACCCTGCCCCCGGGCCAGCCTGAGCAGCAGCCGGCCTGCCCGATGCCAACCCCTGTCACCCACGAGGACTGACCCATGCCTCTCTGGCGCAATCGCCTGGCCCTCGTCAAGAGCGAGAGCACCTACGGCACCAGCAGCGCACCGGCGAACACCGACGCCCTGCTGTTCACCGAGCTTGACGTTGAGCCGTTGGCCCTGGAGCTCATTGAGCGCGAGACGATCCAGGCCTACATGGGCCACCGCGCCAGCATCGTCGGCCAGCGGTCAGTGCCGTTCAAGGCCACCGCCGAGATGGCCGGCAGTGGGACCGCCGGCACCGCTCCACGCTGGGGCCCCCTGATGAAGGCCTCGGGTTGCAGCGAGACCGTCGGTGGCGGCACCGTCACCTACACCCCGGTGTCGTCCGGGTTCAGCTCCTACACCGCCGACTTCTACGCCGACAACGGCAGCCAGCAGATCATCACCGGCATCCGCGGCAGCGCCGAGCTGAGCATGAGCGTCGGCGAGATCCCGACGATCGCCTTCGATCACATGGGGATCTATGGCGCACCGTCTGCCCTGTCGCTGCCAACCCCGGCCTACACCAACCAGGCGGCACCGGTGGCGGTCAATGCCGACAACACCGCGACCGTCAGCGTGCACGGGTTCAGTGCGTGCATGACCGAGTTCAGCCTGGACCTCGGTGTCGAGATGACATTCGAGCAGAAGGCCGGCTGCAGCAAGCAGGTGCGGATCACTGAGATGAAGCCGACCGGATCGATCACCATTGAACTGCCGGCATTCGCCACCAAGGACTTCCTCACGATCGCCAGCAACCAGACCACCGGCACCATCACCTGGGTGCACGGCGGCACCGCCGGCAACATCATCACCTTCACGGCGGCCCAGTGTGCCTTCGACAGCCCGACGCTGGACGATGGTGACAGCGTGACCCACATCACTCTGCCGTTCCGCTGCCTGCCCAACAGCTCGGGCACCAGCGTGTTCTCCCTGGCCCTGACCTGACATGGCTTTCATTCTTGAGCAGTCGCCCACATTCAGGTGGCCGATCGTCATTCGCGAGGTGCAGGACGGCGGACGCGTGCGAACCCATCAGTTCGACGCGATCTATCGCCGGCTGCCTCAGAGTCGGATGGAGGCGGTGCAGCTGCAGTACCAGGCGATGAAGGCCGCGGTCAGTCGGAACGAACCACTGGACGAGATCCCGACCCGCGGCATCGCTGAGGAGATCCTGGAGGGATGGGAGGGCATCACCGACCCCGATGGCGGCCCGGTGCCTGTGACGGCCGAGACCCGGCGCCAGCTGCTGGAAGTCGCCCTAGTCGCTGACGTCCTGGTCACGACCTACTTCGAGGCGCACGAGAAGGCACGAGCAAAAAACTGACCGGCGCCGTTGACCACCTGATGAGGTCAGGTCGGGACACGGCGCAACTGCAGGCCGACGCTGCCCGGTACGGGGTGATCCTGGAGCCGCACCATCTGACCCCGGTAGACTGCAGGTTGTGGGCTGAGTTGTGGCCTGTGGTCTCCCTGTTCCAGCGCAGCCAGACGCAATGGCGGGCCACGTCGTCCGGTGTCATCGGCCTGGACTATGGCGTGGTGCTGGGCCCCCTGGCGACAGTGCTGGGCATTGATGTCAATGCGCAGCTGCTGGATGATCTGCAGACGATGGAGCTGCATGCAAGAGAGAAGCTCAACCGCAAGGCGAGGAACTGATGGCACAGCTGCAGGCGCTGCTGAAGATCGTCGCTGATGTCGCCGGCGAAGGCAAGGTCCAGGCGCTGGGGCAGACTATCGGCCGACTGGGTGACACCGCGGGGCGAGTATCTGGAGGGCTGCGCGGAATGGTTGGCGCAGCCGGTGGGCTAAGCGGTGCACTCGGTGCGCTGGCGCCGGTTGTGACTGGTGTAGGCCTGGGAGCAATGGCGAAGGGTGCGATTGATGCCGCCGATGACATGAACGACCTGTCGCAGAAAACCGGCGTCAGCGTTGAGCAGCTGAGCAGGTTCAAGCAGGCGGCCGACGCCAGTGGAACCAGCATTGAAGGCGTCGGCAGCGCCATGGTCAAGCTCAACCGCAACCTGGCGACAGGAAACGACCAGGCTGCTCTGGCTCTGCAGGATCTTGGCATCAGCGCAACGGATGCCGCCGGCAAGCTGAAGAGCACAGATCAGATCATGCTCGAGGTGGCGGACAAGTTCGCCACGATGCCAGATGGGGCGCAGAAGTCCGCGACCGCGATGGCCCTGTTCGGCAAGTCAGGCGCTGACATGATTCCGCTGCTGAATGGCGGCAGCGAGGCCGTCAAGAGGCTGAGCGCCACGATGACCACGGACTTTGCCCGCGGCGCAGACAGCCTCAACGACAAGCTGGTCTCGGTGCAAACCAAGCTGACCGAACTTGGCGTCAAACTTGGCACGGCACTCATGCCAGCGTTGAACGGAATTGCCGACGTGATCATCGGTGTCGCGAATGCGTTCAGCGCAATCCCTGAGCCGATCCAGAACCTGATCATCCTGGTTGGCGGGTTGGTCATTGCCTGGGGCCCGGTCACCGGTGCGATCGTCCGAGTCACGTCTGCACTGGCCTTAATCGGCCCAGCAATCCCCGTGGTGATCGCTGCCTTCAAGGCTCTG
>CAZJQH010000244.1:0-3324 GCA_964547895.1 uncultured Chitinophaga sp. | reverse complement strand
ACCGGCATCGTGGCCGAATGCCAGGACGGCCGCAGCCAGCACAGCAACAAGGCCAAGGCGCTGCAGGTGCTGCAGGCGCGCATCCAGGAAAAGGAGCGCAGCGAGCGCGCCGCCAAGGAGGCCGCCGAGCGCAAGGGCCTGATCGGCAGCGGCGACCGCAGCGACCGCATCCGCACCTACAACTTCCCGCAGGGCCGCCTGACCGACCACCGCATCAACCTGACGCTCTACAAGCTGCTGCAGGTGATGGAGGGCGACCTTGACGAGGTGCTGCACGCGCTGCAGCTCGCGCGCGGCGCCGAGCTGATGGCCGAACTGGAAAGCAGCGTCGGCAACGGGGCGCTGGCCTGAGCGCCAGCATGCCCGCCCGTTTCCTAGCCCCCGCCATCCGATGACCCCCAGCGACTCCCCGCCCCAGACTGTCCAGCAAGCGCTGCAGCAGGCGCGCCAGGCCGGCCTGGACCGGCTCGATGCCCAGGTGCTGCTGCTGCATCGCCTGGGACGCTCGCCGCACGACCGGGCCTGGCTGATCGCGCACGACACCGACCCGCTGCCGGCCGACGCGGCACAGGACTTCGCCGCCTTGTGCCAGCGCCGCCTGCGGGGCGAGCCGGTCGCCTACCTGACGGGCCAGCGCGAGTTCCACGGGCTGGAGCTGCAGGTCGACGCGCGCGTGCTCGACCCCCGGCCCGACACAGAAACCCTGGTCGACTGGGCGCTCGACCGGCTGGAAGGGCGCGAACAAGCCATGGTGCTCGACCTTGGCACTGGCAGCGGCGCGATCGCGCTGGCCATCCAGCACCGCCGCCCCGACGCCCGGGTCTGGGCGCTCGACGCCAGCCGCGACGCGCTGGCCGTGGCCCAGGCCAACGCGCAGCGGCTCGGCCTGCCGGTGCGCTTCCTCCACGGCAGCTGGCTAGCCGACTGGCCGGCGCGCCAGGCCGAGGCCGCAGCGCTTGACCCGCAAGGCCCCGCCCTGCCCCAGCGCTTCGACCTGATCGTCAGCAACCCGCCCTATATCCGCGCCGACGACCCGCACCTGGCCGCGCTCACGCACGAGCCGCTCTCGGCCCTGGCCAGCGGCGCCGACGGCCTCGACGACATCCGTGCCATCGTCGCCCAGGCGGTCGCCCACCTGGTGCCTGGCGGCTGGCTGCTGCTCGAACATGGCTGGGACCAGGCGGAAGATGTCGCAGCCATCCTGAGCGCGCGCGGCTTCGAGCAGATCGGGCACCGGCAGGACCTGGCCGGCCACCAGCGCTGCACTGGCGGGCGGTGGCCGCATGGCGAACCAGGATTCCAGCTAGCGGGGATAATCACGCCTCAACAGAACCCGGCCCCAGGGCCAAGCAACAGGAGTGAACCGATGAGCGACGTCCAGCAAAGAATCGACCAACTGGTCAAGAACAACGACATCGTGCTCTTCATGAAGGGCACCGCGAGCTTCCCGATGTGCGGCTTCTCGGGCCGTGCGATCCAGATCCTCAAGGCCTGCGGCGTCGACACCAAGACCATCCAGACCGTCAACGTGCTGGAAGACCAGGAAATCCGCCAGGGCATCAAGGAATACAGCAACTGGCCGACCATCCCGCAGCTCTATGTCAAGGGCGAGTTCATCGGCGGCTCCGACATCATGATGGAGATGTACGAGTCGGGCGAGCTGCAGCAGGTCATCGCCGGCGAGGCTGCCTGATGAGCGAGCAGACCCTGGAAGTCCTGAGCACCGAGCAGGTGACCCAGGCTCTGGCTGAACTGCAGGGCTGGGAGTACGACGAGGAAGAGCAGGCGATCACGCGCTGGCTCGCCTTCCACGACTTCGCCCAGGCCTTCGCCTTCATGACGCGGGTTGCGCTCGAGGCCGAGCGCCGCCAGCACCACCCCGAGTGGTTCAACCTCTACAACCGGGTCGAGATCAGCTTCACGACCCACGACGCCGGCGGCGTCACCGCGCGCGACATCGAGTTCGCGCGCTGGGTCGAGGAAGTGGCGGCCAGCGCGGGCGCCTGATCGCACGGGGATTGGCTCAGATGGGGGCTCTTGGTGGGGCAACCCCCTGCCAGCCTCATCTGTCCGCTGCGCGGCCAGCAAATCGGCAGTCAGGGGGCTGCCCCACCCAGCTCGCTATGCCTCAAAAGCCCTGCAGCCTGCAGAGACCACCAGCTCAGACAATCCATTGAATCAGGCTCGACGCCAGTTCTTCTGCGCCGCGAACACCGCGTCCGGGTATTCGGCGCGACCCCGGCTGCCGTTGTAGCGCCCCAGCGCCAGGAACAGGTCGCCGCGCTCGCGCTCCAGGTAATGGCGCAGGATCACGCAGCCGAAGCGGATATTGGCCTGGGTCAGGAACAGCTTGGACGGATCGCCGTCGCCGATCAGCCGGGCCCAGAACGGCATCACCTGCATGTAGCCGCGCGCACCGACGGAAGAGACGGCGAACTTGCGGAACGCGCTCTCGACCTGGATCAGGCCCAGCACCAGCGATTCGTCGAGACCGGCACGCCGGCTCTCGTACCAGACCGTCTGCAGGAACTCGACCCGGGTCTGCAGCTCAGGCTTGCGCCGGGCCAGCTTCGGGCTCATCTGCCCAAGCCAGCGCAGATAGTCCAGCCGGGCCTCCGGATGGGGAAACTCGGGCTCGGGCGGCGCCGGGAATTCGATCGCGGCGCGCAAGGCCAGCCGCACCGGATCGGCCAGCGGCTCCTCGAGCTGGCCACCAGCGCGGGCAAAGGCCGGCATGGCCGCCGGCAACAGCCCCGCCAGGCCTGCCCTGGCCAGCCAGCCCAGACAGTCCCGGCGTCGCATCTCAGAGCCCCAGCTTGCCCTTGAGCAGGTCCGGCAGCTCCGTCACGGCGACCTTGGTCGAGGCCTCGTCGCGGCGGTGCTGGTACTCGACCAGGCCTTCCTTGAGGCCCTTGTCGCCGATGGTGACGCGGTGCGGCACGCCGATCAGCTCCCAGTCGGCGAACATCGCGCCCGGGCGCTCGCCGCGGTCGTCCAGCATGACGTCGACGCCCAGGGCCAGCAGCTCGCCGTACAGCTTCTCGGCTGCCTCGCGCACCGCCTCGCTGCGGTCCATGCCGATCGGGCAGATCACGAGCGTGAACGGCGCGATCGCGTCCGGCCAGATGATGCCGCGCGCGTCGTGGTTCTGCTCGATCGCGGCCGCCGGCAGGCGGGTCACGCCGATGCCGTAGCAGCCCATCTCGAAATGACGCGGCTTGCCGTCCTCGGCCAGGAAGGTCGCGTTCATGGCGCGCGAATACTTGCTGCCGAGGTAGAACACATGGCCGACCTCGATGCCGCGCTCGATCGCCAGCACGCCCT
>CAZJQH010000243.1:0-3340 GCA_964547895.1 uncultured Chitinophaga sp. | reverse complement strand
GGCCGAGGTGATCGCGCTGCATACCGTGTTCGAACTGCTGCGCGGCGTCTGCAAGACGCCCGGCTCCAAGGTCAGGCTGCACCTGTGCCGCATCAGCAGCGCGGCCGGCCTCGAGCTGGTGCGCCAGGCCAAGGCCGAGGGCCTGCCGGTCAGCTGTGACGTCAGCGTGCACAACCTGCACCTGACCGACATCGACATCGGCTACTTCGACAGCCGGCTGCGCCTGCAGCCGCCGGTGCGCCAGCAGCGCGACCGCGAGGCGCTGCGCCGCGGCCTGGCCGACGGCACCATCGACGCGCTGGTGTCCGACCACAACCCGGTCGACGCCGATGCCAAGATCCTGCCCTTCGCCGAGGCCGAGGCCGGCGCGAGCGCGGTCGAGCTGCTGCTGGGCCTGGCCTGGAAATGGGCCGAGCAGGACGGCGTGCCGCTGTCGCGCACGCTGGCCGTGCTGACCCAGGGACCGGCCGCCGTGCTGGGCGCCAGCCTGGGCGCGCTCGAGTCCGGCATCGGCCGCCTCGCCGTGGGTGGTGCCGCCGACCTGTGCGTGATCGATCCCAAGGCGCACTGGACGGTCAGCGACGACAGCCTGCGCAGCCGTGGCAAGCACACGCCGTTCGGCGGCCACGAACTGCCGGTGTCGGTGCGCGCCACGCTGGTCGCGGGCCAGGTCGCGCACGAAGCGCAAGCCTGATCCGGTCCGCATGAAGTCGCTGCGTGCGGCCTGGCGGCTGCTGCGGGTGCTCGTCCACCTGGTTTCGGGCGCCTGGACCATCCGGCGCCGCTTCGGCGCGCTGGATTTCGAGCAGCGCCAGCAACAGGTGCAGGCCTGGTCGCGCCGCCTGCTCGAGCTCATCGGCGTGCGCCTGCTGGTGCATGGCGAGCTGCCGGCCGGCGGGCCGCTGCTGGTGCTGGCCAACCATATCTCCTGGCTCGACATCATCGTGATCGACGCCGCGCTGCCCTGCCGCTTCGTTTCCAAGGCCGACGTGCGGCACTGGCCGCTGATCGGGCAACTGGTCGAGGGCTCGGGCACGCTCTTCATCGAGCGCGACCGCCGCCGCGACGCCATGCGGGTCGTGCACCAGATGGCCGAGCGGCTGCAGGCCGGCGACCGGCTTGGCGTCTTCCCCGAAGGCACGACCAGCGACGGCAGCAGCCTGCTGCCCTTCCATGCCAACCTGCTGCAGGCCGCGATCGTCACCGACGCCCCGGTGCTGCCGCTCGGCCTGAAGTACACCGATGGGCGCGACGGCCGGAGTCATGACGGCCCGACCTATGTCGGCGATACCAGCCTGCTGGGCTCGCTCTGGCGCACGCTGGCTGCGTCCGGCCTGCAGGCCGAGCTGCATGTCGGCGAGCTCGACCAGGCGCAAGGCCGCGACCGCCGCACCTGGGCCGACGCCCTGCGGCGCGACCTGGCCCAGCGGCTCGACCTGCCGCTGCCTGGCTGAGCCCGCGCGCCCTCCCTCATTCCGTTCATGATTTGAAGCCATGCCACTTTCCGCACCACAGAACCGCCAGCTGGCCAGCACGCGCGAGACCCTGTTTCGCTGCTTTCGCCGCGATGACGGCCTCTGGGACATCGAGGGCGAGCTGCGTGACTACAAGCAGGAGCCGTTCACCGTCCGCGGCAGCCGTACCTGGCAGGCCGGCGAGTTCATCCACCACATGCTGATCCGCGTCACCATAGACCAGTCCATGTGCGTGCACGCGATCGAGGCGGTGATGGAGGCGCGGCCGCACGGCATCTGCAACGAGGCCCTGGCAGCCATGCAGCGCATGGTCGGCTGCACCATGGGGCGCGGCTGGCGCAAGGCGATCGACCACCATCTGGGCAAGGTCGAGGGCTGCACCCACATGCGCGAACTGCTGTTCAACATGGCCACCGCCGCCTTCCAGGGGCTGGAGAATGTCAGGCAGGCCAGAGCGTCCGACGAACCTCCGCCCTACCTGGGCACCTGCAAGACCTGGGCTGTCTCCAGCCCCGTGGTCGAACAGGTCTTTCCGCTGTTCTACCGGCCTGCCGGCCATAGGTAGTTGCCACAGCTGATTTCGCTTCTTGCTGTTGTAGCATCTCCCTACTTTTGCCCGCCCCTGGGCGGTTCTGGCACTCCAATCATCCGAGGTGACAATGGATTACTTCAGTCTGGCGTTTCTGACAGCGGTGCTGCAGATCATCGCCATCGACATCCTGCTGGGCGGCGACAATGCCGTCGTGATCGCGCTGGCCTGTCGCAAGCTGCCCGAGTCGCAGCGCAACAAGGGCATAGCCTGGGGCGTCGTCGGCGCCATCGGCCTGCGCATCGTGCTGATCTTCTTCGCGCTGCAGCTGCTGGCACTGCCTTTCCTGAAGGTGGTCGGCGCCCTGCTGCTGCTGTGGATCGGCGTCAAGCTGCTGCAACCCGAGGACGACGGCCACGACAACATCGAAGGCGCGACCACGCTGGCTGGCGCGATCAAGACCATCGTGATCGCCGACGCGGTCATGAGCCTGGACAACGTGATCGCCGTCGCCGGCGCCGCCAAGGGCGAGATGGGCCTGGTTGTGTTTGGCATCCTGATCAGCATCCCGATCATCGTCTGGGGCAGCAAGTTCGTGCTCAAGCTGATGGACCGTTTCCCGGTCGTCATCACCATCGGCGCCGGCCTGCTGGGCTGGATCGGTGGCGACATGATCGTCTCCGACGTTTTCGTCAAGCCCTATCTGGTTGACGCCCCGTCCTGGACCCACTATGTGACCGCCGCAGCTGGCGCCGTGTTCGTGGTCGTGCTGGGCAAGATCCTGGCGGCCCGCAAGCCGGCAGCCGAAGAGGCGCCCCTGGTGGACCTGGCCAAGAAAGACTGAACCCGGAGAGGATGACAACATGACCAAGATCCTGCTGCCCAACGACGGCTCCGAAGCCAGCATGCGTGCCCTGGAACAGGTGCTGCAGCGCGGCATCGCCGGGCTCGAGCTGCACCTGCTCAATATCCAGCTGCCGGTCGACGGCAATGTGCGTTCCTTCGTCAACACCGAGGAGCTCAACGCCTACCATCTCGAAGAGGGCCTGGCCGAGCTGGCCGCTGCCCGTGCCCGCCTCGATGCCGCTGGCCTGGTCTATCAGCAGCATGTGCTGGTCGGCCATCCGGCCGACATGATCCGACGCTTCGCCGACGAGAACGGTTTCGACGAGATCGTCATGGGCACCCATGGCCGCACCGGCCTGCTGCAGCTGCTGATGGGCTCGGTAGCGACCGAGGTTTCCCAAAAGGCCAAGACCAAGGTCACGCTGGTCAGGTGAGCTGAAACGGGCATACTGCAGGCATGAGCGCAATGCCTGCCTGCCCGGCCAACCGG
>CAZJQH010000242.1:0-3354 GCA_964547895.1 uncultured Chitinophaga sp. | reverse complement strand
CGCTGCTGGGCAAGATCCGCCGCAAGTACAAGGAATACGGCATCAACGAGAAGCCCTTCGTGGTGGTCAAGGCCGACAACGGCACCTACGGCATGGGCATCATGACGGTGCGCGACGCCAAGGAGCTCGAGAGCCTGAACCGCCGCACCAAGAACAAGATGAACGTGATCAAGGACGGCCAGGTCGTCAGCGACGTGATCATCCAGGAGGGCGTGCTGACGCACGAGCAGGTCAACGACGCGGTGGCCGAGCCGGTGGTCTACATGCTGGACCGCTATGTGGTGGGCGGCTTCTACCGCGTCCATGCCGACCGCGGCGTGGACGAGAACCTCAACGCGCCGGGCGCCAGCTTCGTGCCGCTGGCCTTCGAGAAGAGCGCCCAGCAGCCCCAGCCGGGCGCCAAGCCCGGCGCCAGCGTGCCGAACCGCTTCTACATGTATGGCGTGATCGGCCGCCTGGCCATGCTGGCGGCCAGCTACGAGCTCGAGGCGACCGACCCCAATGCCGAGGTCTACGACTGACAAGCTGGTGTTGCGCCCGTTCGACAGGCACCCGGTATCCGGTTCGAGGCGCAACGACTGGTAACGATTCCGGCGCACAATAGCGGCAGATGAACCCATCGGGCGGTCCGGGACCGCCCGCATACCCAGTGTCTGCTTCCAAATCCTCACTCGGCGCGCTCACCCTGGGCGCGATCGGCGTCGTCTACGGCGACATCGGCACCAGCGTGCTCTATGCGGTCAAGGAAGTGTTCCACTCCGGCCATGTCGAGTTCACGCCGGCCAATATCTACGGCGTGCTGTCGATCTTCGTCTGGACGCTGACCGTCATCATCTCGCTCAAGTACGTGACGCTGGTGCTGCGCGCCGACAACCACGGCGAGGGCGGCCTGGTCGCGATGCTGGCGCTGGCCTCCGAGTCGATCAAGCACAAGCCCGAATTGCGGCGCTGGCTGCTGCTGATCGGTGTCTTCGGCACCTGCCTGTTCTATGGCGATGGCGTGATCACGCCGGCGATCTCGGTGCTGTCGGCGGTCGAGGGCCTGGAGGTGATCTCGCCGACCTTCAAGAAGGCGGTGATCCCGCTCACGCTGGTGATCCTGTTCTGCCTGTTCGCGGTGCAGAAGCACGGCACCGCCGGCATCGGCAAGTTCTTCGGCCCGATCACGCTGCTGTGGTTCATCGGCATTGCCGGACTGGCCTTGCCGCACATCATCGACCACCCCGAGATCCTGGGTGCCTTGAGCCCGCACCATGCGCTGCGCTTCATCTGGAACTACCCCGGCACCACCTTCATCATCCTGGGGGCGGTGGTGCTGTGCGTGACGGGGGGCGAGGCGCTCTACGCCGACATGGGCCATTTCGGCAAGAAGCCGATCCGCCTCGCCTGGTTCAGCGTCGTCATGCCCTGCCTGATCCTGAACTACTTCGGCCAGGGCGCCTTGCTGCTGGCCGACCCGACGGCGGTCAAGAACCCCTTCTTCAACCTGGCGCCGGACTGGCTGCTGCTGCCGACCGTGGTGATGGCCACCGCCGCCACCGTGATCGCCTCGCAGGCGCTGATCTCGGGCGCCTTCAGCGTGACCAAGCAGGTGATCCAGATGGGCTACCTGCCGCGGCTGCAGATCCAGCACACCAGCATCAAGGACACCGGCCAGATCTACATCCCCTTCGTCAACTGGGGCCTGTTCGTCGCCATCGTGCTGGCGGTCGCGCTGTTCAAGTCCTCGAGCAACCTGGCGGCGGCCTACGGCATCGCGGTCACGCTCGACATGCTGATCACCACCGTGCTGACCTTCTTCGTGATCCGCTACGGCTGGGGCTACAACTGGCTGCTGTGCATTGGCGCGACCGGCTTCTTTTTCGTGATCGACCTGGCCTTCTTCAGCTCCAACCTGCTCAAGCTGGCCGACGGTGGCTGGTTCCCGCTGCTGATCGGTGCCGCCATCTTCCTGCTGATGATCACCTGGTATGACGGCCGGCGCCTGCTCAACGAGTCGCTCAAGTCGGATGCGCTCGACCTGACCGGCTTCCTCGATGCCGTCTTCATCAGCCCGCCGGCGCGGGTCCAGGGCACGGCGGTGTTCCTGACCGCGCAGCCCGGCATCGTGCCCAATGCCTTGCTGCACAACCTCAAGCACAACAAGGTGCTGCACGAGCACAACCTGTTCGTGACGGTGCGCAACCATCCGGTGCCCTGGATCGGCCTGGCAGACCGGCTGGCGATCGAGCCGCTCGGCCACGACGCCTGGCAGGTGACCGTCAACTACGGCTTCAAGAACGACCCCGACCTGCCCAAGGCGCTCGAGCAGCTCAAGGGCCGCGGCGTCGCGCTCGACCCTATGAGCACCAGCTACTTCCTGTCGCGCGACATCGTGATCCCCACCACTGGTGGCGGCATGTCGCAGTGGCGCGAGAAGCTGTTCGCCTCCATGCACCACAATGCCAGCGCGGCGGCCGAATTCCTCAACCTGCCCAACAACGCGGTGGTCGAGCTCGGCTCCAAGATCGAGATCTGACGCCCACCTGTTTCGCCCCAGCTTATGAAGATACTGTTCATCGCCGACCCGCTCGAATCGTTCAAGACCTACAAGGACAGCACCTTCGCCATGATGCGCGAGGCGCAGCGCCGCGGCCACCAGCTGATGGCCTGCCAGCCCAAGGACCTGATGTGGCAGCGCGGCGGCCGCGTCACTGCCTTCGTGCGCGACATCACGCTGACCGGCGACGCCGACGACTGGTTCGTCGCGGCCCAGCAGGCGCCCGACGAGCGGCCCCAGGTGCTGGCCGAGGTCGACGCGGTGCTGATGCGCAAGGACCCGCCCTTCGACAGCGAGTATTTCTACGCCACCCACCTGCTGGGCCAGGCCCAGCGCGAGGGCGCGCGCGTCTTCAACGATCCTGCCGCGCTGCGCAACCACCCGGAAAAGCTCGCCATCATGGAGTTCCCGCAATTCATCGCGCCGACCCTGGTCACGCGCGACGAGTCCGATGTGCGCCGCTTCCATTCCGAGCATGGCGACATCATCCTCAAGCCGCTCGACGGCATGGGCGGCATGGGCATCTTCCGCGTCGGAGCGGACGGCCTCAACCTGGGCAGCATCACCGAGACGCTGAACCGCCACGGCGCTCAGACCCTGATGGTGCAGAAGTTCCTGCCCTCGATCGCGCAGGGCGACAAGCGGGTGCTGCTGATCGGCGGCAAGCCGGTGCCCTACAGCCTGGCGCGCATCCCGCAGGGCAGCGAGATCCGCGGCAACCTGGCAGCCGGCGGCAAGGGCGTTGCGCAGCCGCTTTCCGATCGCGACCGCGAGATCGCCGAGGCACTCGGCCCGATCCTGCTCGCGCGCGGCCT
>CAZJQH010000241.1:0-3379 GCA_964547895.1 uncultured Chitinophaga sp. | reverse complement strand
CTGAAACGGGCATACTGCAGGCATGAGCGCAATGCCTGCCTGCCCGGCCAACCGGGCTGAACTGGAGCGAGGCCTGGCGGCGGCGCCCGCCGTGCTGTTGACCATAGCCTCCACCCAGGGCTCGACCCCGCGCGAGGCTGGCGCCTGGCTGGCCCTGTTCGCCGACCGCCTGCTTGGCAGCATTGGTGGTGGCCAGCTCGAATTCCAGGCGCTTGCCGCCGCGCGCGAGCTGCTGCAGTCCGGCCCATCCCATTCCCTCGACGGCCAGTCGCGCCGCTACGCCCTCGGTCCCAGCCTGGGCCAGTGCTGCGGCGGCGTGGTCGAGCTGCGCTTCGATTACCTGGCCGATCCCGCCGCCTTGCGCCTGCTCGGGCTGGCCGAGCCCGCCGCTGCGCCGGTGGCGATCTTTGGCGCGGGCCATGTCGGGCGCGCGCTGGTGCGAGCGCTTGAGCCCTTGCCCTTCGCCTTGCGCTGGATCGACAGCCGCGACGACATCTTTCCAGCCGACCTGCCGCCCTGGCTGGAGGCCGAGCATTCCGATCCGGTCGAGCGCGCCTTGCCAGGGCTGGCTGCAGGCAGCCATGTGCTGATCATGACCCACAGCCACGAGGAGGATTTCGCGCTCGTCGCGGCCTGCCTGCGGCGCCAGCGCGAGGCCGCTGACCTGGCCTTCATCGGCCTGATCGGCAGCGCCAGCAAGTGGGCCAGCTTCGGCCGGCGCCTGCGCGAGCGCGGCTTTCTCGAGGACGAGATGGAGCAGGTGCGGTGCCCGCTGGGCTGGCCAGCGATCAGGGGCAAGCAGCCGGCCGTGATCGCCGCCAGCGTGGCAGCCCAGCTACTGGCGATTGGGTCTTCAATCTGAAGTTCAGGTTTTACCGAAGAAAATCCACGGTAAAAGCGAATTCTTTCAGGTGGCTAAGCGTTTATGCTTGCAGATTCGCCTGAAACCAGGCTCCTGATTGCGACCCCATGGAATTCCTGCTCGACCCCAACATCTGGATTGCCTTCGCCATGCTCACGACGCTCGAGATCGTGCTCGGCGTGGACAACATCATCTTCATCTCCATTCTGGTCGGACGCCTGCCGCCGGAGCAGCGCGACAAGGCGCGTCGTCTGGGCCTGGGCTTCGCGATGCTGACCCGACTGGCCCTGCTGGCCTCGCTGAGCTGGATCATGGGCCTGAAGGCCGACCTGTTCACGGCGTTCGGCCAGGGCATCAGCGGGCGCGACCTCGTGCTGCTGGCCGGTGGCCTGTTCCTGCTCTGGAAGGCCTCGCACGAGATCTTCGTCGAGGTCGAGGCGCGCGAGGATGATCACGCCCCTGATACCGATCCTGCCGCGCTCAAGGCCGCTGGCAGCCGCCTGTTCTGGGCCATCATCGGCCAGATCGCCATCATCGACATCGTGTTCTCGCTCGACTCGGTGATCACCGCCGTCGGCATGGTCGACAACCTGGCCGTGATGGTCGCCGCCGTGATCGCCGCCGTCGGCGTGATGCTGGTGGCTGCCAAGCCGATCGGCGACTTCGTCGACGCCCACCCCTCGGTCAAGGTGCTGGCGCTGGCCTTCCTGGTGATGGTGGGCATGGCGCTGACCGCCGAAGCCTTCGAGATCCACATCCCCAAGGGCTATGTCTACGCCGCGATGGCCTTCTCGCTGGTGGTCGAGGCACTCAACCTGCGCGCTCGCAGCAAGCGCCTGGCCAGCAAGGCTGCAACCGACGTGGAAGGCAAGGGCATCGTTGCCTGATGCGCTGAGCCGCAGGCCCTGATTCAAGACGCCCGGCTGGTCCGGGCGTCTTGCTTTTGGGCGCCAGGCGAGAAGCCGGAGCTGTGTTCAGGACTGGCGCTGCGCCAGGCCCGCGAGCAGGGCGCGCAGCGTGGCGCTGTCGGCGCTCTCTGACAGCGGACGCAAGCCGGGCGCATCCTGCACCAGCCGCTCCAGCGTCTGGATATGCGGCAGCAGCACGCCGAAGAACACCGGCTGGCCGGCCACGCCGATCAGCAAGGTCGGGAAGTTCTCGACGTCGAGGTCGCCGAGCAGGTCGGCCTCGTCCTCGACGTCGAGCCAGTGGAAGCTGGCTTCAGGGTAGGAGGCCTGCAAGGCCGCGTAGGCCTGGCCGTATTCACGACAGGTGCCGCACCATTCGGCGCACAGGCAGGCTACCTGGAGGGTGGCCGGGACAGTTGAATCACTCATGGGCGCTAGCTTAGCAAACCACGCAGCCTGGCCCTGGTCCGGCCAGCACCATCAAAAAGAGCGCCCTGGGGCGCTCTCGTTCTGCCGCCGGGCGCCTGCAGGGACCCGCGGCCCGGCATCAGGCCTTGGACGCTCCGGTCACGGCGGCCACGGCCGTCATGTTGAGGACGCGGCGCACGGTGGCCGAGGGGGTCAGGATATGGGCGCTGGCTGCGCTGCCCATCAGGATCGGGCCCACCGTCACGCCGCCGCTGGTCGTCGTCTTGAGGACGTTGAACAGGATGTTGGCCGAGTCGAGGTTGGGGCAGATCAGGATGTTGGCCGAGCCGCTCAGCTCCGATTCGGGCAGGTAGCTGCGGCGGATGTCCTCCTCGAGCGCGGCGTCGCCATGCAGTTCGCCGTCGCACTCGATCTCGGGATGGGCGGCGGCGAAGAGGTCGCGCGCCTGGCGCATCTTGCGCGCCGAGGGGCGGCTGGACGATCCGTAGGTCGAATGTGACAGGAAGGCGACCTTGGGCGGCAGGCCGAAGCGCTGTACCTCCTGCACCGCCAGCCAGGCGATCTCGGCCAGTTCCGCGGCGTCGGGGCAGTCGTTGACATAGGTGTCGGCGATGAACAGCGGGCCGCGGTTGGTCATCAGCGCGTTGAGGGCCGCGAACTGGTGTGCCTCGGGCTTGCGGCCGATGATGTTCTCGATCCGCTCGAGGTGGGTCTCGTAGTTGCCGACCAGGCCGCAGATCATGGCGTCGGCATCGCCGAGCCTGACCATCAGTGCGGCGATGATGGTGTTGGAGCGGCGCACCGCGGCCTTGGCCATCTCGGGCGTCACGCCGTCGCGGCCCATCAGCTGGTGGTAGGCCTCCCAGTACTGGCGGAAGCGCATGTCGCTCTCGGGGTTGACCACCTCGAAGTCGATGCCGGGGCGGATGCGCAGGCCGGCCTTGGCGATGCGCGCCTCGATCACGGCCGGGCGGCCGATCAGGATCGGCGTGGCCAGGTGGTCGTCGATCGCGGCCTGGGCCGCGCGCAGCGCGCGCTCGTCCTCGCCGTCGGAGAAGGCGACGCGCTTCCTGTCGGCGGCGATCGCCTTGGCAGCGTTGAAGACCGGGCGCATCAGGATGCCGGTCTGGTAGATGAAGCGGCCCAGGCTCTCCTTGTAGGCCTCCATGTCCTGGATCGG
>CAZJQH010000240.1:0-3380 GCA_964547895.1 uncultured Chitinophaga sp. | reverse complement strand
GCGCTTCGAGGCGCGCGGTGCGATGCAGCTTGATGCGGCCGCGCAAGGCGCCGACCTCAGCCATCCCGCGATCGCCGTCAACCTCGACGCCTGCATCCAGTGCACCCGCTGCCTGCGCGCCTGCCGCGACGAGCAGGGCAACGACGTGATCGGCCTGTCCTTCCGCGGCGGCCAGGCCCGGATCACCTTCGACCAGGGCGATCCGCTGGGCCGCAGCAGCTGCGTTGCCTGCGGCGAATGCGTGCAGGCCTGCCCGACCGGCGCGCTGGCGCCGGCCAATGGCGCCTACGCCCAGCCGTCGGAGCGCCAAGTCGAGTCGGTCTGCCCCTTCTGCGGCGTCGGCTGCCGCCTGAACTACCATGTCAGGGACGGCCGCATCACCCATGTCGAGGGTGCGCCGGGCCCGGCCAACGAGGGCCGGCTCTGCGTCAAGGGCCGCTTCGGCTTCGACTACGCGCACAGCCCGGAGCGCCTGACCGTGCCGCTGATCCGCCGCCCCGACGCGCCCAAGGACCCGTCCATCCTCACGCGCGGCCCCGGCGGGCGTGCCGATCCGGCCCTGCTGCGAGCCCAGTTCCGCGAGGCCAGCTGGGATGAGGCGCTGGACCTGGCCGCAGCCGGCCTGCTGCGCGTGCGCGACGCCCATCCCGGCCTGCAGGGATGCGAGGTGCCGGTGGCGGGCTTCGGCTCGGCCAAGGGCACCAACGAGGAAGCCTACCTGTTCCAGAAGCTGATCCGTTCGGCCTTCCTGACCCACAACGTCGACCACTGCACCAGGCTGTGCCACGCCTCCAGCGTTGCGGCGCTGATGGAGGGCCTGGGTTCGGGCGCGGTCAGCAATCCGCTGCGCGACGTCGAGCAGGCCGACTTCATCCTGGTGATCGGCGCCAATCCGGCGCAGAATCATCCGGTCGGTGCGACCTGGATCAAGAATGCCATCCGGCGCGGTGCTCGCCTGGTGCTGGCCGATCCGCGCCGCACCGAGCTGGCGCGCAAGGCCTGGCGCGTGCTGCAGTTCCAGCCCGGCAGCGATGTCGCGCTGCTCAAGGCCATGCTGCATGTCATCGTGACCGAGGACCTGACCGATCCGGCCTTCATCGAGGCGCGCACGCTGGACTTTGATGCCTGGCGCGCCGAACTGCTCGACGGCCCGGTCGATTACAGCCCGGAGGCGATGGCGCCGATCTGCGGCCTGGCGCCCGACCTGATCCGCGAGGTCGCGCGCACCTATGCGACTGCCGGCAGCAGCATGATCCTGTGGGGCATGGGCGTTTCGCAGCATACCCATGGCACCGACAACGCGCGCTGCCTGATCGCGCTCGCCATGCTGACCGGCCAGATCGGCCGCCCCGGCACCGGCCTGCATCCGCTGCGCGGCCAGAACAACGTGCAGGGCGCCAGCGACGCCGGCCTGATCCCGATCGTGCTGCCCGACTACCACCGGGTCGGGGATCCTGTCCACCGTGCCGCCGCCGAGAGCGCCTGGAACCTCGCGCCCGGCAGCCTGCCCGCCGAGGCGGGCCTGACCGTGGTCGAGATCATCGACGCCGCCTGCGAGG
This sequence comes from uncultured Chitinophaga sp., assembly GCA_964547895.1. GTDB lineage: Bacteria > Pseudomonadota > Gammaproteobacteria > Burkholderiales > Burkholderiaceae_C > Malikia. The sequence continues at coordinate 1,821 of CAZJQH010000240.1, read as the reverse complement.
GACGCATCCAGGCCATGCTGATCCAGGGCGAGAATCCGGCGATGAGCGATCCCGACAGTGCCCACGCGCGCGCCGGACTCGCCAGCCTGCAGCATCTGGTGGTGCAGGACATCTTCCTGACCGAGACGGCCGCGCTGGCCGACGTCGTGCTGCCGGCTTCCGCCTGGCCCGAGAAGACCGGTACCGTCACCAACACCGACCGCACCGTCCAGCTTGGGCGCAAGGCAGTCGACTGTCCGGGCCAGGCCCGCGCCGACGCCTGGATCACCGAGCAGCTCGCGCTCCGCCTGGGCCTGGGCTGGGACTATCGCATAGCAGCCGACGGCAGCGGCGCCGAGCCCGGCAGCGGCATTGCCCGCGTGTTCGAGGAGATGCGCAGCCTGATGCCGGCCATCGCGGGACTGTCCTGGGCTCGCCTGCTCGAGCAAGGCGCGGTCACGCATCCGGTGAGCAGCGCCGCTGACCCGGGCCAGCCGATCGTCTTCATAGACCGCTTCCCGACCCCCTCCGGCCGGGCCAGGCTGGTGCCTGTCGGACTGCTGCCGCCGGCCGAGCAGCCCGATGCCGACTACCCCCTGGTGCTGATCACCGGGCGCCAGCTCGAGCATTGGCATACCGGCGCCATGACGCGCCGCAGCCAGGTGCTCGACGCGCTCGAGCCGCAGCCGACCGTCAGCCTGCATCCCGACACCATCGCGCGCCTCGGCCTGAATGCTGGCGGATTCGCGCGCGTGACGAGCCGGCGCGGCTCGGTCGAGCTGGCGGTGCGCGCCGATGCCGGCATGCCGGCCGGCAGCGCCTTCATCCCGTTCGCCTATGTCGAGGCGGCGGCGAACCTGCTGACCAATCCCGCGCTCGATCCCTACGGCAAGATCGCCGAGGTCAAATATTGCGCCGTCAGGGTGGAAGCCGCCGGACAGCTTGGCTAAGATGTCCCAAAGGCAGCAGTTGCAGGCCTGATAGTCACAAAGGAGAGCCATACATGTTCAAGAAGATCCTCGTGCCGACCGACGGCTCGCCGCTGGCGCACCAGGCCGCCGAATACGCGGCCGACCTCGCCAAGGTGCACGGCGCCCAGATCGTCGGCGTCTACGTGATCGACCCCTTTCCCTACATCGGCATCGGCGACGCCTCGGCGATCGGCCTGCAGGCCTACCTGAACGAGGCCCAGGCTGCTGCCACCCAGTCGCTCGACGACATCCGCCAGGTCTGCGTGGCGCGCGGCGTGACCTTCGATGGCGACACCATCGAGCGCAACGTGACCTACGAGGGCATCCTCGAGACCGCCAAGGCCGAGGCCTGCGACCTGATCGTGATGGGCTCGCATGGCCGCAAGGGCATCGAGGCGCTGGTGCTCGGCAGCGTGGCGCAGAAGGTGCTCACCCATGCCAAGGTGCCGGTGCTGATCGTCAAGTCCTGATCCCGGGCTGACCCCGGCAAGTTGGCAGGGCGCCTGCCGTGGCGGCGCTCGATGACAAATCCTGACCCGCGTCGAGCCAGGGTCCGGCCAGCTTGCCTAGAATGTTTGCCTCTCCCACGAGGCAAGCATCATGTCCGAACGCACCAGCTCCAGCAGCCTGACTTCTTCCAGCACCGAGGCCATGCCGACGGACGGCCAGGGCCTGATCCGCATCCGCGGCGCGCGCCAGCACAACCTCAAGAATCTCGACCTCGACATCCGCACTGGCGAGCTCACGGTGGTGACGGGTCCGAGCGGATCGGGCAAGTCCAGCCTGGTGTTCGACACCCTGTTCGCCGAGGGCCAACGCCGCTACGTCGAGACCTTCAGCGCCTATGCGCGCCAGTTCCTCGACCGCATGG
>CAZJQH010000239.1:0-3380 GCA_964547895.1 uncultured Chitinophaga sp. | reverse complement strand
TCGCCAGCGGCACGGTGTTGGAGCGGCGGCCGCCGAAGATGAAGGCGTCGATCGCGACGCCGTTGGCGTCATCCCACTGCGCGTCCAGCGCCGGGTTGTTGGTCGCGGCGACGGTGAAGCGCGAGTTCGGGTGCGCGGCCTTGGCGCCGGTCTGCTTGGCGATCTCGGGCGTCCAGTCCTTGCCCTGCCAGTCGATCAGGTGATCCGGCACGACGCCGGTGTCCTTCTCCATGCCTTCCCACCAGACGTCGCCGTCATCGGTCAGCGCCACGTTGGTGAAGATCACGTCCTTGTGCAGCGACAGCATGCAGTTCGGGTTGGTCTGCATATTGGTGCCCGGCGCCACGCCGAAGTAGCCCGCTTCCGGGTTGATCGCGTACATCTTGCCGTCGGCATGCGGCTTGATCCAGGCGATGTCGTCGCCGATGGTGGTGACCTTCCAGCCCTTGAAGCCGGCTTCCGGCGGCACCAGCATCGAGAAGTTGGTCTTGCCGCAGGCGCTCGGGAAGGCGGCAGCGATATGGTACTTCCTGCCTTCGGGGTTGGTCACGCCCAGGATCAGCATGTGCTCGGCCAGCCAGCCCTGGTCGCGGCCCATGGTGGAGGCGATGCGCAGCGCGAAGCACTTCTTGCCCAGCAGCGCGTTGCCGCCGTAGCCGGAGCCGTAGGACCAGATCTCGCGCGTCTCGGGGTAGTGGACGATGTACTTGACGGTCGGGTTGCAGGGCCAGCTGGTCTGGTCCGTTTCGCCTTCGGCCAGCGGGGCGCCGACGGTGTGCATGCAGGGCACGAAGTCGCCATCGCTGCCGAGCACGTCGTAGACGGCCTTGCCCATGCGGGTCATCAGCTTCTGGTTGACGGCCACGTAGGCGCTGTCGGTCAGCTCGACGCCGATATGGGCGATGTGCGAACCCAGCGGGCCCATGCTGAACGGCACCACGTACATGGTGCGGCCCTTCATGCAGCCGTCGAACAGCGGGTTGAGGGTGGCGCGCATCTCGGCCGGGGCCATCCAGTTGTTGGTCGGGCCGGCGTCTTCCTTCTTCTCGGAGCAGATGTAGGTGCGGTCCTCGACGCGTGCCACATCAGACGGATCGGACCAGGCCAGGAAGCTGCCCGGGCGCTTGGCCGGGTTCAGCTTCTTGAAGGTGCCGGCGTCGACCAGTTGCTGGCACAGACGGTCGTACTCTTCCTGCGAGCCATCGCACCAGTAGATGCTGTCGGGCTTGCACAGGGCGGCCATCTCGGAGACCCAGGCGATCAGCTTGGCATGTTTGACATAAGCAGGGGCCGCAAGACCCGGCAGCACAGGGGCGTTCATGGATTCGTCTCCAGGGAATAAGAAAAGCAATATGGGAAAGCGTCGCGGTGCGGCGTCTTTCCATATTCCTTTTTCCGATCAGGAACTGATTCACAGCCCCCGCCCGGCTCCGGATCTGCCAGTCGGATGCCAGGCGATGGAAGCCCAGAAAAATCAGCGACTTACCCAGCCTTCAAACAGGAGGGAAAATTTTACGAAACCGCGATGAAACCGGCTAGCATTGCCTGATGCAAATAATGCATAACCTCATGCGGAGGCCCGGAAGAAATTCAGCCAGCTGTAAGCATCGAAATCCAGCGCCAGGCAAGACGAATCATGGAGTCGGGCCTCGAGTCGGCGGCCAATCAGGGCAAGCGGCCTGCCATCTGGCTGGACAACAAGGCCTCGAAACCGGCGGCCTGCAAGGTCCCCAGCACCTCGCGCACATGGTCGGACCCGCGCGTCTGCAGCACCAGCTCGATCTCGACGTTCTGCGCCGCCAGCAGGCTGAAGGCGCGCTGGTGCCGCACCTCGTTGATGTTGGCGCCGGCCTCGGCGACCAGCGCCGCGATCCGGGCCAGGGTGCCCGGCAGGTCGCGCGCGTTGACGCAGATGCGCGCCAGCCGGCCGGCGCGCACCAGTCCGCGCTCGATGATCGACGCCAGCAGCAGCGGGTCGATGTTGCCGCCGCACAGGATCAGCCCGACCTTGCGGCCACGGAAGCGCTCGGGATGGCGCAGCAGCGCGGCCAGGCCGGCGGCACCGGCGCCCTCGACCAAGGTCTTCTCGATCTCGAGCAGCAGCACGATCGAATGCTCGAGGTCGCCCTCGTCGACCAGCAACCAGTCGTGCACGCGCGGCCGCAAGATCTCGAGCGGCAGCACGCCCGGCGTCGGCACCGCGATGCCCTCGGCGATGGTGTTGTGGCCCTGCGGCCAATGACTGCCGGTCAAGGCATTGACCATGGCCGGGAAACGCTGCGCCTGCACGCCCACGATCTCGATGCCGGGCTGGAGCGCCTGCGCCGCCAGCGTCACGCCCGCGATCAGGCCGCCGCCGCCGGTGGCGACCACCAGCATCTCGAGTCCGGGCTGCTGGCGCAGCATCTCGAGCCCGACCGTGCCCTGGCCGGCGACGATGTCCGGGTCGTCGTAGGGGTGGACCAGGCTCAGGCCCTGCGACTCGGCCAGCGCCAGCGCATGGGCGCGCGCCTCGTCCAGCGTCTCGCCGTGCAGCACGACCTCGGCGCCGAAGCCGCGCGTGCGCTCGACCTTGACCCCGGGCGTGAAGCGCGGCATCACGATCACCGCGCGCAGGCCCAGGCGCTGGGCATGGAAGGCGACGCCCTGCGCATGGTTGCCCGCCGACATCGCGACCACGCCGCGCGCGCGCTCGGCCGGACCCAGGCAGCTGAGCTTGTTGCAGGCGCCGCGCTCCTTGAAGGAAGCGGTGTACTGCAGGTTCTCGAACTTGAGGAAGACCTGGGCGCCGGTCAGCTGCGACAGCGTGCGCGACTCGACGCAGGGGGTCTCGAGCACCTGGCCCTGCAGGCGGGCGGCGGCCTGTTCGATGTCGTGCAGCGTGACCATGGGCTCATGGTAGGTGGGCTGAGCCGGCCTGGGAAGACCCGGCGGAATCTGGCGCGATGGGTCGAACGGCCCGCGTGCATGCCAGCAGGCGCGGCTCCAGCACCGGGTGCGCGAGCTGGCGCCGCGCGTGCTCCAGGTCCTCGATGCCGTAGAAGCGGGCGGTGCCGCTGCGCCCGAGCGCGCCGAGCTGCGGGAAGACGAACCGCATCCAGTGGCTGGCCTTGCGTCCGGCATGCAGTTCGGCCAGCACCTGGTCGATGACGGGGAGACTGGGCTGTGAGGAAGCGGGATAGGTCAGGCTGAGCGTCCCTGGCTTCCGGAATTCACCACGCGCAACACCTCCGCCCCATAGGCCTCGAGCTTCTTCTGCCCCAGGCCGGGAATCCCCTCTAGGTCGGCCAGGCGCTGCGGCTGCGCTTCGGCGATCGCGCGCAGGGTCGCGTCATGGAAGATCACGTAGGCCGGCAGGTTGTGCTCGCGCGCGACCTGGG
>CAZJQH010000238.1:0-3387 GCA_964547895.1 uncultured Chitinophaga sp. | reverse complement strand
TTAGCGGCAACCCTGAGCATACGGACAAGAAAAAAGACCGGAAGTCGGGATGACTCCGGTCTTGTGGCTGGACTCGACCAGCGAGCGCCGGCCGCTGGTCAGTTCATCGCCAGGCTCAGGCCTTGATCGACTCGAGCGCGGCGTTGAAGGTCGCGCTCGGACGCATCACGGCGTCAAGCTTGCTCACTTCGGGCAGGTAGTAGCCGCCGATGTCGGCCGGATGGCCCTGGACTTCGTTGAGCTCGGCCACGATCTTGGCCTCGTTCTCGGCCAGCGACTTGGCCAGCGGCGCGAACCTGGCGGCCAGCTCGGCGTCCTCGGTCTGGGCGGCAAGTTCCTGTGCCCAGTACAGGGTCAGGTAGAACTGGCTGCCGCGGTTGTCGAGCTGGCCGGTCTTGGGCGACGGGCCCTTGTTGTTGTCAAGCAGCTTGCCGGTGGCAGCGTCCAGCGTCCTGGCCAGCAGCTTGGCGCGTGCATTGCCTTCCTTGATGCCAAGGTCTTCCAGCGAGACGGCCAGCGCCAGGAACTCGCCGAGCGAGTCCCAGCGCAGGTGGTTCTCCTCGACCAGCTGCTGCACATGCTTGGGAGCGGAGCCGCCGGCGCCGGTCTCGTACATGCCGCCGCCAGCCATCAGCGGCACGATCGACAGCATCTTGGCCGAGGTGCCCAGCTCCATGATCGGGAACAGGTCGGTCAGGTAGTCGCGCAGGATGTTGCCGGTGGCGCTGATGGTGTCCAGACCACGGATCACGCGCTCCAGGGTGTAACGCATGGCACGCACCTGGCTCATGATCTGGATGTCCAGACCGGCCGTGTTGTGCTCGTGCAGGTACATCTTGACCTTGGTGATCAGCTGCGCCTCGTGCGGACGGTAGCTGTCGAGCCAGAACACCACGGGCATGCCGGAGTTGCGGGCGCGGGTGACGGCCAGCTTGACCCAGTCGCGGATGGCGGCGTCCTTGACCTGGCACATGCGCCAGATGTCACCGGCCTCGACGTTCTGGCTCAGCAGCACCTCGCCGGTGGCAAGGTCGGTGATGTTGGCCACGCCGTCCTCGGCGATCTCGAAGGTCTTGTCGTGCGAGCCGTATTCCTCGGCCTGCTGGGCCATCAGGCCGACGTTGGGCACGGTGCCCATGGTCTTGGGGTCGAAGGCACCATGCCACTTGCAGAAGTTGATCATCTCCTGGTAGATGCGGGCGAAGGTCGACTCCGGCATCACGGCCTTGACGTCCTTGAGGCGGCCGTTGGCGTCCCACATCTTGCCGCCGTTGCGGATCATGGCCGGCATGGAGGCGTCGACGATGATGTCGTTGGGCGAGTGGAAGTTGGTGATGCCCTTGGCCGAGTCGACCATGGCCAGCTCGGGACGGTGCTCGTGGCAGGCGTGCAGGTCGCGCTTGATCTCGTCCTGCTGGCTCTGCGGCAGGGTGGCGATCTTGTTGTAGAGATCGATCATGCCGTTGTTGACGTTGATGCCGAGCTCGTCGAACAGCTTGCCGTGCTTCTCGAACGCTTCCTTGTAGAAGATCTTGACGCAGTGGCCGAACACGATCGGGTGCGAGACCTTCATCATGGTGGCCTTGACGTGCAGCGAGAACATCACGCCGGTCTTGCGCGCGTCCTCGATCTCCTTCTCATAGAAGGCCAGCAGCGCCTTCTTGCTCATGAACATGCTGTCGATCACCTCGCGGTCGAGCAGCGAGACCTTTTCCTTCAGCACGATGGTCTTGCCGCTCTTGGTGATCAGCTCCATCTTGACGTCGCGGGCGCGGTCGAGCGTGATCGACTTTTCACCGTGGTAGAAGTCGCCAGCGTGCATGTGCGAGACATGGGTGCGCGAAGCCTGGCTCCACTCGGCCATGCTGTGCGGGTTCTTGCGGGCGTATTCCTTGACGGCCTTGGGGGCGCGGCGGTCGGAGTTGCCCTCGCGCAGCACCGGGTTCACGGCCGAGCCCAGGCACTTGTTGTAGCGCAGGCGGATGGCCTTTTCCTCGTCTGTCTTGGGCGCCTCGGGGAAGTCGGGGATGGCATAGCCCTTGTCCTGCAGTTCCTTGATGGCGGCCTTGAGCTGGGCCACGGAAGCCGAGATGTTGGGCAGCTTGATGATGTTGGCGTCGGGCTGCAGCGTCTTCTTGCCCAGCTCGGCCAGGGTGTTGGGGACACGCTGCTCTTCGGTCAGGAAGTCCGGGAACTCGCCCAGGATGCGACCCGCCACCGAGATGTCGGCCTCGGCCACTTCGATGCCGGCGGGTTCTGCGAAAGTGCGCACGATGGGCAGGAAGGATGCCGTCGCCAGGCGCGGTGCCTCGTCGGTCAGCGTGTAGATGATCTTGGATTTGTCAGACATGGCGTCCTCTTGAGAGTGCTGGCTCAGCGTTGGAGCATGAAAAGGCCGACCGGACCGGATGGGCACGGCGACCGCATGGCTTCGAGGGAAGTCAGGCTGAAATTCTAGCCACAAATCACATGGCGCAACAGTCTTGCATCTTATAGAAGAGTTACTTGAGCGCAAATTCCTGTCGATCGGGCCATTGCGGGTCCAGCCAGCGGGCCGTCGCGGATAAGATTGCCGCACCATGAGCCAGAGCATTGCCACTTCATTCGCCCCCCCCACCACCAGACCGACGCGACGCTGCCTGCTGGGACTCGCGCTGGCGCTTGGCCTGGCCGCCCTGCCCGCGGCGCAGGCCCAGACGCCGCAGACCGGCCTGCAGCGCACCCGGCTGCAGGCCGGCATGCACCTGATCGACGCCCAGCTCGCGCTGACCCCCGAGCAGCGCAGCATCGGCCTGATGTGGCGACGCGAGATGCCGCAGAACGAGGGCATGCTGTTCGTCTTCGAGCAGCCGGCGGTGCAGTGCTTCTGGATGAAGAACACGCTGCTGCCGCTGACCGCCGCCTTCGTCGCGGACGACGGATCAATAGTCAACCTGGCTGACATGCAGCCCGGCAGCGAGACCAGCCACTGCTCGGCGCGGCCGGTCCGCTTCGTGCTCGAGATGCAGCAGGGCTGGTTCGGCAAGCGCGGCCTGCAGGCCGGCTCCAGGCTGTCCGGCGCGCCCTTCAAGCCGCAGCAGCCCTGACGCCGCTGCGCTGGCGCAGACACAAAAAAACCGCCGCTCGGCCTGGCAGCCGGCGGCGGTCTTCATCGAGCTGAAGCGGTGATCAGGCGAAGTTGGCTTCGGCGAACGACCAGTTGACCAGCTTGTCGAGGAAGGTCTCGACGAACTTCGGACGCAGGTTGCGGTAGTCGATGTAGTAGGCATGCTCCCAGACGTCGACGGTCAGCAGGGCCTTGTCCTCGCCGGTCAGCGGGGTGCCGGCGGCGCCGGTGTTGACGATGTCGACCGAGCCATCGGCCTTCTTGACCAGCCAGGTCCAGCC
>CAZJQH010000237.1:0-3389 GCA_964547895.1 uncultured Chitinophaga sp. | reverse complement strand
TTCCTTGATTTCGTTGAGCGACTTGCGACCCAGGTTCGGGGTCTTGAGCAGCTCGTTCTCGGTGCGCTGGATCAGGTCACCGATGTAGTAGATGTTCTCGGCCTTCAGGCAGTTGGCCGAACGCACGGTCAGCTCGAGCTCGTCGACCGGACGCAGCAGCACCGGATCGACCTGCTGGGCACCGGCGCCCTTGGCGGCACCAGCCTCGAAGGCTTCGCTGCCTTCCAGCTGGGCAAACACGGCGAGCTGCTCGACCAGGATCTTGGCGGCAGCACGCACGGCCTCTTCCGGGCCGACCGCACCGTTGGTCTCGATCTCGAGCACCAGCTTGTCCAGGTCGGTACGCTGCTCGACACGAGCGTTCTCGACGGCATAGCTGACGCGCTTGATCGGCGAGAAGGAAGCGTCCAGCAGGATGCGACCGATGGCGCGGGTAGCGTCATCGCCACGGCGGACGTTGCCCGGCACGTAGCCGCGGCCCTTCTCGACCTTGATCTGCATGTCGAGCTTGGCGCCAGCCGAGAGGGTGGCGATGTGATGCTCGGGATTCAGGATCTCGACGTCATGCGGGGTCTGGATGTCGGCAGCCGTGACCAGGCCAGGGCCGTCCTTGCGCAGGCTCAGCGTGACTTCGTCACGACCGTGCAGCTTGAACACCACGCCCTTGAGGTTGAGCAGGATGTTGACGACATCTTCCTGGACGCCATCGATCGAGGAATACTCGTGCACCACACCCGCGATCGTCACTTCCGTCGGCGCATGTCCCACCATGGAGGACAGCAGCACACGACGCAGGGCGTTGCCCAGCGTGTGGCCGTAACCGCGCTCGAAGGGCTCGAGCACGACCTTGGCCTTGTTGGCGGTCAATTGCTCGACGTTGATGTTCTTGGGTTTGAGCAGGTTATTCAGCATTCGGACTTCCTTCAATACCCTCGGCTCGTTACGCCGATAAGGCCGATGGAGCACAAATCCCGGACCCCGCAGCTGGGCGGAATCCGGGCACTAGGGGGTCGCGCGATTAACGCGAGTACAGTTCGACGATCAGCGATTCGTTGATGTCGGAGCCGAACTCGTCGCGGTCAGGCGACTTCTTGAACACGCCCTCGGCCTTGTCGGCAGCGACTTCAACCCAGGCGGGGAAGCCGATCTGCTTGGCGAGTTCCAGGGCCTCGATGATGCGGGCCTGCTTCTTGGACTTCTCGCGCACGGCGACGACGTCACCGGACTTGACCGAGTAGGACGGGATGTTGACGCTCTGGCCGTTCACCTGGATGGCCTTGTGCGAGACCAGCTGACGTGCTTCGGCGCGGGTCGAGGCGAAGCCCATGCGGAAGACGACGTTGTCCAGGCGCGATTCCAGCAGGCCCAGCAGGTTGGAGCCGGTGTTGCCGCGACGGCGGTCGGCTTCGGCGAAGTAGCGGCGGAACTGGCGCTCGAGCACGCCATAGATGCGCTTGACCTTCTGCTTCTCGCGCAGCTGCAGGCCGAAGTCGGAGGTACGCTGACCCGAGGTGCGGCCATGTTGGCCGGGCTTGGAGTCGAACTTGGCCTTGTCGCTGATCGAGCGGCGGGCGCTCTTGAGCAGCAGGTCGGTGCCTTCACGGCGGGAAAGTTTGGCCTTGGGGCCGAGGTAACGTGCCACGTTGATTTCCTGGTTTAACTGCCGCGAACCGGGGTTCACGGGAGCCTTCCGCAACGAAGAGTCGCGGAGGCGGTGGTCTTAACGACAAACACCACCGCAGGGGCTCTGCGGTGGCGACCAAAACAAAAGCTTTGGATTATAGCGCTTTCGCGCTGATCGACAAGCGATCAGATGCGACGGCGCTTCTGCGGGCGGCAGCCGTTGTGCGGCACCGGGGTCACATCGGAGATCGAGCTGATCTTGATGCCCAGGGCGCCCAGGGCGCGGACCGAGGACTCACGGCCGGGACCGGGACCCTTGATCTCGACGTCCAGGTTCTTGATGCCCTGTTCGATCGCGGCGCGACCGGCCACTTCCGAAGCGACCTGAGCTGCGAACGGGGTCGACTTGCGCGAACCCTTGAAGCCCTGGCCACCAGACGAAGCCCACGACAGGGCGTTGCCCTGGCGGTCGGTGATGGTGATGATGGTGTTGTTGAACGAAGCGTGGACGTGCGCGATGCCGTCGGCAATGTTCTTGCGAACCTTCTTGCGCACGCGGGCTGCGGCGCTGGATTGCTGCTTAGCCATGGTTATCCTTCAATCCGGTTTATTTCTTCAGCGACTGGGCTGCCTTGCGCGGGCCCTTGCGGGTACGTGCGTTGGTCTTGGTACGCTGACCGCGGACCGGCAGGCCACGGCGATGACGGAAACCGCGATAGCAACCGATGTCCATCAGTCGCTTGATGTTCATCGTGGTTTCGCGACGCAGGTCACCTTCGATCGTGTAGCTGTTGACGACGTCACGAACTTTTTCCAGTTCGGCGTCGGACAGGTCCTTGATCTTCTTGGTGAAGTCGATGCCACAAGCTTCGCAGATCTGGCGGGCGCGGGTGCGGCCGATGCCAAAGATCGCGGTCAGGCCGATTTCGGCGTGCTTGTGCGGCGGGATGTTGATACCAGCAATACGTGCCATGGTGGTCCTCTAAACGTATCAGCCTTGACGCTGCTTGTGTCGCGGGTCGGTGCAGATGACGCGCACGACACCATGGCGACGGATGATCTTACAGTTGCGGCACATTTTCTTGACCGAAGCCGAAACTCTCATGTCATTCTCCTGAAGAAATCTCTCAAAACTCTTTACTTGGCGCGGAACACGATCCGGGCACGCGTGAGGTCATAAGGGGTCAGTTCGACCTTGACCTTGTCACCAGGCAGGATGCGGATGTAGTGCATGCGCATCTTGCCCGAAATGTGGCCCAGGACCACGTGCCCGTTTTCCAGCTTGACGCGGAACGTGGCATTGGGGAGGTTCTCGACCACCTCACCCTGCATCTCAATCACATCGTCCTTGGCCATAGTCAAATACCTGGCGTGGCCTTGAAGTTGGCCTTCTTGAGCAGGGATTCGTACTGTTGCGACATCAGATAGTTCTGTACCTGGGACATGAAGTCCATGGTCACCACCACGATGATCAGCAGCGAAGTGCCACCGAAGTAGAACGGAACGTTGTACTTCAGGATCAGGAACTCCGGCAGCAGACAGACCAGGGTGATGTATACAGCACCAGCCAATGTCAGGCGGACCAGAACCTTGTCGATGTGCTTGGCAGTCTGATCGCCCGGACGGATGCCCGGGATGAAGGCGCCGCTCTTCTTCAGGTTGTCTGCAGTCTCACGGCTGTTGAAGACCAGCGCGGTGTAGAAGAAGCAGAAGAACACGATCGCCGCGGCGTAGAGCGCCACATAGATCGGCTGTCCCGGCGACAG
>CAZJQH010000236.1:0-3402 GCA_964547895.1 uncultured Chitinophaga sp. | reverse complement strand
AAGGCCTTCTCGCTGCCGGTGACGATCATGCAGCCGATCTCGTCATCGGCGTCGAAGGCCTTGAGCGCGGCGCCGAGCTCGTCCATGAGCTGGTCGTTGAGCGCATTGAGCTGCTTGGGGCGGTTGAGCGTGACGATGCCGACGCGGCCCTCGGTGCGCACCTGGATCAATTCGGGAGTCGAGGTCATTAATGGTTCCTGTTATGAAAAAAGCCGCTCCACTATAACAAGACATCCCGTCCGTTCCAGTGGCAGCGGCAGCCTGCGGCGGGCGACCAGCGCCCGGCCTGATCAGCGATGGTCGAAGCTCAGCACCAGCTTCATGGTGTCGGCGGCGGCGCGGGCCTGGCAGCTCAGCACATAGCCCTGCGCGACCTCGTCGGCCTCCAGCGTGAAGTTCTTGTCCATCACGGCATTGCCCTCGACCACCTTGCAGCGGCAGGTGCAGCAGACGCCGGCCTTGCAGGAGAACGGCAGGTCCAGGCCGGCATTGAGCGCGGCGTCAAGCACATGCTCGTCGCGGCTGACCGGAATGTCGAACTGCTTGCCGTCGACCACCACGGTCATCTGGACTTCCTTGGCGGCTGCCGACTTGGCGACCGAGGCGTCGGTGTCGGCCTGCACCTTGGCGGCCTGGGCAGCCGAGGTCGCGAAGCGCTCGCTGTGGACGCGGTTCTCGGGCACGCCGGCCTCGATCAGCGCCTTCTCGGTCGCCTCGATCATGGCCTCGGGGCCGCAGATGAAGACCTCGTCCATGCTCTTGACCGGCAGCAGCGCGTCGATGATGGCGCGCACCTTGGGCCCGTCGATGCGGCCCTGCAGCAGGTCGACCTCCTGCGCCTGGCGCGACAGCACGTGGATCATGGTGAAGCGGCCGGCAAAGCGGTCCTTCAAGTCCTGCAGCGCCTCGTTGAACATCACGCTGGACATGCGGCGGTTGCCGTAGACCAGGGTGAACTTGGACTCGGGCTGCTCCTCCAGCGTGGTGGCGGCGATCGACAGGATCGGCGTGATGCCGGAGCCGGCGGCAAAGCCGACGCGGTGGATGGCGCGCGGCTTCTTGATCGTGAAGCGGCCCTCGGGCGGCATGACGCTGAGGCTGTCGCCGGCCTTGACCACGGTGGCGGCCCAGTTGGAGAACAGGCCGCCCTCGACCGGACGGATGCCGACCTCGAGCTCACCGCCCTTGAGCAGGCGGCTGCGCGGGCTGCTGATCGAGTAGTTGCGGCGCACGTCCTGGCCGTCGATCTGGGCGCGCAGGGTCAGGAACTGGCCCGGCTCGAAATGGAACTCCTCGCGCATGTGGGCGGGAATGTCGAAAGTGATGGCCACCGAGCCAGCCGCTTCCGGGTTGACTTGCTTGACCTTGAGCTCATGAAAACGAGGGGCAGACATAGAGGCGTCTCCGGTAATACTTAGTAGGGCTTGAAGTAGTCGAACGGCTCCTGGCAGTCCAGACACTTGTAGAGCGCCTTGCAGGCGGTGGAGCCGAAATGCGAGGACTCCACCGTATGGCGGGAGCCGCAATGCGGACAGGGCACGACTTCGGGCTGGGCGGCCTGGCGCACGAAGCGCAGCACGCTCTCGCCGGCCGGCGCCTGGCTGGCGCAGCGGTGCTGGGGCGGCGCGATGCCGTAGGCGCGCAGCTTGTCGCGCGCGGCATCGGTCATCCAGTCGGTGGTCCAGGCCGGCGCCAGCTGGGTGATGACCCGGGCCTGCAGGCCGGCGGCCTGCAGCGTGGCGCGCACGTCGTCCTCGATCTGGCCCATGGCCGGGCAGCCGCTGTAGGTCGGCGTGATCACCACCTCCAGGCCATCGGCAGCCTGGCGTACATCGCGCAGGATGCCGAGCTCGCGCAGCGTCACGACCGGGATTTCCGGGTCGCTCAGTGCTTCGAGCGCGGCCCAGGCCGCCTGCACCGCATCGGTAGGAACGACGGCGTTCATCGGCTTACCAGGTAGCGGTGGGATGGGCGCGGGCCAGGCCCTGCATCTCGCTCAGCAGGAAGCCGAGGTGCTCGGAATGCAGGCCGTTCTTGCCCTGGGTGACATAGCCACCGACGCTCGGGCGCACCAGGGTGGCCTCGGCCAGCGCGTCGTCGACCAGCTCGTCCCATTGCGGCTTCAGCAGCGCGACATCGACGCCGACGCCGGCGGCGACAGCAGCCGACTCCAGCTCGCTGGCGGTCCAGAACTCCTGCGTGTAGGGCAGCAGGTGGTCGAGCGCGGCCTGCACGCGGGCGTGCGACTCCTCGGTGCCATCGCCCAGGCGAACCAGCCAGTCGCGCGAGTGGCGCAGGTGGTAGCGCACTTCCTTCAAGGACTTGGCGGCGATCGCGGCCAGCTGCTCGTCCTTGGACTGCTGCAGCTGCTCCCAGACCAGCACCATCAGCGCGCTGTAGAGGAAGTTGCGCACGATGGTGGTGCCGTAGTCGAGGTCGCTCTTGGCGTAGCCGACCAGCGCGCTGTGGTGCGGCAGCTCCAGCAGCGTGTAGTTGCGGAAGTCGGGCACGTCGCGGAAATAGGCCAGGCGGTCCTCGGTGGCGTCGCCGCCGAGTTCGGTCGCGGCCTGCTGGTACAGCATGCGGGCCTGGCCGATCAGGTCCAGGCTGACGTTGGCCAGCGCGATGTCTTCCTCGATCACGGGGCCGTGGCCGCACCATTCGGCATTGCGCTGGCCCAGCACCACGGCGTTGTCAGCCAGGTGCAGCAGGTAGTTGGCGATTGCGCTCATTTACATGTGCCCCACTTCTTCCGGGATCTCGTAGAAGGTCGGATGGCGATAGATCTTGTCGGCGGCCGGCTCGAACAGCTCGCCCTTGTCATCCGGGTTGCTGGCGGTGATCTGCGCCGAGGGCACGACCCAGATGCTCACGCCTTCCTGGCGGCGGGTGTAGACGTCGCGTGCCATCTCGAGCGCATGCTGCGCATCGGAGGCGTGCAGGCTGCCGCAGTGCTTGTGCTCCAGGCCCTGCTTGCTGCGGACGAAAACTTCCCAGAGGGGCCAATCCTTCAATGCTGCGTGGCTCATGCTGCCTCCTTCATTGCACGTTGTTGCTGTTTGCGGGCGTGGGCCAGGGCGGCGTCGCGCACCCACTGGCCGTCGTTGTGCGCCTTGACCCGGGTGGCCAGGCGCTCCTTGTTGCAGGGACCGTTGCCGTTGACGGTGTCCCAGAACTCGTTCCAGTCGATCTGGCCGTAGTCGTGGTGGCCGCGCTCCTCGTTCCACTTCAGGTCCGGGTCGGGCAGGGTCACGCCCAGCACCTTGGCCTGCGGCACGGTCGCGTCGATGAACTTCTGGCGCAGGTCGTCGTTGGAGATGCGCTTGATGCCCCAGCGCATGCCTTGGGCGCTGTGCGGGCTGTCGCTGTCCGGCGGTCCGAACATGGCCAGGCATTTCCACC
>CAZJQH010000235.1:0-3402 GCA_964547895.1 uncultured Chitinophaga sp. | reverse complement strand
GAAACCGCAGAAGATGCACTTGGTCAGGTCGATGTCGTAGCGGGTGGTGCGGCGGGTGCCGTCGTCCAGGCGCGGACCGGCCTCGATCGTGATCGCCATCGCGGGGCAGACGGCCTCGCACAGCTTGCAGGCGATGCAGCGTTCCTCGCCGTTCTCGTAGCGGCGCTGCGCGTGCAGGCCACGGAAACGGGGTGACAGCGGGGTCTTCTCTTCCGGGAACTCGATCGTGACCTTGCGACGGAAGGTGTAGCGGCCGGTCAGGGCCATGCCCTTGAAGAGCTCCACCAGCATGAAGCTCTTGAAGAAGTCCTTCAGCGAGAAGGGCGCAACGGCGTTGGTCGTCGTATGTGCAGACATGTTTTCAGGCCCTTATTACTTCCAGATATTCCAGGAAGACTGCATCAGGAAGCCGACGAGCAGCAACCAGACCAGGGTCACGGGAATGAAGATCTTCCAGCCCAGACGCATGATCTGGTCGTAGCGGTAGCGCGGGAAGGTGGCGCGGATCCAGATGAAGGCCGACATGATCAGGAAGGACTTGAGGCCCAGCCAGATCCAGCCCGGGATGAAGTCGAGCGCGGCGATCGGCGACAGCCAGCCACCCAGGAACATCAGCACGGCGAGCATCGAGATCAGCCACATGCTGGCGTATTCGGCCAGGAAGAAGATCGCGAAGCCCATGCCCGAATACTCGACCATGTGACCGGCGACGATCTCGGCCTCGCCCTCGACCACGTCGAAGGGATGGCGGTTGGTTTCGGCCACGCCCGAGATCAGGTAGACGAAGAACACCGGCAGCAGCGGCAGCCAGTTCCAGGACAGGAAGCCCAGGCCGTTGTCGGCGGCGAAGCCGCGCGACTGGGAGGCGACGATCTCGGCCAGGTTCAGGCTGCCAGCCGTCATGACGACGATCAGGAAGCAGAAGCCGATCGCGATCTCGTAGCTCACCATCTGGGCCGAGGCACGCAGCGCGCCCAGGAAGGCATACTTGGAGTTGGAGGCCCAGCCGGCAATGATCACGCCATAGACTTCGATCGAGGTGATGGCCAGGATCACCAGCAGGCCTGCGTTGACGTTGGCCAGCACGGCGTCGGGACCGAAGGGCACCACCACCCAGGCGGCCAGCGCCGGCATGATCGCCATCACCGGACCGAGGCGGAACAGGCCCATGGAAGCGGCCGACGGGTTGATCAGCTCCTTCGAGAGCAGCTTGACCGCGTCGGCGATCGGTTGCAGCAGGCCCTTGGGACCGACCCGGTTCGGGCCGATGCGCACCTGCATGAAGCCGAGCAGCTTGCGCTCCCACAGCGTCATGTAGGCGACGGCGCCCATCAGCGGTGCCAGCACCGCGACGATCTTGAGCAGAATCCACAGGACCGGCCAGGCGATGGCAGTCCACCATTCGGCGGCGACCAGGTTCAGGCCACCGTTGTACAGAGCGTCGATCATGCGCTCACCTCCGAGGCTGCACGGCCGTCAGCCGTCTGTTGCAGGGAACCGGAGCGGCGCACCAGCGCATCCAGTTGGTAAATCGAGGCCACACAGGGCTGGCCTGCGGCGGCGCTGGTGTCGATCGCGGCCGCGCTGCGGTTGTTCAGGCGCGTCGCCGAGACGAACTCGCCGCTGGCCACGCCCGGCAGCGCCTGGGCCAGCACTTCCTGCGAGGATTCCTGGCTGAAACCACCCAGGCCGAGCAGGTTGCCAAGCACGCGCAGCACCTTCCAGGCCGGGCGGGTCTCGCCCAGCGGCTTGACCACGGCATGGAAACCCTGCAGGCGACCTTCGGCGTTGACGAAGCTGCCCGAGGTCTCGCTGAACGGCGCGATCGGCAGCAGCACGTCGCTGATCTCGAGGTTGGTCTTGAACGGGCTCAACGTGACGACCATTTCGGCCTTGGCCAGGGCCTGACCATCGATGGCGGTGTCGGCACCGGCCTCGACGTTGAGCAGCAGCGCGGCCTTGACGCCGCCAGCCAGCATCTGGGCGGCATTGAGGCCGTCCTGGCCCGGCAGCGCGCGCGCCAACTGGGCTCCGACGGTGTTAGCGGCCTCGGTCAGGTAGCCGAAGGAGGCGCCGGTCTGGGCGGCAATCCACTGCGCCAGGGCCAGCAGGCTGGAGGCCTGGGCGTGGTGGGCGGCAGCGTTGCCCAGCAGCACGGCCTTGCGCTCGCCACCGAGCAGCGAGGCGGCGATGGCGCGTGCCACGTCGTCAGCCTGGGCAGCGGCGGGCGCTTGCACGCCCTTGAATTCGGCAACCGCGGCGGCGATGCCGGCCAGGGCGAGGGTCCACTGGCTGGCGTCGGCCACCAGGGTGTTGGCCACCGGCATGGCCCAGTCCTGCTCGGAGTCGTTGAGCGCGCTGAGCTGGGCGCCCTTGCGGACGGCCTGGCGGATGCGGGCTGCGAACAGCGGATGGTCCTTGCGCAGGTTGGAGCCGACCAGCAGCACGCGCTGCAGCTCGCTCAGAGCGGCGATCGGCAGACCCAGCCAGCGGGCGTCGCCTTCGGGGGCGGCATTGCCGAAATCGGCGACGCGCAGGCGGCTGTCGATGTTCTGGCTGCCGAGGCCGCGCACCAGGGCGCCGGCCAGTGCCAGTTCCTCGACGGTGCTGTGTGGGCTGGCCAGCAGGCCGATGGCCTGGGCGCCCTGCTCGGCCTTGATGTTCTTGAGGCCGTTGGCGACATATTCAAGCGCGGTCTGCCAGTCGACTTCCTTCCAGACGCCGCCCTGCTTGAGCATGGGCTTGGTCAGGCGATCGGAGCCGTTGAGCGCCTCGTAGGAGAAGCGGTCACGGTCGGCGATCCAGCATTCGTTGACATCCTCGTTCTCGAACGGGACGACGCGCATCACCTGGTTGTTCTTGACCTGGACGATCAGGTTGGCACCGGTCGAGTCATGCGGGCTGACGCTCTTGCGACGGCCCAGCTCCCAGGTGCGGGCCTGGTAGCGGAAGGGCTTGCTGGTCAACGCGCCGACCGGGCAGATGTCGATCATGTTGCCCGACAGCTCGGAATCGACGGTCTGGCCGACGAAGGTCTCGATCTCGGCGTGCTCGCCGCGATGCGACATGCCGAGCTCCATCTGGCCGGCGATTTCCTGGCCGAAGCGCACGCAGCGGGTGCACTGGATGCAGCGGCTCATCTCCTGCATCGAGATCAGCGGACCGACATCCTTCGGAGTGACGACGCGCTTTTCTTCCTCGTAGCGCGATTCGCCACCGCCGTAGCCAACCGCGATGTCCTGCAGCTGGCATTCGCCGCCCTGATCGCAGATCGGGCAGTCCAGCGGGTGATTGATCAGCAGGAACTCCATGACCGACTTCTGGGCCTTGATGGCCTTGTCGGACTGGGTGCGCACGACCATGCCCATGGTGACGGGCGTGGCGCAGGCCGGCATGGCCTTG
>CAZJQH010000234.1:0-3415 GCA_964547895.1 uncultured Chitinophaga sp. | reverse complement strand
AAGTCGTGGCTGGCGCGGTCAAAACCCGCGAGCCGGGCAAGGACCCTGCAACGCGGACATTTCAGGCTCTTCGGATTTTCATCAACGCCGAGCTCGAGGAGCTCGAGCAGGCGCTGAGCGCCAGCCTGCGCCTGCTGCGCCCGGGCGGCCGGCTGGTGGTGATCAGCTTTCATTCGCTCGAGGACCGCATCGTCAAGCAGTTCATTGCCCGCCACTCCAAGGAGGTCTACGACCGCCGTGCGCCCTTTGCTGCCCCGAAGCCGATGGCGCTGCGCAGCATCGGCCGGGTGATGCCGGGCGATGCCGAGGTCGCGGCCAATCCGCGTGCGCGCAGCGCGGTCATGCGCGTGGCCGAGCGCACCGACGCGGAGGCCGCGTGACCAAGGTCAACCTGCTGCTGCTGGTGGCGCTGCTGGTCAGCGCCTTCAGCCTGGTCAATGTGCGCTACGAGTCGCGTCGCGTCTACATGGACCTGAGCAAGGCCCGCTCGCAGGCCCTGCGGCTGGAGGCCGACCACGAGCAGCTGCTGGCGCAGAAGCGCGCCCAGGCAGCCCCGATCCGAGTCCAGCAGTTCGCGGTCGGCCAGCTGCAGATGCGTCCGGTCAATCCGGCCGTGACCGAGTATGTGCAGCCCGGCGCCCGCACCGCGGAGAAGGGGCAGCCGTGAGCCGGGGCATCGCCTACAGCAGCAGCCCGCTGCTGGCCAGCAAGACGCCGTTTGGCCGCAGCCGGGTGCTGCTCGGCCTGATGGGGCTCGGCTTTGCCGTCATGGCCGGCCGTGCGGCCTGGGTCCAGGTGCTGGGCAACGACTTCTTCCAGCGCCAGGGCGAGGTTCGCTATGCGCGCACGCTCGAGCTGCCCGCCAGCCGTGGCCGCGTGCTCGACCGCAACGGCGCCATCCTGGCCACCAGCGTGGTGGCGCAGAGCGTCTGGGCCGAGCCCAGCGACGTCGACCTTGACGACCCCAGGCTGGCGCAGGCGGCCAA
The DNA here is from genome assembly GCA_964547895.1 of uncultured Chitinophaga sp. Classification (GTDB taxonomy): domain Bacteria; phylum Pseudomonadota; class Gammaproteobacteria; order Burkholderiales; family Burkholderiaceae_C; genus Malikia. Next base: position 2,429 of record CAZJQH010000234.1, on the reverse strand, counting down.
GCTGCTGCAGATGCCGCCCGATGAGCTCAGGCGCCGCATCAGCAAGGGCGGCAAGAACTTCGCCTGGATCAAGCGCCAGGTCGACGAGCCCATCGCGCTCGAGGTCAAGAAGCTCGGCATCAAGGGCATCCACCTGCGCGAGGAATACAAGCGCCAGTACCCGGAAGGCGAGGCCGCTGCCCATGTGGTCGGCTTCACCAACGTCGAGGACGTTGGCCAGGAGGGCGTCGAGCTCACCTTCAACCAGCAGCTGTCGGGCAAGTCGGGCTCGCGCCGCGTCATCAAGGATCGCTTCGGCCGCGTGGTCGAGGACACCCGCGAGGCGATTCCGCCGGTCGACGGCCAGGACCTGCAGCTCTCGATCGACCGCCAGATCCAGTACCACGCCTACCAGTACCTGAGCGAGGCGGTGCATCAGCATTCCGCCGCCGGCGGCAGCGTGGTCGTGCTCGATGCCCGCAATGGCGAGGTGCTGGCGCTGGCCAACTATCCGAGCTACAACCCCAACCAGCGCGCCGTGCTGACGGGCGAGCAGCTGCGCAACCGGGCCCTGACCGACAGCTTCGAGCCGGGCTCGACCATGAAGCCCTTCATTGCGGCGCTTGCGCTCGAGAAGGGCGTCGTCAAGCCCGAGACGCCGATCCAGACCGCGCCGGGGCGCCTGAGCATGGGCGGCTTCACCATCTCCGACGTCCATGCCTATGGCGTGCTGACCGTCAACGAGGTGATCCAGAAGTCGAGCAACGTCGGCACCGTCAAGATGGCGATGCAGCTGCAGCCGCGCGACATGTGGGAGGCCTATGCCCACGCCGGCTTCGGCCAGAAGCCGCAGCTGCCCTTCCCGGGTGCGGTCAGCGGCCGGCTGCGCGACTACAAGACCTGGAAGCCGATCGAGCAGGCAACCATGAGCTACGGCTATGGCGTCTCTGTCTCGCTGTTCCATCTGGCGCAGGCCTACACCACCTTCGCGCGCGACGGCGTGCGCCTGCCCGTCACGCTGCTCAAGTCGGAGCAGGAGAGCGTTCCCGGCATGCGTGTCTTCAGCGACAAGCATGCCCACGCGGTGCGCAAGATGCTCGAGATGGCGGCCGGTCCGGGCGGCACCGGCCAGAAGGCGCAGACCGTGGGCTATTCGGTCGGTGGCAAGTCGGGCACCGCGCGCAAGCAGGAGGGCAAGGGCTATGCCGCGCGCAAGTACCGCAGCTTCTTCGTCGGCCTGGCGCCGATCGAGCAGCCGCGCGTGGTGGTCGCGGTGATGGTCGACGAGCCGAGCAAGGGCGTGATCTATGGTGGCGCGGTCGCGGCCCCCGTGTTCAGCGCGACGGTGCAGCAGACCCTGCGCATCCTGGGCGTGCAGCCCGACATGAGCGTCAAGCCGCATATCGTGGCCGACGCGGTGGAGGAATCGTTTTGATCACCACTCTGGACCAGGCCCCGGCCGTCGTCGCCTGGCTGCGTGCCCGGGGCGCGCAGGCGCTGCAATGCGACAGCCGCCGCGTGCGTGCGGGCGACGCCTTCGTCGCCTGGCCCGGCGCGGCGCAGGACGGCCGCCGCTATGTCGCCGCCGCGCTGGCGGCCGGCGCGGTCGCCTGCCTGGTCGAGCGCGAGGGCTGCGAGTCCTGGAACTTCGACGATCCGCGCATCGTGGCCGTGGCGGGGCTCAAGGCCGCCACTGGCTCAATCGCCAGCCTGTTCCTCGGTGAACCCAGCCATGAGCTGTCCGTGGTGGCCCTGACCGGCACCAACGGCAAGACCTCGACCGGCTGGTGGAGCGCGCAATGGCTGGCCGCGCTCGGTGAGCCGGCGGCGCTGGCGGGAACCCTGGGCATGGGCGTGCCAGGTCGCGACTTCGAACCGACCGGCCTGACCACTCCCGACCCGGTGAGCTGGCAGGCCGGCCTGCGGCGCTGGGCCGACGCGGCCGTCAAGGCGGCCGTGGTCGAGGCGTCGTCGATCGGGCTGCAGGAAGGTCGCCTGAACGCGACCCGCATCCGCACCGCCGTCTTCAGCAACCTGACCCAGGACCATCTCGACTACCACGGCAGCATGGAGGCCTACTGGCAGGCCAAGCGCGCGCTGTTCGACTGGCCGGGCCTGCAGGCCGTCGTCGTCAATATCGACGATGCCCATGGCGCGCAGCTCGCGGCCGAGCTGCAGCCGCGCGCCGATGCCGGCGAGCTCGACCTGTGGACGATTGCCGTGCGCTCGTCGCAGCCGCGCTTGCGCGTGACCAACTGGGCACTGACCGACACCGGGCTGTGCTTCGAGCTGGTCGAGCGCCAGGCCGACGGCCGCGACAGCGCGCCGCAGCAGATCAGCCTGCCGCTGGTCGGCGAGTACAACCTCTACAACCTGCTCAGTGCGCTGGCGGTGGCGCGTGCCCATGGCCATGAACTGAGCGCTGCGGTGGTCGCGGCGGCCGCGCTGAC
>CAZJQH010000233.1:0-3421 GCA_964547895.1 uncultured Chitinophaga sp. | reverse complement strand
ACCGGCTACCCGATGCGCATGATCAAGTCCAGCCCCGGCATCGGCGATGGCATCCGCCCGAACTGCGAGGCCTACGGCTACCTGCTCGACGCCAATGGCAAGTGCGCCTACATCGACGCCTACAACCGCGAGGTGCTGGCGCATCCGGGCGAGCGCAAGATCCATGTCTGGGACAAGACCTGCCTGTGCACCCACATGCGCAACTTCGCGATCTGGACCTGCGGCCAGACGACCTCGCGCCTGAAGGACACCACGTTGCGCCATGAGGACGGCACTTATCAGCTGCTGAGCGCCCAGCATGTGTTCGAGGACTACCAGTTCAGCATCGACGACAAGATCGCGCTGCCGGAGTCCGAGTTCGACGTCGACTGATCCTGCTGTCGGACCGGACCAGGTTCCGATCTGAAAAAACCGCCCTGGCTTGGCCTTGGCGGTTTTTTAACGTCTGGGCAGCGAGGTTCAGGCCGGCTCCATGCCGTTGCGTTGCTTGATCGGGGCGCTGGCCGGCGAAGTCATGAAGTCGACCAGCGCGCGGGCCGCGTCGGGCTCGGTGGCGGTCGCCGCCTGGCCGACCGAGAAGGTGGTGATGATCTGGACCGCTGCCGGCAGCGGGCCGAGCAGGTCTATGCCCTCGAGATGCATCAGTTCGCTGAGTTGCTGGAAGCCGAGCTCGACCTCGCCCCGGGCGACCAGCGATCCGACCGGCACGCCGGGCGGGGCGGTCACGATGCGGCCGGCGATCTGCCCGGCGATGCCCCAGCGCTCGAACAATCGGGCCAGCTGCACGCCGCTCGGGCCGGTCGAGTAGCCCAGCGTGCGCGCGGCCAGCACGGCGGCTTTCAGCGCGGCTTCGCTCGAGATGTCGGGCCTCGGGCTGCCGGCGCGAACGGCCGCGGCGACTCCGGACCGGACCAGGTCGGCACGGCTGCCGGCGACGACATGGCCTTGGCCGATCAGCTTGTCGACCGCCTCCGCGGACAGCGCTACCAGGTCGAAGGCCTCGCCAGCCTGCACCCGCTTGGTGGCATCGACGCCGCCGATCGCGATCAGTTCCACCGCCTGGTCGGGCTGCTGCTGCCGGTATTGCCCGACCAGGTCGGCCAGCAGCTGCTTGGTGGCCATCGAGGAGATGATGCGGATCGGTTTGGCCATCTGGGCGGCTCCATTCAAACGTAGTGAGGGGATTGCGGATGCATGGCGCCATGCTAGCGGATATCGCCGGCCCGATCAGCCGCCGCCCAGCACCTTGTAGAGCGTGACCTGGTTCTGCCACCAGGCCAGTCTTGTCTGCAGCAGTGCCTGCTGGCTGGCGAAATGCGAGCGCTGAGCGTCGAGCCAGTCGAGTTCGCTCGCCACGCCATTGCGCAGCCGCAGCCCGGTCAGTTCGAGCCTGCGCGCCTCGGCGGCGGCCTGTGCCTGCTGGGCAGCGAGCTGGCGCGCCAGCGTCTCGCGTCCGACCAGCGCATCGGCCACCTCGCGGAAGGCCGACTGGATCGCCTTCTCGTACTGCGCCAGCGCGATCTCGCGGCCGGCCCGCGCCGAGTCGAGTCCGGCCTGGTTGCGGCCGGCGTCGAAGATCGGCAGCAGCAGCTGCGGCGCCAGCGTGAAGCCCCAGCTGCCGTCCTGGAACAGGCCCGATAGCTCCTTGCTGGCCGAGCCCACGCCTGCCGTCAGCGAGATGCGCGGGAAGAAGGCCGCGCGCGCCGCGCCGATGTTGGCATTGGCCGCGATCAGCTGCTGTTCGGCCTGCTGGATGTCGGGCCGGCGCGCCAGCAGCTGCGAGGGCAGGCCGGCGGCCAGCGTCGGCAGCTGCAGCGCGTCGAGCTGGCCGGGCTGCAGCTCGGCGCGCAGGCTCTCGGGCAGCGGCTGGCCCAGCAGCAGCGCCAGCGCGTTCTCGTCCTGGGCGCGCTGGCGCGCCGACTGCTCGAGCGCGACGCGCGCGCTTTCGGCCAGCGATTCAGCCAGGCGCAGCTCGAGCTCGGAGGCGGCGCCATGCTCGAAGCGCAGCCGCACCAGCTTGAGCGAATCCTCGCGCGTGGCCAGCGTGCGCCGGGCCAGATCCTGCTGCTCGCTGTCGGCCAGCAGCGCGATCCAGGCCTGCGCCACGCCGGCGACCAGCGCGATGCGAGCGCTGCGGCTGCCGGCCTCGCTGGCCAGGTACTGGGCCAGCGCCTGCTCCTTCAGGCTGGCGATGCGGCCGAAGAAGTCGAGCTCGTAGGCCGTCAGCAGCAGGCCGCCGCTGTAGCTGCTGGCGATGTCGCCCGAGCCGTTGGGCGCGCGCGATCCGCTCAATGCCGCGTTGACGCTCGGCCACTGGTCGGCGCTGCGGATGCCGAGCTGGGCGCGCGCCTGTTGCAGGCCGAGCACCGCCACGCGCAGGTCGCGGTTGCCGGCCAGCGCGATGCCGATCAGCTCGCGCAGCGACTCGTCGGCAAAGAAGGTCTGCCAGTCGGGCGTGGCCTCTGCCGCGCTGGTCGAGGCCTGCTGGCCGGCGCTGGCGGGCCACTGCTCGGGCAGCGGGGCAGCGGGGCGCTGGTAGGTCGGGATCAGGCTGCAGCCCGCCAGCAGCAGCGCGGCGGCCAGCGGGGCGAATCGGGGGAACAGGTTCTCAGTCATGGCTATGGATTCCCGCTGCGTGGCCGTGGGCGGCGTCGAAGCGGTGCTGGCGCTCGCTGCCCTTGAAGATGCTGCGCACCACGACGAAGAACAGCGGCACGAACACCACCGCCAGCAGCGTGCCGGTGACCATGCCGCCGATCACGCCGGTGCCGATCGCGCGCTGGCTGGCCGAGCCGGCGCCGCTGGCCAGCGCCAGCGGCAGCACGCCGAGCATGAAGGCCAGCGAGGTCATGATGATCGGGCGCAGGCGCAGGTGGGCGGCTTCCAGCGCCGCCTCGATCACGCTCCTGCCCTGGGCCTGCAGGTCCTTGGCGAACTCGATGATCAGGATCGCGTTCTTGGCCGACAGGCCGATGATGGTGATCAGGCCGACCTGGAAGTAGATGTCGTTGGCGTAGCCGCGCAGCAGCGTCGCCAGCAGCACGCCGAGCACGCCCAGCGGCACCACCAGGATCACGGCCAGCGGGATCGACCAGCTCTCGTACAGCGCGGCCAGGCAGAGGAACACCGCCAGGATCGCGAAGCCGTAGACGATGAGGGCCTGCGAGCCGGCCAGCTTCTCCTCGCGCGACTGGCCGGTCCACTCGAAGCCCAGGCCCGGCGGCAGCTGGGCGGCTAGCTTTTCCATCTCGGCCATCGCCGCGCCGGTGCTGTAGCCAGGCGCCGCGCTGCCGCTGATGCGCATCGCCGGGTAGCCGTTGTAGCGCACCGACTGCATCGCGCCGCTGACCCAGCGCGTGCTGGCGAAGGCCGACAGCGGCACCGCCTGGCCCTTGCCGTTCATCACATGCAGCTTGAGCAG
>CAZJQH010000232.1:0-3444 GCA_964547895.1 uncultured Chitinophaga sp. | reverse complement strand
GCCGAGTCGGTCTTGTTGATGTGCTGGCCGCCGGCGCCGCTGGCGCGGAAGGTGTCGATGCGCAGCTCGGCCGGATTGAGCCTGACCGCCTCGGCCTCGTCGGGCTCGGGCATCACGGCGACGGTACAGGCGCTGGTGTGGATGCGGCCCTGGGATTCGGTCACCGGCACGCGCTGTACCCGGTGGCCACCGGATTCGAAGCGCAGCCGGCCGTAGGCCTGGTGACCGGCGACGCGCAGTACCACTTCCTTGTAACCGCCGAGCTCGCTGGGAGACTCGCTGACGGTCTCGACCCGCCAGCCCTGGCGTTCGGCATAGCGGCTGTACATGCGGGCCAGGTCGCCGGCGAACAGCGCGGCCTCGTCGCCGCCGGTGCCGGCGCGGATCTCGAGGAAGGCGTTGCGCTCGTCGTCGGCGTCCCTGGGCAGCAGCAGCAGCTGCAGCTCCTCTGCCAGGGTAGCGAGATCGGCCTCGGCGGCAGTGATTTCTTCCTGCGCCATCGCGGCGAGCTCGGCGTCATCCTCCTGCGCCATCGCGCGGGCCTCGGCCAGGTCGGTCTCGCGCTGCTGGTAGCGCAGCCAGGGCTGGACCACGGCATCGGCATCGGCATGCTCGCGCGTGAGCTGGCGGAAACGGTCCAGGTCGGCGGTGGCGTCGGGCGCGCTGAGGAGCGCGTCGAGCTCGTGCAGGCGCAGGCGCTGGCGCTCCAGCGTCGCGCGGATGAAGGGCTTCATGCGCGCCGGTCCTGACCCTGGCCGCGCAGGAACAGGCGCGAGACGGTCTGGGCGGTGGCCTGGCGCGTGGCGGCGTCGCCGGTGTGCAGTTCGGCCAGAGCGCCGTGCAGCATCTTCTGGGTCAGGCCGCGCGACAGGGCCTCGAGCACGGCATCGATGTCCTCGCCGCGCGCCAGCAGCTTGCGCGCCCGTGCCAGTTCGGCGGCCCGCCAGCTGTCGGCCTGGGCGTTGAGGTCGCGGATCAGCTCGACCACGCCGCCGCGCGGGTCGCGCTGGCCGATCCAGTGCATGAAGCTCTGCACTCCGGCGTCGATGATGGCTTCGGCCTGCGCCACGGCGGCCTGGCGGTTTTCCTTGCCGCTCTGGACCACGGCGGCGAGGTCGTCGACCGTGTAGAGGTAGACATCGGACAGGCTCTTGACCTCGATCTCGATGTCGCGCGGCACCGCCAGGTCGACCATGAAGATCGGGCGGTGCTTGCGCTTCTTGAGCGCGCGCTCGACCGCGCCGAGGCCGATCAGCGGCAGGGTGGAGGCGGTGCAGCTGATGACGGCATCGAACTCGTGCAGGCGATCGGGCAGATCGGCCAGCCGCAGCACCTCGGCGCCGAAGCGGCTGGCGAGCTTTTCGCCGCGCTCGAGCGTCCGGTTGGCGATCGCCATGGCTTTGGGATTCTTGGCGGCGAAATGGGTCGCGGCCAGTTCGATCATCTCGCCGGCGCCGACGAACAGCACCCGGATGTCCTGCAGGTCCTCGAACAGCTGGCCGGCCAGCCGCACGGCCGCCGCCGTCATGCTGATCGAGTGGGCGCCGATCTCGGTGTGGCTGCGCACCTGCTTGGCCACCGCGAAGCTGCGCTGGAACATCTGGTGCAGCGTGCTGCCCAGCGCGCCGGCCTGGTCGGCCGCGCGCACCGCGTTCTTGAGCTGGCCCAGGATCTGGGCCTCGCCCAGCACCATGCTGTCGAGCCCGCTGGCGACGCGGAAGGCGTGGCGCGCCGCCTCGCCTTCGCGCAGCACATAGGCGTGGTCGAGCAGTTCCTGTTTGCTCACGCCGCCGGTGCTGGCCAGCCATTCGACGGTCGGCTCGAGCGCGAGCTCGTCGGCCGCACAGTAGATTTCGGTGCGGTTGCAGGTCGACAGCAGCGTGGCTTCGGGCTGGCGCGACAGGGTGGAGCGGAAGCGCTGCAGCGTCTCGGGTACCTGGTCGAGCGCGAACGCGAACCGCCCGCGCAAGTCGAGCGGAGCGGTTTGATGATTGATTCCTAGCGCCCAGACAGCCATATGGTTGGGGATTATAAAATTTTCATATCTGGTCTTTCTATGACTTTCTTGACCTACGGCAATTCCCATGTGGCAGCACTCTGGGGCGGGCTGCTGCACCTGCTCAATTTCGCCTCGCCGGCACTGTTACTGGCCTTGCTGCTGGCAGTCGCGCTGCTCGGCCGGCGTGCCGGGTCTGCACGTCAGCTGTGGCTGGCCTGGCGCTGGCTGGCGGCGGCCGGCTTGCTGGTGCAGCTGGCGGGCCTGCTGGTGTTCGGGCGTGACGGCAAGATGGCTACCTACGCGGCCCTGGTGCTGGCGCTGGGCTCGCTTGCCTGCTGGCTGCAGTGGCGCTTGCCGTCGACTGCGACAATCCCCAGGCAGCGCCCGGTGCGCCGCTAGCCATGCAACGCTGGCCTGAATCCCTGCTGGATTGTCGGCTTACGTCGGGCTGACAAGGCGCTTTGCTGCACTGCGTTAACATCGTTAACCCCGTATTAACGGTAGAGGATTCCCTGCTTATGAACGCTCCCACCCCGATCCAGCAACTGCTCGAGGCTTCCGGCGAAGCCCCGCGGCTGCGCGAAATCCCGTATAACTACACCTCCTTTTCCGATCGGGAAATCGTCATCCGCCTGCTGGGCTCTCGCGCCTGGGACGTGCTGAACCAGCTGCGCCAGGAGCGTCATACCGGGCGCTCGGCCCGCATGCTCTACGAGGTGCTGGGTGACATCTGGGTGGTGCAGCGCAACCCCTACCTGCACGACGATCTGCTCGACAACCCGAAGCGACGCCAGGCGCTGGTCGACGCGCTGCATCACCGGCTGGGCGAGGTCGAGAAGCGGCGCCAGCCCCAGCAGGATGGTGGACGCGATGCGCTGGTGGGCGAGCTGCTCGCGGCGGCTAAGCTGGCAGTGCGCCAGTTCGCGGCCGCCTTCGACGAGATGGAGGCGCTGCGCCGGCAGACCGAGAAGACGCTGCGCCGCCATACCCACAAGGACAACATCAAGTTCGATGGCCTGAGCCGGGTCAGCCATGTGACCGATGCGACCGACTGGCGCATCGAGTATCCCTTCGTCGTGCTGACGCCCGACAGCGAGGCCGAGATGGCCGGCCTGGTCAAGGCCTGCATCGAGCTCGGACTGACCATCATCCCGCGCGGAGGCGGCACCGGCTACACCGGCGGCGCGATTCCGCTGACCTGGAAGAGCGTGGTCATCAACACCGAGAAGCTGCTCGGCATGAGCGAGGTCGAGCTGATCGACCTGCCCGGCGTCGAGCGCAAGGTGCCGACCCTGTTCACCGAGGCCGGCGTGGTGACGCAGCGCGTGGCCGATGCTGCCGAGCGTGCCGGCTTCGTGTTCGCGGTCGATCCGACCAGCGCCGAGGCGTCCTGCGTCGGCGGCAACATCGCGATGAACGCCGGCGGCAAGAAGGCGGTGCTGTGG
>CAZJQH010000231.1:0-3482 GCA_964547895.1 uncultured Chitinophaga sp. | reverse complement strand
GGTCATCCCATTGGCCGCCCGCAGACTTCACCTATCTCAGCCTGTCGTTTGAGGCTCAGGTGACAATCGCACCCCCGCCATTCCAGATCTACCCCTCATGGCGCCGCCCGTGGCGGGTCGTGAAGGCCAGCTAACCAACCCTCAACCCTCCCCACCCATGGCCAGCCTCATCTACAACAGCGCCGTCGACGACATGGCCCGCGGTGCCATCGACTTCGATACCGACACCTTCAAGGTCATGCTGGTCACCAGCAGCTACACGCCGAACAAGGACACGCACGACAAGCGCGACGACGTGACCAACGAGGCCAGCGGCACCGGCTACACCTCCGGCGGCGTGACGTCAGCCTGCACCGTGACGAAGGACACAGCGAACGACCGGGTTACCCTGCAGTTCGCGTCCGTCTCCTGGGCCAGCTCGACGATCACCGCCCGCGGTGCGGTGATCTACAAGTCCCGCGGTGGTGCCAGCTCGGCTGATGAGCTGGTGGCCTACAACGACTTCGGCGCCGACGTGTCAACCACGGCCGGCACCTTCTCGATCGCGGCGAGCACCATCACGCTGCAGAACTGATGGCGACATTCCCGGCGCTGGAGCCAGACACCAGGTCCTACGACTTCGGTCGCTACCCGGTCACGACCCAGCCCGGGTGGGCCGGTGGGATGGTGCGGTTCCGCCATGGCACAACGCCGGCGAATCACAGGCTGCGGCTGGGGTTCAGGAACCTCAGCGCAGCCGAGGCCAAGCTGATCCGCGACCATTACCGCGGCCAGCGCGGGGGGTTCTTCTCGTTCTTCCTGTCGCCCGAGGCCTGGGCCGGGCACGCCAGCCAGACCGACCTGGTGCCATCCTCGACCACCTGGCGGTACGCCGGCCAGCCAGAGGAGACGCACAAGTCCGGCGGCCTGGTTGACGTTACGATGGAGCTGGAGGCCGTCGTCTGATGGACATGGACCCGGACCACGTCAGCCACCAGACCCTACTGGTGGAGCTGGTCAAGGTCTCGACAAAGGTGGACCGACTGATCCAGGACCAGGCCGAGGCGCGGCGGTCCATGGAGGGCGACGCCGGTGTCTACGCCCGCCTCAACCGACTGGAGCAGCGAGTGGCGCAGGTGGTCATCCTGGCCGCAATCTGCGGCCTGGTGTTGCCGGTCATGGTGACCGTGGGCATGGACCGCCTCTGGCCCGTCGCTACGGTGGAGATGACCGCCGACCCTACGCCATGACCGTCGAGATCCGCGACCTGCTGGAGATCCTCCTGGCCCTGCACGGTGCCGCCGTGCTGATCGTCAACCTGACCGACACCCCCAAGGACAACGACCTGGTCGCCCGGTTCTACCGCGGCGTCGAGCTGCTCGCCGGCATCTTCTCGCCCCTCGCCAAGCGATGAGCCTGGCCACTGTCCGCGGGGCGTGCGAGCACGCTGCCCGCGTGGGCCGGCTGGAGCCTCACCAGCTGGCGGCGCTGACCGCCCTGGATGAATCGCTCACCGGCCCGCAACGCCAGCGGTTCAGCGAGCTGTGGCGGGCCGCTCCGCTGCCGAAGCCGGCCGATGACCCGGCGGTCAAGTTGGCCCTGCCGGTGATCCGGGAGTTCGAGGGCTGCCGCCTCGAAGCCTATCCCGACCCCGAGACCGGCGGCGATCCCTGGACCATCGGATGGGGCAACACCCAGCATTTCGATGGGACGCAGGTCAAGGCCGGCGACACCATCACGCAGGCCGTGGCGGATCAGATGCTGGACTCCTACGTCCGCGACTTCGCGCGGTCCCAGCTGGCAAAGCGCATCCCCACCTGGCCGAAACTCAGGGCATCGCAGCAGGCGGCCCTGCTGTCGTTCGCCTACAACGTCGGAGTCAACTTCTACGGGGCCACGGGATTCGAGACGATCACCGCCTGCCTGCGGGATTCGAGGCTGGCCGACGTGCCCGCCGCCCTGCGGCTCTACGTCAACCCGGGCGGGCCCAGCGAGGTAGGCCTGAGGCGTCGGAGGGAAGCCGAGGCGAAGCTGTGGGGTGGGCCGGTGCGGCCGACCGAGAAGATCCTGCGGGTGCCGTATTTCAGCCAGAACGACAACCGCAGCGGCACCGGTTACCGCGAGTGCTTCAGCAGCACCTGCGCGATGGTCGCCGCGTTCTACGGCAAGGTCAAGGGTGACGACGAATACAACGCCATCCGCGCCAGGTTCGGCGACACGACCGATGCGCAGGCCCAGCTGGCGGCGCTGCGCTCCCTGGGCCTTGATGCCAGGTTCGTGACCAACGCTGCCCCGGGGCTGCTCGAGGCCGAGATCACGGCCGGCCGGCCGGTGCCGGTGGGCTGGCGCCACCATGGACCCGCCACGGCGCCGACGGGTGGCGGGCACTGGACGCTGTGCATCGGGTTCAGTGCTACGTCGTTCGTGATGAACGATCCGAATGGGGAGGCCGACATGGTGAACGGCGGCTATGTGAACCACACCCGCGGGGCCGGCATCGCCTACAGCCGCCGCAACTGGCTGAGGCGATGGGAGGTTGACGGGCCCTCGACGGGGTGGGCGGTGTTGGTCAAGCCGGTGTAATCGGATCCCCCTCCGGCTCGCCTGCCATCAACCTGGAGAACTGCTCCAGCCAGATGGTGATTTGCCACCAGTCCGGCGACTCGCGGCAGGTGCTGCCGTAGCAGATCCGCCAGAGATCGCTGCCGTCCTGCTGACGGACCTGGGAGATGATGATGATGGGAGGGGTCATGAAAGGTGGATTGCAGAGGAACCCGCCGGTGCCGGCAACGCTAGCCGGTAGGTCTCGGCAGCATCAGCCATCGCTCAGGGCTTCCAGGAGGCTGGGCTGATAGCCGGCGGCGCCAGCCTTGGCGATTCGGCGCTGCGCTGTGGCGAAGCTGTCCGCATCGCGCTCAATGCCGATGAACTCGAAGCCCTCGAGCATGGCTGCTTTGCCGGTACTGCCACTGCCCATGAATGGATCCAACACGATCCCGCCGGGAGGTGTCACCAGCCGGCAGAGGTAGCGCATCAGGTCGGTGGGCTTCACCGTGGGATGTGCGTTTCCGTCTTCGCGGTCCTGACGACTGGCCTTGGCGGTGTAGAAGAAGCGGGCGGCGCTGCCAGTGTCGGCCCCGCGTGGTGCCACGCAGGATTCTTGACCGTCGGCACCGTGGTAACCCATGCCACCGCGCCGAGTCGGGTTCGCCCCGCTCTGCTGCTGCGGAAACAACCCCACCACCTCGTCGCTGCCGTCGTGGATCAGGTTGGCGGGCCAGCGGCCAAGGGTAGTAGTGCCTCCATGCCGGCTACCAAAGAGGCCGTCACCGTATGCCGTGACGTGTTGGCCAGCCCCAAAGCCTTCACCGTGGCTGATTATCAGCGGCCGGCCGTCTTCCGCTTCCACCCGACACCCATCGACATTCAGCGCCCCAGTGCCGTGCCGCAGCACGTTCTCGGCCACGGTGCCCACCAGCGGCTTGCGCGCCACGGTGATCGGC
>CAZJQH010000230.1:0-3486 GCA_964547895.1 uncultured Chitinophaga sp. | reverse complement strand
AGGACTCGGGATACGACAGGGGGCACATGGCGGCGGCCGGCAACGCACCGACAGCGAATGCGATGGCGCAAACCTTCGCACTGTCGAACATGGTCCCGCAAGACTCCACCCACAACCGAAAGGTCTGGAGCAAGCTGGAGTCGGACACGCGTAAATACGCCAAGCGTGCGAACGGGGACGTTTTCGTGTTCACGGGGCCGCTCTTCGATGCCGGCCACCAGACGATCGGCCGCAACAAGGTCTGGGTGCCGACCCGCCTATTCAAGCTGGTCTACGACCAAGGAACGGGACGGGCCTGGGCGCATGTGCTGCCGAACACGTCAGATGCGCAGATCGGCAAGCCGGTGGATTACCAGGAATTCATGCGAGAGACGGGGCTGGACCTGCTCAAGGGAATCCAGATCAGCGGGCCTGCTGCGCAGTGATCGTCAGTCAGAGGGGGCATGAGCACCAAATACAAGAGGCCAAATGTCCTGCGCCAAGGACTTCGCGCCGCTGTTCCATCCCAGGGCGCGCTTCACCGATGACACCATCTGCACGGTGGCGAATGCTAATGGCAGCAAGCGTTTCTCAAAGATGCAGGTGACGATCGGGCCAGGTGCTGAGGAATGCCCGTGCTCTGCGCAGTTCTTACTGCTACCAGCCCTGGCAGCGCTGCTGGAGTCCGTCCATGTCCATGGCCTGGACCGGGCAGAAGTCCGACAGCAGGTAAAAAAAAGCCCCGCCACCCCGGAAGGGGTGCGCGGGACTCGTGATCCGGCTAGGCGCCGAAGATCAGGCGGCTTTCTTGGTTTTGACAGCGGCGTCAGCTGCGTTCAGGGCGTTCTTAGCCATGGTGTCGAAGCTGGCAGCGGCCTGCTCGGAAGCTTGCTTGACGGCCTTCTGGACCGACTCGAAAGCGTTGCCGGCGGTAGCGACGGCGCTCTGGATGGCAGCAGCGGCCTGCTCGGTGCCCTTCGGGGCGTTCTTCACGGCGCTGTCGACCAGGGCGCTGATCTGCTTCTGGGCTTCAGTTGCGCGGCCTTCAGCGACCATGGTGAACTGGTTGCCGAAACCGGAAACGATCTCGTACAGTTCGCGGCCGTAGGCGCTGGCCTTCTCAGCGGCAGCCTTGAGGTCCTGGTTCTGCAGGGCCAGCAGGCTCTGGACGTCCTTGACGGCGAACAGGGCTTCGGTCTGGGCAGCGCTGGCAGCCACGTTGGACTTGATGGTCTTGAGGTTGAGTTCAGCCAGGCGCTCGACGCCGTTGACGGCCTGGTTGGCCAGCTCGTAGAAGGCGGCGGCTTGGTCTTTCTGGTTGGAGACGATTTGTTCGACGGTCAGCATGGTTAACTCCTGAGCTTGTGTAAGAGGTTGAGTTGGTGCGCCATGCCTGGAGCCGTCCCCAGACTTGATATTGCACTGCAACATGCGTGAATTGTAGGAGCGGATTCCACGCTCTGCAAGACTTTTTGCTGCAGTGCAGCAAATTTCCAGCTCAGGCCGTTTCAGCTGCCGACACAGCGGCTTCCATCATTGAAAAACCTCTTCGCCAACGCATGTTCGAAGCTGGCCTTCATCGAGTCCGACAGCAGCTGTGGACAGTGGTGCAGCTAGGCCTAGTTGGGTGGATGGCAGTCCTCGTCCGCATCGCTGTCCTCGCCTTCGTTGCCGACTTGCGCCAGGTGGGCGAAGCGCGCCAGGATCCGGCCGTACAGCGCGCTGCCCAGGTAGGAGTAGAACGCCGAGTCGGCGGTAAAGAAGCCCAGCATGCCTTCCAGGTCGTCCTCGAAGTTGCATGTCTTGCAGGCATAGAGATCCCAGGCCCCGAGGATGAAGTCCAGCAGGTTGCCCATGATCAGAGGATTGAAGGAAGCCCGCTCGCCATCGCCTGACAGGGTGTCGCCGCCGTATTCGTCCACCACCCGGTGGCGTCGTGCCGGCCCACGGGACGGGCCTAGACGCTGGTCGCGTCCGAGGTGGTGGAGGCGAGCCGGATGCGGTCGATCTGGATCTAGGCATCGCCGGCCGTGGGCAGGTATCCTCGGCGCCAAAATCCCGCACAGGAAGCAAGTACAGATGGCCAAGACCGCAAGAGTCAGCGAAACCCCCGCGACCGCGCTGCTCAGACAGCATAAGGAGGAATTCACCGAGCACCCCTACGAGTACCTGGAGCACGGCGGCGCGCAGCACAGCGCTAGCGTGCTCGGCGTTGATCCGTTCTGCGTCGTCAAGACGCTGGTGATGCAGGACGAGAAGGCCAGGCCGCTGATCGTGCTGATGCACGGCAACCGCACCGTCTCGACCAAGAATCTGGCGCGCCAGATCGGCGTCAAGTCGGTCGAGCCCTGCAAGCCCGAGATCGCCAACCGCCACAGCGGCTACCTGGTTGGTGGCACCTCGCCCTTCGGCACGCGGCGCCAAATGCCGGTCTACGTTGAGCGCAGCATCCTGGAGCTGCCGCGTATCTGGATCAACGGCGGGCGACGTGGCTACCTTGTGAGCCTGGCGCCCGAGGTCTGCACGCGTCTGCTCGGGGCCACGCCGGTCGACTGTGCGCTGGAAGACTGAGCCGGGACGACCAGTGCCTGGGCGTACTCGAGCCGGTAGCGTGTTGCGTGCTCGATCCGAAGCACCACCTTGGTCGGCCAGCCTTTGGCCGAGAACCAATCGGCCTCGCCCCTGCGAAGCACATGGCAGCCCTCACCCATGGTGGACTCCCGCAAGCTGCGATTCGATCAGGCGGGCCAGATTCTGGAGATGCCCGTCGACCAGGCAGGCACGGAGGCGCACCTGTTATGCCTGGCTGTCGCGCGAGGAGACCAGACGGCTGCTGATGGTGAGGCAGTACCCGCCGACGGGGGCCGGCACGGGCGTGAGGTCGGCGAAATAGGCGAAGTCGCCGTTGTCGAAGAGGGTGGTGCGCATGAGTGGCTCCTGTTCGTCCGGATTCAACCGCTGGCGTGCGGCAGGCCCGGACGGAGGAGGCCACCGACGCTTTAGCCGCATTTCTCGGTCGCCCGCAAGTGGACATAAATCGGCGACGCCTGTTGTTGACGGGACAGGCTCCCGCTGTTCTGTCTCTAGCCCCAGACGCTCCAGCGACCCGAATGGAACTCGTCGGGCAGCAGCACGCGATCGGGCAGGACCCAGCCCAGGCGAAGGGCCACCCTGACCAGGCTCGTGCGCTGGGGCAGGTCGTAGCAGCAGATCCAGTCGGGTATGGCAACGGCAAAGCGCTGCTGGTAGTCCCAGCGGCACTGCAACCATGCGAAACCGGCGGCAAGACTCATGGCAACCTCCCAGCTCAGAATGGAAGCCGACAGGCAACGGGGTCGCGCCATTCGCTGTCCAGCGATAGCGCTGCAGTGCCCGGGGTGGCAAGGCGTTCGCGCCAGGTGGCGATCAGCGCGAGCGAGGCACGCTCGAAAACGAAGGTGGGCTGGTGCCTTGCCGCAGCGGGGCGAAAGCGAGCGAGTTCAGTCATCGTGACTCTCCTGTTTAGCG
>CAZJQH010000229.1:0-3503 GCA_964547895.1 uncultured Chitinophaga sp. | reverse complement strand
TGGCAGAGCGTCGGTCTCCAAAACCGAAGGTTGGGGGTTCGATTCCCTCTGCCCCTGCCACCTGAACCGGGCAAGTCTTATCGCCCGATTCCGAGTGGTAACCGAAAGCCCGCCCGAGTCGTAAGATTCCGGTGGGCTTGCGTTTCTCTGGACGCGTTTTTTCACGAGTGCATATTCATGGCCACAACTGAAGTCGAAACCGTTGGCTCGGGTGCCGACAAGGCCAAGCTGGCGGGTGCTGTCGCCCTGCTCTTGCTGGGTTTCGTGGGCTTCTATCTGCTCAAGCCCCAGGGCGCGCTGGCGCAATGGGCGGCCCTGCTGGTGGCAGTGGCGGCTGCGGTCGCGGTGTTTGCCGTGTCGGATGCGGGCAAGCGCCTGCAGGCCTATGGCCAGGACTCGCTGAAGGAAGTCAAGAAGGTCGTCTGGCCGACCCGTCGCGAGGCGACCCAGATGACGGCCTATGTGTTTGCCTTCGTGTTCGTGATGGCCCTGTTCCTGTGGCTGACCGACAAGACGCTCGAATGGGTGCTATACGACCTCGTGCTGGGTTGGAGATGACAATGACCGAACAAACCGCCACCATGAATGCCGCTCCGGCCGAGGGCATGCGCTGGTATGTCGTTCATGCCTATTCGGGCATGGAGAAGGCCGCCGAGCGCAACATCATCGAGCGCGTCCAGCGTGCCGAGATGCAGCACAAGTTCGGTCGTATCCTGGTGCCGACCGAGGAAGTGGTCGAGGTCAAGAACGGCGTCAAGCGCACCACCGAGCGCAAGTTCTTCCCGGGCTACGTGCTGGTCGAGATGGTGATGGACGACGAGACCTGGCACCTGGTCAAGAACACGGCCAAGGTGACCGGCTTCGTCGGCGGCGCCAAGAACCGTCCGGCGCCGATCTCTGAAGAGGACGTGCAGAAGATCCTGGGCCAGATGCAGGAAGGCACCGACAAGCCGCGCCACAAGGTCGAGTTCGTCATCGGCGAATATGTGCGCGTCAAGGAGGGCCCGTTCACCGACTTCAACGGCACGGTCGAGGAAGTCAACTACGAGCGCAACAAGCTGCGCGTCTCGGTCACCATCTTCGGCCGCGCAACCCCGGTCGAGCTCGAGTTCAACCAGGTCGAGAAGACCTGATAAAAAAACGCTTGACCGCATCGGTTGGGCGTCATAGAATCTAAAGCTTTCGCCGACGAGCAGCATGCGCGTCGGCGTTTGCACTGGCGGCTTCGTTCCGACGCCAGCGGCAAATCAATAGGAACCTGTCAGCGAGGAGGCTGGCGCCCGCAGGGGTGCTGACCGCTTGGACTCGCAGGAGCTCAAACATGGCGAAGAAAATCGTCGGCTTCATCAAGCTGCAAGTGCCAGCTGGTAAGGCCAACCCCTCTCCCCCGATCGGTCCGGCGCTGGGTCAGCGCGGCCTGAACATCATGGAGTTCTGCAAGGCGTTCAACGCCCAGACCCAAGGCGTCGAGCCGGGTCTGCCGCTGCCGGTGGTGATCACTGCCTACGCGGACAAGAGCTTCACCTTCATCATCAAGACCCCGCCGGCGACGACCCTCATCAAGAAGGCCATCAAGCTGGACAAGGGTTCTCCGACTCCGCACAGCGCCAAGGTTGGCAAGATCACCCGCGCCCAGCTGGAAGAGATCGCCAAGACCAAGCTGAAGGACATGAACGCTGCCGACATCGAAGGCGCGATCAAGACCCTGGCTGGCTCTGCCCGTTCCATGGGCGTGATTGTGGAGGGCGTGTGATATGGCCAAGCTGACCAAGAAGCAAAAAGCCCTGCAGGGCAAGGTCGAGTCGACCAAGCTGTACCCGATCGGCGAAGCCCTGGCCATCGTCCAGGAATGCGCCAACTCGAAGTTCGACGAGTCGATCGACGTGGCTGTCCAGCTCGGCGTCGATGCCAAGAAGTCTGACCAGGTCGTGCGTGGCGCCGTCGTGCTGCCCAACGGCACCGGCAAGACCAAGCGCGTCGCCGTGTTCGCCCAAGGCGCCAAGGCTGAGGAAGCCAAGGCTGCCGGCGCCGACATCGTCGGCTTCGAAGACCTGGCTGCCGACGTCAAGGCCGGCAAGATGGACTTCGACATCGTGATCGCCTCGCCTGACGCGATGCGCATCGTCGGTGCCCTGGGCCAGATCCTGGGCCCGCGCGGCATGATGCCGAACCCCAAGGTCGGCACCGTGACCCCGGACGTCGCCACCGCCGTCAAGAACGCCAAGGCTGGCCAGGTCCAGTTCCGCGTCGACAAGGCCGGCATCATCCACGGCACCATCGGCCGTCGCTCCTTCAGCGCCGAGCAGCTCCAGGGCAACCTGGGCGCGCTGCTGGATGCCCTGAACAAGGCCAAGCCGGCTTCGTCCAAGGGTGTCTACCTGCGCAAGGTCGCCGTTTCGTCCACCCAGGGCGTCGGTGTCCGCGTGGAAGTCGGCTCCATCGCGGTCTGATCGCGTTGAAATCTCGGATTCCTGCCTGAACCGCGGGAATCCAAACTGGTGGGCCCGCCCGGTGCAAGCCGTGCGGGGCCATCCAAGACCGCTGGCGTGGTGAGGCCGCAAGGCCGTACCGCTTAATCAGAGCCAGCGCAGATGGCGATCCCGCCGCAGATGGACAAGTCCTGAAACGGTTGGTCGCTGCAAGAAGGTGCATGCGAGGGGAGACCTGACCATGCTTTTTAAGGAGTAGACCTTGAGTCTGAATCGCAGTGAGAAACAAGCCGTCATCGACGAGGTGTCGGCACTCGCAGCTAAAGCTCAAACGCTCGTGATGGCGGAATACCGCGGCATCACGGTCGCTGCCCTGACCCAGTTGCGCGTTGCCGCCCGCAGCCAAGGTGTGAGCCTGAGTGTTCTGAAGAACACCCTGGCCCGCCGTGCTGTGGCTGGTACCGGCTTCGAGGCAGGCGTCGACCAGATGACCGGTCCGCTGATCTACGGCTTCTCGGAAGACGCCGTCGCTGCCGCCAAGGTGGTGGCCGACTTCGCGAAAACCAACGACAAGATGGTGATTCGCGGTGGTGTCTATGCCGGCAAGGCCCTGGACGCGAATGGCGTGAAGCAACTGGCAAGCATCCCTTCGAAGGAAGTGCTGCTGGCTCAGCTGCTGGGCTTGATGCAATCCCCGATCTCTCGTACCGCCCGTGTGCTGGCCGCCCTGGCCGAGCAACGCGGTGGCGCTCAGCCCGCCGAGGCCGAGGCTACCGAGGCGCAGCCCGCCTGAGGCGTGCTGGAATCCAACCAAAAGTTTTAGGAAATCAAAATGGCATTCGATAAAGACGCATTCCTGACCGCCCTGGACAGCATGTCCGTCATGGAACTCAACGACCTGGTCAAGGCCATCGAAGAGAAGTTCGGCGTGTCCGCTGCTGCCATGGCTGCTCCGGCTGCCGGCGGCGGTGCCGCTGCTCCGGCCGCTGAAGAGAAGACCGAGTTCAACGTCGTTCTGACCGACGCTGGCGCCCAGAAGGTCGGCGTCATCAAGGCCGTGCGCGAAATCACCGG
>CAZJQH010000228.1:0-3525 GCA_964547895.1 uncultured Chitinophaga sp. | reverse complement strand
CGGGCGAGAGCAAGCATGCCGACATCGGCATCAGCCTGCCCGGCACCGGCGAGGCACCCGCCGCCCCGGTCTACATCGACGGCGAGAAGGCCGTCACCCTGCGCGGCGACGGCATCGCACAGGAGTTCCAGCAGATCGTCGAGCAGTACATCGAGAATAGGTTCGGCGCTGCCGCCTGAGCTGGCCAGCACCTGCACGTTTAAGCACAGAAGAACTACATGGCAGAAAAAATCAGTGCCGTCAAAGGCATGAACGACATCGCAGCGCCAGATTCGGCGCATTGGGAATGGCTGGAGGCCAAGGTGCGCGGTCTGATGGCGCGCTATGGCTACCGCAACGTGCGCACGCCGATCGTCGAGCCGACCGCGCTGTTCGTGCGCGGCCTGGGCGAGGTCACCGACATCGTCGAGAAGGAGATGTACTCCTTCGAGGACCGTCTCAACGGCGAGCAGCTCACGCTTCGCCCGGAAGGCACGGCCGGCGTGGTGCGCGCGGTGGTCGAGAGCAATATGCTTTATGACGGTCCCAAGCGCCTCTACTACATGGGCCCGATGTTCCGCCACGAGCGCCCGCAGCGCGGCCGCTACCGCCAGTTCCACCAGGTCGGCGCCGAGGCGCTCGGCTTTGCCGGCCCCGACGTCGACGCCGAGCAGATCGCGATGGCCTGCGACCTCTGGGCCGAGCTGGGCCTGAAGGATGTCGCGCTCGAGATCAACAGCCTGGGCCAGCCGGCCGAGCGTCAGGCGCACCGTGCCGCGCTGATCGCCTACCTCGAGCAGCACCAAGACCAGCTCGACGAGGACGCGCGCCGCCGCCTCTACAGCAACCCGCTGCGCATCCTCGACACCAAGAACCCGGCCATGCAGGCGCTGGTCGAGGCCGCGCCGAAGCTGATGGACTACCTCGGCGAGGAATCGCTGGCCCATTTCAACGGCCTGCGCGCGCTGCTCGATGCCCAGGGCATTGGCTATCGCATCAATCCGCGCCTGGTGCGCGGCATGGACTACTACAACCTGAGCGTGTTCGAGTTCGTCACCACCGCGCTGGGCTCGCAGGGAACGGTCTGCGCCGGTGGCCGCTACGACGGTCTGATCGCCCAGATCGGCGGCAAGCCGGCGCCGGCGGTTGGCTGGGCGCTGGGCGTCGAGCGCATCCTCGAGCTGCTCAAGGAACAGCAACTGCTGCCGGCCGTGCCGGTGCCCGACTGCTACGCGGTGGTGCCGCAGCGCGAGGCGCTGCCGCAGGTGATGCCGGTGCTGCGTGCGTTGCGCGCTGCCGGTGTCTCGGTGCAGATGCATGCTGGCGGCGCCGATGGTCACGGCAGCATGAAGTCGCAGTTCAAGAAGGCCGACGGCAGCGGCGCGCGCTACGCGCTGATCTTCGGCGACAGCGAGCTCGCGGCCGGCCAGGTGGCGGTCAAGCCGCTGCGCGAAGGCGCTGGCGCGATTGCCGAGCAGACCCTGTTCACGCTGGAATCGGTGGCCGACTGGGCCCGGCAGCTGCGCCAGCCCTGACGGCTGCCCTGTCGCTGAAGCCGCCCTTATGGGCCTACAATGACCGTCGCGGGGGCCTGAGCCCCCGCTTCCCATCCCCCTTCGATAGCGCCCCATGGCTTCCCATCTCGACCTGGAAGAGCAGGAACAGCTCGCCAATCTCAAACATTTCTGGTCCCGCTACGGCAACCTGATCAGCTGGCTGCTGATCGTCGTGCTGGGGGCCTATGCCGCCTTCAACGGCTGGCAGTACTGGCAGCGCAAGTCGGCCCAGGAGGCCGCTGCCCTCTACGAGGAGCTCGAGCGCGCGGTGCAATCATCGGATGCGGACCGCATCCAGCGCGTCTGGACTGACGTGCAGGACAAGGCCGGCCGCGCCCAGCAGGGCCAGCAGGCCGGCTTGCTGGCCGCGCGTGCACTGCACGAGGCGGGCAAGCTCGACGAGGCGCGCAAGGCACTGGCCTGGGTCGTCGACAAGTCGGGCGACGAAGCCCTGGTGGCGGTCGCGCGGCTGCGCCAAGCCGGACTCGCGCTCGAGGCCAAGGACCATGAGCAGGCGCTCAAGGCGCTCGACTTCAAGGCTGCGCCGGGCTTCGAGCCGCTGCAGGCCGACCGCCGCGGCGACGTGCTGCTGGCGCAGGGCCAGCACGATGCAGCCCGTGTCGAGTACCGCAAGGCCTGGAACGGTCTGTCCAGCGAGCCCGAATACCGCCGCATCGTCGAGTCCAAGCTCAACGCGCTTGGCATCGATCCCCAGTCTGACACCCAGGCTTCCAAGGAGTGAGTCACGTGACGTTCCGCTCTCAGCCCCTGCTGCCACGGCTTGCCCTGGCTGCCGTCGCCGCCCTGTTGCTGGCCGGCTGCTCCTCCAGCCCTGACAGGCCCGAACCGGCAGCCCTGACCTCATTCAGCCCCAGCCTGCCAGCAAAGCAGGTCTGGAAGTACGAACTCGGCGCGCCAGCGCCGCATTCCGTCCCGGCCCTGGTCGGCAGCGAAGTCGCGCTGGCGAGCGAGTCCGGCTCGGTGCTGGTGCTCGACGCCGGCAGCGGCAGCCTGCGCTGGCAGGCCAGGATCGATGGCCGCATCGCGGTCGGCACCGGCTATGACGGCGAGATCGCCGCCGTGCTGACCCAGGGCAATGAGCTGGTCGCGCTCGCGCAGGGCAAGGAACTGTGGCGCACCCGGCTGGCGGCGCGCGCCTTCACCGTGCCGCTGGTGGCGGGTGGCCGCATCTTCGTGCTCGCTGGCGACCGCAGCCTGACCGCGTTCGACGCGCGCAACGGCGCCCGGATCTGGAGCCAGCCCGCTCGTGGCACCGAGCCGCTGATCCTGCAGCAGCCCGGCGTGCTGACGGCAGTCGGCAATACCCTGCTGGCCGGTATTGGTGGCCGCCTGGTCGGACTCAATCCCAACAATGGCTCGACGCGCTGGGAAGCTCCGTTGGCCTCCCCGCGCGGTGTCAACGAGATCGAACGCCTGGTCGACCTGGTCGGCCCGGCCGCACGCGAGCAGGCGCAGGTCTGCGTGCGCGCCTTCCAGTCCGCCGTCGGCTGCGTCGACGCCCAGCGCGGCGCGCTGACCTGGACCAAGCCAGCCAATGGCTCGGCCGGCCTCGCTCTGGCCGAGGGATCGGTCTATGGTGCCGAAGGCAACGGCCGCGTCATGGCCTGGAAGGCCGATGGCGGCGAAGTCCTGTGGCAGTCCGACCTGCTGCTGCACCGTGGCCTGACCGCGCCGCTGGCCGCCGGCCGCTCGATCGCGCTGGGCGATGCGCAGGGCTATGTCCATGTGCTTGCGCGCCAGGACGGCAAGCTGCTCAACCGTCTCGCTACCGATGGCTCTGCCATCGTCTCCGCTCCCCTGCTGGCAGGCAACAATCTGCTGGTCCTGACACGCAAAGGCGTACTCCACGCCTGGCGCCCCGAATGAAACCTGTCATCGCCCTGGTGGGCCGACCCAACGTCGGCAAGTCCACCCTTTTCAACCGCCTGACCAAGACGCGCGACGCCATCGTCGCCGACTTTCCCGGCCT
>CAZJQH010000227.1:0-3548 GCA_964547895.1 uncultured Chitinophaga sp. | reverse complement strand
TTAGGAATACTCAATCGGTGTGATAGACAAATGCTATCTGATCTGGTGAGAAAAATGGGTAGGCCGGATCCGGACTTCGGCCGGCCGCTCAGTTGCAGTGCTGCTGTGACGAACTGCGCATCACCTGCAGCGTGACATGGTCGATCTCGAAGCGCTGCTGCAGCAGCTCGCTGGCCTGGTGGTAGAAGCCGTCATCCGGTAGCCCGGCCGGCATGTCGAGGTGGGCGGTCAGCGCGGTGCGCGAGCTGCCGATGGCCCAGACATGCAGGTCGTGGACCCGCTCGACGCCCGGCAGGCCCTGCAGGCAGGCCCGTACCGCGTGGAAGTCGATGTGGGCCGGCACGCCGTCGAACAGCAGGTGCAGAGACTGGCGGAACAGGTCCCAGGTGCCTAGCACGATCACCAGCGCGATCAGCAGGCTGACCACCGGATCGATCCAGTACCAGCCCAGCCACAGCGCCAGTCCGCCCGCCACCACCACGCCGGCCGAGACCAGCGCGTCGGCCGCCATGTGCAGGAAGGCGCCGCGGATGTTGAGGTCGTGCTCGCCGCCGCGCATGAAGAGCAGGGCTGTGACGGTGTTGACCACGATGCCGACCGCTGCCACGGCCATGATGGTCATGCCATCGGTGGGCTGCGGTGACTGCAGCCGCTGCACGGCTTCCCAGGCGAGCGAACCCATGGCGAAGAGCAGCAGCAGCGCGTTGACGAAGGCGGCCAGGATGGAGGCGCGCTGCCAGCCATAGGTGTGGCGCGCATCGGGACGCAGGCGGCCGGCCAGTGCGCCACCCCAGGCCAGCACCAGGCCGGCGACATCGCTCAGGTTGTGGCCGGCGTCGGCCAGCAGCGCGAGCGAGCCGACCTGCCAGCCGAACCAGGCCTCGATCGCGACGAACAGCAGGTTGAGCGTGATGCCGATGGCAAAGGCTCGGTCGAAGCTGGCCGGGGCGTGGACATGCTGATGGTCGTGAGCGTGGCCGTACCCATGCTGGTGTGGGTGGTCATGGCCATGACGGTCATCGGCATGGTGATGAGGATGATGGCTCATGTCCAGACTGTACAGCCGGGCGCTGCCATCGATGTAACAAGGGCTGTTCAGTAGCAGCAGCCGCCAGTGCCGCAGCAGCTCGAAGGCTTGCCGCTGCCGGCTGCGGCCTGGCTGGCAGGCTCTGGTTCCAGCAGCCCAATCCCGGCCTTGAGTCCGGCGCGCACCAGCAGTTCCTCCGGGACCACCTCGTAGGCCTGGCCTTCGACTTCGAGCGTGCGGCAGTCCTGGTCGCCGCAGGCAGCGCAGCAGGGGCTGGCGCCGGTCTGGGCGCCGAGCCAGCTCTCGAGTGGCCGGCCGGCTATCCAGATCCGGTTCGACTCGGCAGGCTGCTGCAGGAAGTCCTGCTGGTCGAGCGAGCGGCATTCGAGCACCGGCTGCACCCCGAGCGGCTCGAGCACCGTCTTGAGCCGCTCGATCGCGCGCCGGACCGAATCGCCCGTTCCCTGGCAGCGCGGGCAGGTGTTGCCCTGCTCGTCGAGCAGGCGTTGCCAGACTATGGTCAAGGTTTGCATCGCAGATCTCCTGGCAGCTGGCGCACAGGCGCCGCTATGGCGCAACGATAGCAGCTTGGACCGGCTGGCGCGAGTGCTGCGCTCAGGCGGCCAGCCTGCCCCCGGCGTCGATGCTCCATTGCCGCTGGTGGAAGCCGGCTACCGAGGGCCGGTGCGCGATCGAGACCAGGGCGCCGCCTTGCTCGCGCATCAGCTCGAGCAGCCGCTCATACACATGCTGCTCGGACTGGACGTCGAGCGCGCTGGTGCATTCGTCGGCGAACAGCCAGCGCGGCTTCTTGAGCAGCGCGCGCGCGACCGCGAGCCGCTGCTGCTCGCCGCCCGAGAGCTTCTGGCCCCAGGCGTCCTCGACATCGAGCTTGTCGGCCAGCTGGGGCAGCAGCGCATCGCGCAGCGCCTGCTGCAGCTCGGCGTCGCTGTAGCGCTCGGCCGTGGCCGGGTAGGCCAGCGCGTCGCGCAGCCTGCCGTTGGGGAAGTAGGGACGCTGCGGCAGGAACATCGCGTCCTGCGCGAAGCCGGCCGGCAGCTCGACCTGGCCGCGCGCGTAGGGCCAGATACCGGCCAGGGTGCGGAACAGCGAGGACTTGCCGCTGCCCGAAGGCCCCTGCAGCAGCACGCTGTCGCCCGGGCGCAGCGCCAGGTTTTCGCCCTGCAGCAGCACGCGGCCGTCGGGCAGCGACAGGGTCAGCTCCTTCAGCTGCAGTTCGTCGCCGCTGCCGCTCGAGAGCGTGGCCTGGCCGTTGGCGGCCTTCAGGCTGTCCTCGAAACCGGTCAGGCGGTCGGTGGTGGCGCGCCAGCGCGCCAGCGCGTCGTAGTTGTCGACGAACCAGGACAGCGCGTCCTGCACCCGGCCGAAGGCCGAGGCGATCTGCATCAGCTCGCCGAGCTGGATTGCACCGCTGAAGAAGCGCGGCGCCGCCACCACGAAGGGGAACACCACGGCGGCCTGGCCGAAGCCGACGGTGAACCAGGTCAGGCGCTTCTGCGCCTTGATCAGCGCCAGGTAGTTGCTCAGCACGGCGCCGAAATGGCCGCCGAGCTGGCGCTGCTCGACCGGCTCGCCGCGATCGAGCGCGATCGCCTCGCTGTACTCGCGCACCCGGATCAGGTGGTGGCGGAAGTCGGCCTCGCGCTTTTGCTGCGCGAAGTTCAGGCCGATCAGCGGACGGCCGATGTAGTGGGTCAGCACGCTGCCGGCCAAGGCGTAGATCACCGCCATCCAGACCATGAAGCCGGGGATGTCCCAGTCGCTGCCGTTGAAGGAGAAGCCGAAGCTGCCCGACAGGCCCCACAGGATGCCGACGAAGCTGGCCAGCGTGACGCAGGCGTTGAGCAGGCCCATGCTCAGGCCCACCGCCGCTGCCGTGAACATGCCGAGGTCCTCCTGGATGCGCTGGTCCGGGTTGTCGGGCAGCTGGGCGTCCTCGCGCGTGAAGCGCATCAGCTCGAGCCGGTAGAAGGCCTTGTGGCCGAGCCAGCGCGCCATCACGTGATCGGTCATCCAGGCGCGCCAGCGGATCTCGAGCAGCTGGGTCAGGTAGAAGCGGTAGACCGCGATCAGGATGTAGCCGAAGGCCAGCCCGGTGAAGCGCAGCAGCTGCTGCCAGAACACCTCGGCGTTCTTGTTCTGCAGCGCGTCGTAGAAGACCCGGTTCCACTCGTTGAGCAGCACCAGCATGTAGACCGCGCCCAGATTCAGCGCCACGATCGCCGCGAGCAGGCCGCGCGCCTTCCATTTCTGGTCGGAGCCGAAGTAGGGCGATGACAGCGCCCAGGCGCGGGCGGCGAAATGGCGGAACTGGCTCAGCTTGCTCAGGAAACTCATGGAAACAGTCATCAGGGGTTGGCGATGCCGGTGGCGACATGGCCGGACGGCACATGCAGCGCGGCGGATTCGATATGGCCGGTCTGGTCGTCGAAGAAGAAGTCGGGCTCGAACTCGCGCAGGAATTCGCCCTTGGGCAGGCCGCCGAGGAACATGGCCTCGT
>CAZJQH010000226.1:2254-3557 GCA_964547895.1 uncultured Chitinophaga sp. | reverse complement strand
GCGGTGCGGACCTGGCACGGGCCACCTTCGGCAGGGAACAGGTGCCAGCCGCAGCTGATGGCGGTGCGGCTCAGGATGTCGTCAACGGTGGGGGTCATGGCGTGAGGTGCGGTGGAGTGAACCCGGCGGCTCTCGCCTCCGGTCCCCTCACTGTAACCCCTATGGGTCATCCCGGCACCCCCGCAGGTGGTCACGTCGCAGATCGTCACAATCGCCCTAGGCTGCCGGCATGGCGAACCCCGAGACCACCCTGCAGCAGCGCATCCGGCTCAGCTGCAGCCGCGGCCGGGTCCGTCTGTTCAGGAACAACGTGGGGGCGCTGCGGGATGCCACTACGGGCCGGCTGGTGCGGTTCGGCCTGGCGCCGGGCAGCGCCGACCTGATCGGATGGCGGGTGCTCACGATCGGCCCCGAGCATGTGGGCCAGCAGCTGGCGCAGTTCGTGAGCCTGGAGGTGAAGGCGCCGGGTAGGATCCGGACCACCCGCCCGGATCAGATGGTCTGGCGCGATCGGGTCGCCGCTGCTGGCGGCCTGGCGCTGATCGCGGATTCTGAGCAGGCAGCCCTCACCGCCCTCGACCCATGACCTACGCCATCACCGTGGATCTCGGCCGCACGATTCACGCATTCCGCCTGCCGCCGTGGATCGACACCGACCACGAGGCCCGGCGCTTCCATCAGGCCCTCACCGAAGGCCTGTGGTCGGTTGAGCCCGTCTGCATCCATGGCCACTACCTGGCGTGCGTGCTGCACGAGGACTCCGAGCACGGCCTGGCGATCCCGGCCCGGAACTGGGACGAGGCGTCCGCTGTGCTCGAGGCTGCCGCCGTCGGTCAGCTCGCCGTCGTGAACTGATCCAGCAGTCGGGCCCGGGCCTGGGGCAGCGCCGCCAGCTCCTCCTCAGTGAGCGTGACCCCAGACTCGGACCCGACCTCCTGCAGATCAAACACGAACCCGCTGGCACCCGTGTGCAGCGTCACGATGATGGCCCCGTCGTCGTCAGGGCTGGCGTCCCGCTCGTGGATCGCCACGGCCACGGTCGTGATCTGCATCAGACCCGCTCCAGCCGCGACAACATGGCCCAGGGCCGGGAGTCCGAGACCTCATCGCCCGCAACTCTGACCCTGTCGCCCGGCTGCAGGTGCAGCGCTGCGTCAATGGCCAGGTCGACCGACCCCTTCGCCATGAACGGCCGTGACCCTGGCTCGATCGGCTGCAAGTCCAGCTCGCAGCCGCGATCGTGAAAGCGCAGGTTGAGGATGGTGCATTCCATGCCGTGAGCCTACAGCGGCTGGCGCTTGTG
>CAZJQH010000226.1:0-2154 GCA_964547895.1 uncultured Chitinophaga sp. | reverse complement strand
ACTACCACGCCCACCCCTCCATCAGCGCCAGCCACCTGAAGGCGCTGGCCACCACCACCCCGCGCCACTACTGGGCCGACTACGTCGACCCGGACCGGCCAGAGCGCATCGAGACAGACGCCATGCGGCTCGGCACTGAGCTGCACATGCTGACGTTGGAGCCCGGCCGGTTCGCCGAGACCTACCATCTCGACCTCACGCCACCGGATGCCCCACGGCGCCCCACGGCGAAGCAGCTGGAGGGCCTCGGCCGCGCCTGCCCGCGCGAGGGCACCAAGGCCCGGGATGACTGGGACCGCATCGCCGCCGCCGCCGCATGGTGGTCCGAGTGGGATGCAGGCCACCCGATCCCTGAGGGCAGCACCGCCCTGCCTGCTGACCGCTGGCTGCAGCTGCAGGGCATGGCCGACGCGCTCATGCGTGACCCGCTGATCGGCGAGATCCTGACCAGCCCCGGCGCGGCCGAGGAGGCCCTGTTCTGGCACGACCCGGATCTGGGCATCGACTGCCGCTGCAAGCCCGATTGGCTCACCAGCGACGGCTGGGTGCTGGACCTGAAATCGACCGTCTCCGCCAACCCCCGCCGGTTCCGCTGGCAGGCCTGGGACCTGGGCTACGACCTGCAGGCCTGGTTCTACCTGCGCGGCGTTCAGCAGGCCCTCGGCATCGAGCCCGCCGGGTTTGTGTTCGCCGCCGTAGAGAAGCGCCGGCCCTTCGTGGCGGTCCCGTTCCTGGCATCCGGCGCGCTGCTGGAGCGTGGCCGCGGCCGCGCTGAGCTGGCGGTGGCCCAGCTGCTGGAGTGCCGGCGCACCGCCGTCTGGCCCGGCTACCTGCCGGCCGGCCAGCTGGCGACGCTGGATCCCCCCGGCGCCAGCGAGGCGCCACCTGCCGACGTTGACGTGGAGCTCTACTGATGTTCCTGACCATCACCGATCTGGTCTCAGGCGCCGACCGCCTGCGCATCCGCACCGCCCTGCGGCAGCTGCAGGTGCCGAAGCTCCTCGATCGCCTCGCCGCGGCCGACCCCGGGCCTGAGCATCAAGCCGCCGTTGAAACTCTCCGCTCGTTCCTCAAATGACTGAATCCACGGCCCTCGCGGTGGCGACACCGCAGCCCCAGAACAGCCTCGGCATCTGGGCCAACCCTGACGCGTTCGATCAGGGCCAGCGCATGGCCGCCGCCCTCGCTGGGTCATCGATCCTCCCGGACTGCTACCGGGCCGACAAGGCCGGCGGCAAGCAGGCCCTCAGCAACTGCCTGATGCTGCTGAGCCTGGCCCAGCGTCTGCAGATGGATCCGTTCCTCGTGGGGCAGAACATGGTCCCGATCAACGGCAGGCCGGCATTCTCCTCGGCGTTTGTGATCGCGTTGATCAACCAGTCAGGGCGCTTCACCCCGCTGCGGTTCCATCACGCCGGCGCCGGCGATGATCGTCAGTGCCACGCCAGCGCAACGGATTTGCGCAGCGGCACCGAGCTGCAGGGCATGCCGGTCTCGGTGAAGATGGCGAAGGATTACGGATGGTTCGGCCGCAGCGGCTCGCAGTGGCCGAAAAACACGGACCAGTTGCTGGCGTACCGCGCCGCCGGATGGTTCGGCCGCCTGCACTGCCCAGAGGTGCTGCTGGGCGTCGCCACCCGTGAGGAGATCGTCGACGCCGTGATCGACCTCGAGCCCGAGCCTGCGCCGGTGATCGCCGCCACGGTCGATGCCGAGCCCGAGCCGGAGGTGGCTGCACCCGCCGACCCTGAGCCCAGCCCCAGCCAGCAGCACCGCGACGCCGCCTTGCGCGGCATCCCGCAGCTGACCAGCCCGACGGCCCTGGCCAACGCCCGGCGCCGCGCCGACGCCCTGCTGAAGGACGGGCAGATCGACGAGGGTGATCACGCCTCAATCGTCGATGCCGTTGATGCCAGGGTGCAGGAGCTGGCCGCTGCCATCGAATCCACCAACACCCCCGACTCATGAACAACATCACCCTCATCGGCCGCGCCGGCCGCGACCCTGAAGTCCGCTACTTCGAGTCCGGCAGCAACGTCGCCAACCTCACCCTGGCCGTCAACCGGCGGAGCCGCGACGAGGACCCCGACTGGTTCAATCTGGAGATCTGGGGCAAGCAGGCCCAGGTGGCGGCTGACTACGTCCGCAAGGGGT
>CAZJQH010000225.1:0-3565 GCA_964547895.1 uncultured Chitinophaga sp. | reverse complement strand
GCCCGACTCGCGCTCGTCCTGACCCACCACCTCGGCCTTGATCTCGCAGCTGCGCTGCACCGCATGCGCCAGTGCCTGCGGGTCGCGTGCCAGCAGCGCCGGCAGATTGACCTCGATCCAGCCCAGAAAGTCCAGGTCGTGGATCGGACCGTACTTGATCACCTCGGCCAGGCCAGCCGACAGCTCGCGCTCGGGCAGGGTCTTGAGCGTGTCGAGGTCGCAGACCACGCGCACCGGCTGGTAGAAGGCGCCGATCATGTTCTTGCCCAGCGGGTGGTTGATCGCGGTCTTGCCGCCGACCGACGAATCCACCTGCGACAGCACGGTGGTCGGCACCTGCACGAAGGGCACACCGCGCATGTAGCAGGCCGCCGCAAAGCCCGTCATGTCGCCAACCACGCCGCCGCCGAGCGCGAACAGCACCGTCTTGCGGTCACAGCCGCGCGACAGCAGCGCGTCGAAGATCAGGTTGAGCGAATCCCAGGTCTTGTAGGCCTCGCCGTCCGGCAGCTCGACGATATGCACCTGCGGATAGTGACCCGCCAGCGCGCGCTGCAACCGCTCGGCGTAGAGCGGGCCGACGGTGGTGTTGGTCACGATCAGCGCCGCCGCCGCCTTGGGCAGGCCAGCCCAGCTGGCCGGATCATCCAGCAGGGAAGATCCGATCAGGATCGGATAGCTGCGCTCGCCCAGGTCGATCTCGACGCGGGCATGGACTTGTCCGCCCACGGGCGGCTGGGAGGTGGCTTGGGTCATCCCGCTAGTTTAGCGGGGCATGGCTTGCGGCAAGGCGCCGGCCAGCTCGAGCTGCATCACGATCATGTTGACCAGGGTCGCGACCGAGGGCCGGCCGGTCTCGATCACATAATGCGCGCACTCGCGGTACTGCGGATCGCGCGCCTCGTAGAGGTCGCGCAGCCGCTGCAGCGGATCGGCCACCAGCAGCAGCGGACGGCCGCGGTCATGCCTGATGCGGCGATAGATGTCCTCGGGCGTCGAGCGCAGGTAGATCACCTGGCCGCGCGCCTTCAGGAAGGCGCGCGTCGCCTCGCGCATGCAGGCGCCGCCTCCGGTCGACAGCACCGCCGCCGGGCCCTGGCTGAGCTCATTCAGCGTATCCTGCTCGATGTCGCGAAAGCGCGCCTCGCCCTCGCGCTCGAAGAACTCGCGGATCGAGCAGCCGAGCCGCTCCTCGATCACGTGATCGGAATCGATGAAGGGGACGGCCAGCCGCCGGGCGAGCTGGCGCCCGACAGTGGATTTGCCTGAACCGGGCAGGCCGACAAGGACGATGGTCAAGGAGAAGCTACCCAGGAGTGATCAGCACTGCCGGGACCGAGCAGGCAGCGTGGCCTGTCGAATCCCGACATCTCGACTCTGGAGTTTAACCGTGGGGACCAGCAAGCCCCAGGCTGACATGCCATCCGTCCATGGCTTACGGAACCGTAACGCTGAAGATGCTGGTCTTGGCAGCATCCCCCGCGGTCACCTCGACCTTGAAATCGACAGTCTCGACGCCCCCTCCAGCGCAGTTCTCCAATGTGGCCACATGGGCGGTGGGCTCGATGGCGCTACCGATGACCTTGTCCTGCAGTGTGGCAGTGCAATCACTGCTATCAGGCTTGCGTACATTCACGCTCAGCGTGGCATCGGCGGGCAAGGGATTGCCGTTCAGATCGGCAAGCCTCACCTCAATCAAAGTCCGAGTCCTGGTCACCACTGTGGTCCGGGATGTCACGGGAACACTGGCATCGTAGTCACCAGGCTGACCGATCTCGCCACCCGAGAACACGATCACGATATCCCGGCGCACCTTGGTCGGGGTGTAGCGGCTGCCGTCAGGCCTGGTTCCGCTACCGTTCCATGCCCCGTTGCATGTCGCGGCGCGAGACAGACCCACATTCGAGTTCGTCGGACAGGCCGAAGTACCGACCGCTGCAGCTGCAATCGAATAGCTCACCTCGCCCTCATCGGTATTCGTTACCAGATTCTTGTAGGTTGCCGTGAAGATGGCATCCTCGTTCTTGTCCATGAAAGGCACGCCGAGATCCTCGAACAACTCGCCGAGGTCATAGCGGTTGTTGTTGTTGGCATCGATGAAGGACTCCTCACCGTCGGCCATCGCCAGCACGGTGACGCGGCCTGGGCGCGGATCACCGACAGAGGCCCCCAAAGGCCGATATTCCTGCCCGATCAGTTTCACCGTGCAACCACCGTCGCTAACGATACAACTGCTCACATTCGACGAGTTGATCTGGCCGCCTTCGGTCACGAACACCACCGGCGTGCCATTCGGCACAGGGTTGCCCTGCCGGTCGGCCAGGCGAACCGTGATATTGACGTCATCACCACTGAATTGAGTCGTGAACCGTCCCCCAGCGTAGAAGTTCAGTCGATCCGCTGCGATATCAAAGAAACGCTGCGTCGGCAGACCTGTCTGCACGGTCAGGATATTGGAATCGGTGTAGATCAATCCACCAGCCAGCGTGGCGCGCACCTGCGCAGTTTCGGGCTGGCTGCCTGCACAAACCGAGAAAGACACTTCGCCGGTAGAGGCCGCAGAAACAGCAGAGTTGCCCGATGCCGAGGGATCACAGAAATTCATCCCCCCCGTCGAATTGACGAACGAGGCGGTCACGGACTGACCTGCAACCGGATTGCCGTTTGAATCGATTACCTTGAACTTGACCACGGAACTGGTGACACCAGCTGAGTCCTGCTGGTAGATCACCGAGGGGCTGGCCTGCACAAACTGAATGCCAGTCACCGGCGGAGAAGTCACGGTATAGCTGGCGGTCCTGGGCGACGATACACCCACGGTATTCGCCACCACGGTGCAAGTTCCAGGAGCCGTGGTCTGAATCACTGCGGAAGCACGCCCGCTGCTGTCTACCAGGGCCGACGTCGGCGAAACTGTGCCGCAGGTACTGGTGAAATCAACTGCCACGGAGTTAGACGGAGCCACAGCACCATTGACCGTCGCATCCACGCTCACATTGACAGATTGACCGAGTTGCACCGACGTGGGAGTGACGGCCAGGTTGAGCAGCGCAACCTGACCAGAGTTGATCTGCATGTCCAGCGTATTGCTGACCTCAGTGCCATCCACGCTGGCATTCGCAGTAGCCGTGATCGCACCGCTGGAAGTCACAGAAGCAGGAGCTATCGCGAACGAGGCGACCCCATCGCTGTCGGTCAGCTGCGCTCCAGACTGAGGGGTCAATACAGCCAGCTCACTATCGAGCGAGACTGAAATCCGGACATAAGGCAACGCTGCACCTTTGGCGTCCTTGAGCGAGACCTTCAGGTAACGTGCGGCTGTCTGGGAGAGGCCTGGCGGGCTGACAACTGCACCACTTCCATCAACCAGCTGTATCGCCAGTTTCGCTGCCACCGACGCTCCAGCATCGGTGCCGGTTCCACTGTCGCCTGCCCCCACTGCCACTGTCCCCGCACTCCCCCCGCCCCCACCGCAAGCCACCAGCGCCAGCGTCACCCACAGCGCCACGAGCCACTTGAAGATCTTCATGATTGTTTTCCTCCCGATTCGTATGGCTGTTCTCAG
>CAZJQH010000224.1:0-3578 GCA_964547895.1 uncultured Chitinophaga sp. | reverse complement strand
GGCTCAGGGGAATCCAGTCGATCTGCGCCTTCATGATGCCGGTCATGGCGCCATGACGCTCGGGCGAGCACCAGACCATGCCCTCGCACCACTGGGTCAGCTGGCGCAGCTCCTGGACCTTGGGATGGGTCTCGGGCGCGTCGTCAGGCAGCGGCAGCCCGCTCGGATTGAAGATCCGGGTCTCGGCGCCCATGGCCTGCAGCAGCCGGGCCGCTTCCTCGATCAGCAGGCGACTGAAGGAGCGCTGGCGCAGCGAACCGTAGAGCAGCAGGAAACGCGACGCATGGGTGGACGGCGCTAACGGGCGCAACTGCTGCGGGTCAGGCACGCGGAAATGCTCGGGCGCCAGTTGCGGCAGATCCGCCAGGGAATGAGCAGCCGGCAGGACGCGTCGGCCCTCCGCGTCGATGACGACCTCGCCGTCCTCCTTGGTGAACGGTCCCTGCTGCTGGTTCGGCAGGATGTCGAGCACCGCCTCGGACGGCCGGCACAGCCTCACGCCCAACGGCGTGACGACGATCGGGCGTTGCAGCAGGACCGGATGCTGCTCGATGAAGTCGAGCAGCTGCTCGTCGCGCCACTTCGGGTTGCCCAGGTCGAGCTCATCATAGGGCGTGCCCTTGCGGCGTAATACATCGCGCACCGAGATCCCCAGGCGCAGCAGCAGCACCTTGAGCTCGTCACGGCTCGGCGGCGTCTTGAGGTACTCGACCACATTGGGCTCGACGCCGCTGTTGCGGATCATGGCCAGCGTGTTGCGCGAGGTGCCGCAATTGGGGTTGTGATAGATCGTGACTTGGCTCATCGGATGACTCCTGCGACTGCCTTGGGCTTGCGGGCATTGACGATCGCCACCAGCGACAGCATCACCGGCACTTCGACCAGGACACCGACTACGGTGGCCAGCGCCGCGCCCGAGTTCAGTCCGAACAGCGAGATCGCGACCGCGACCGCGAGCTCGAAGAAGTTGGAGGTGCCAATCAGGCAGGCAGGCCCCGCTACCTCGTGCGGCAGCTTGAGCCATTTGGCGCCCCACCAGCCGATGAAGAAGATGCCGTAGCTCTGCAGGATCAGCGGCACTGCAATCAGCGCGATCACGCCCGGTTGCTCGACGATGGTGGTGGCCTGGAAGCCGAACAGCAGCACCACGGTGGCGATCAGGCCGACGATGGACCAGGGCTTGAGCCGGGCGGTGAAGTCGGCCACTGCATGGGTCGAGCGCTGCAGCAGCAGATGGCGGGTGGCCATGCCGGCGGCCAGCGGGAGCACAACGTAGAGGACAGTCGAGAGCACCAGCGTCTCCCAGGGCACGGTCACATCGGTGACCCCGAGCAGTAAGGCCGCGATCGGCGCGAAGGCGAACACCATGACCAGGTCATTGATGGAGACCTGCACCAGAGTGTAGTTGGCGTCGCCCTTGACCAGCTGGCTCCAGACGAAGACCATCGCGGTGCAGGGCGCCACGCCGAGCAGGATCATGCCGGCGATGTATTCGCTCGCCGACTGGGGATCGACCCAGGGCGCGAACAGGTGCTGGAAGAACAGCACGCCGAGCGCGGCCATGGTGAAGGGCTTGATCAGCCAGTTGACCACCAGCGTCAGCAGCAGGCCCTGCGGCTTCTTGCCCACGTCGCGCACCGCATGCCAGTCGATCTGGATCATCATCGGGTAGATCATGACCCAGATGAAGACGGCGACGACCAGGTTGACCTGGGCGAACTCCAGCGCGGCGACGGCCTGGAACAGGCCCGGCAAGACCAGCCCGAGCACCACGCCGGCGCCAATGCCGAGCGCGACCCAGACCGTCAGGAAGCGTTCAAACAGCCCCATGGATCAGGCCCGACCGATACGGTCCAGTTCAGACTGCAGCGACAGGCGGCTGAGCTTGTCGATCGGCAGGTTGGCAAAGAGCGCGATGCGCCGGCTCAGCACGATGAAGGCGTCGGCAAAGGCCTTGCGCCTTGTTTCCTCGTCGCCTTCGACCAGGACCGGATCGGGCACGCCCCAGTGCGCCGACATCGGCTGACCCGGCCAGACCGGGCAGAGCTCGGCCTTGGCCTTGTCGCAGACGGTCAGCACGAAGTCCATCTTCGGGGCATCCGCGGCGGCGAACTCGTCCCAGTTCTTGCTGCGCAGGTTTTCGACCGGAAAGTGGTTGCGCTGCAGCAGGTCGAGTGCCATCGGATGCACCTGGCCAGCGGGCTGGCTGCCGGCGCTGTAGGCCTGGAAGCGGCCCAGGCCTTGGAGGTTCAGGATCGACTCGGCCATGATGCTGCGCGCCGAGTTGCCGGTGCAGAGGAACAGGACATTGAAGGTGTGGGATGGCATGTTCAGGCTTTCAACAGGTGGTGCATTGCACCGGAATGGGGGTACTGAGGCAGGGCTCGCCACCACAGCAGTTGGCCGTCAGGAAGCCCAGCAGCTCGTTCATGGAATCGACCTGGGCGCGGTAGATGAGGTGGCGGCCGTCGCGCTCCTGGCTCACCAGACCGGCGTTGAGCAGCTCCTTCATGTGGAAGGAGATCGAGGTCGGGGCGATGCCGAGCGCCTCGCCCATCTGGCCCGGGGTCGCGCCTGCGCGCCCCGCGACCACCAGCAAGCGGAACAGGCGCAGGCGCGATTCCTGCGCCAGGGCGCCCAGCGCCTTGACCACTTCGGCGTCGTTCATGCGCTCACTCCTTGCGGCTGTGCGCGCACCGTCGGCAACCCCAGCGTGACCAGCCAGCAGATGACCAGCATCATGGCAGAGCCGATCAGCGCGTACAGCAGACCGCCCCACTGATATAGCAAGCCCGACAGCAGGGTGCCGATGAAGCGGCCCAGCGCATTGGCTGCGTAGTAGAAGCCGACGTCCTCGGCCGCCTTCTCGCTGCCGGCATAGGCCAGGATCAGGTAGGAGTGCACCGAGGAATTGACCGCGAAGGCAAAGCCGAACAGGCCCAGGCCGCCGACCACGATCCATTCCAGGTTCGGCAGGTCGAGCGCGACCGCCGCCGCCAGCCCGATGGTGACCAATGCCAGCAGGGCCGACCAGAGTCGCGCCGCCGGCACCTCGCGGCTCAGGCCGTCGGCGCTGCGCTTGACCAGGCTGGGTGCCGCCGCCTGCACCAGGCCATAGCCTATGGTCCAGGCCGCCAGGAAGCTGCCCACCATGGTGAAGTTCCAGCCGACCGAATAGAGGAACACCGGCAGGCCGACCACGAACCAGACGTCGCGCGCGCCAAACAGCACCACCCGCGCGGCGGCCAGCGCGTTGATGCCGGCGTTCTTGGCGAACAACTCCTTGGCCGATTTCGACGCCTTGCTCTTGCCCATCATGGTCGGCAGCGAGGTCGCGACGCCCAGCAGCACCAAGGCCAGCAGAGCCGCCATCGCCCACAGCGAGGCCTGGAAGCCCAGCGTCTGCAGCAGCAGTCCGCCGAGGAAGAAGCCCAGGCCCTTCATCGCGTTCTTGCTGCCGGTGAACCAGGCCACCCACTTGAACAGCTGGCCGGATCCCTGCTCCTTGGCCTGTGCCTGGGTGACCTTGATCGCCGACTTGCTCGCGGTCTTGGTCAGGTCCTTGGCCACGCCGCAGA
>CAZJQH010000223.1:0-3585 GCA_964547895.1 uncultured Chitinophaga sp. | reverse complement strand
CGATGTTGAGCTCGGCGATCTCGCGGATCGGCGTGGCGCTGAAGAAGTAGTCGGTGAAGCCCGGCGTCTCGTAGACCAGCGCGCGGTAGGCGTCCATGCTGGCCTGGGACAGCTCGGCCGCCGCCTGCAGGTACTGCTCGGGCACCGGTTTGGCCGGCGGCAGCAGCGTGGCCTCCAGCGTGGCGGCCACCAGGGTCTCCAGGTTGCGGCGGCCAATGTCGGGGTTGGCGTACTTGGAGCCGATCACCTCGCCCTGCTCGGTCAGGCGGATCTGTCCCCGCACGGTGCCGGCCGGCTGCGCCAGGATGGCCTGGTAGCTCGGGCCGCCGCCACGGCCGACCGTGCCGCCGCGGCCGTGGAACATGCGCAGCCGCAGCGGCTGGCCCAGTTCCTGGCCCAGGGCATCGAACAGCGTCGCCAGCGCGGTCTCGGCGCGGTACAGCTCCCAGTTGCTGGTAAAGATGCCGCCGTCCTTGTTGCTGTCCGAATAGCCCAGCATCACGTCCTGCTCGTGGTACTGGTCAGGCCCGCCGCGCAGCACCAGCGCGGCAATGCCCGGCAGCCGGTAGAAGGCCTCCATGATGCCGGCGGCGTTGCGCAGGTCCTCGATGGTCTCGAACAGCGGCACCACGATCAGGTCGGCGCGCGCATCCTGGTCCAGCGTGCCATGCAGCAGGCCGACTTCCTTCTGAAGCAGCAGCACTTCGAGCAGGTCGCTCACCGTCTCGGTGTGGCTGATGATGGCGTGGCGGATGCAGCCGGCGCCATAGCGCTCGCGCATCTCGCGCGCGGTGCGGAAGATCTCGAGCTCGCTCTGGGTGTGGGCGCTGTAGGGCGCCTCGGGCACCTGCAGCGGGCGCGCGTCGTTGAGCAGGCGCAGCAGCAAGGCCTGCTTGGCCGCTTCGTCCAGCGCGCTGTAGTCGGGCTCGATGCGGGCCTGGGCCAGCAGGTCGGCCACGGCCAGTTCATGCTGGTCCGAGCTCTGGCGCAGGTCGACGGTGGCCAGCTGGAAGCCGAACACCTCGACCGCGCGCATCAGCGGCTTGAGCCGGTGCTCGGCCAGCGCCTCGCAGCGCTGCGCCTGCAGCGCCTGCTCGATGGTGCGCAGGTCGGCCAGCAGCTCGCCGGCCTCCCGGTAGGGGTTCTGCGGCGCCACCGCATGGGGCGCGGCCTCGCCGCCGGTCAGCTCGTGCAGCGTGGCGGCCAGCCGCGCGT
Source organism: uncultured Chitinophaga sp. (assembly GCA_964547895.1). GTDB lineage: Bacteria > Pseudomonadota > Gammaproteobacteria > Burkholderiales > Burkholderiaceae_C > Malikia. The sequence goes on along the minus strand of CAZJQH010000223.1, from coordinate 2,370 downwards.
ACATGCCGGTCAGCGCGCGGCGGTAGGGCTCGTCCTGGCGGTGGGCATTGGTGTCGGGCGAGCGCTCGGCCAGCGCCTGCATCGCCGGCGGCACCGGCAGCAGCATGGCTGATAGCGACAGCTCGGCACCCAGGTGGTGCAGCTCGGTCAGGTAGTGGCGCAGCGCCACGTTGGCCTGGCGCTGCAGGGCCAGCCGCAGCGTGGCGGCGGTCACGTTCGGGTTGCCGTCGCGGTCGCCGCCAATCCACTGGCCCATGCGCAGGAAAGGGCCCACCGGCCGGCCCGCCAGCGCCTGCTCGATGTCGGCATACAGGCGCGGGATCTCGGGCAGGAAGGTGCTCTGGTAGTAGCTCAGCGCGTTCTCGATCTCGTCGGCCACGGTCAGCTTGGTGAAGCGCAGCAGCCGGGTGTGCCAGAGCTGGGTCACGCGCGCCAGCATCTGCGCCTCGTTGGCCGCCAGGTCGCGCTGCAGCAGCCGGTCGCCCTGGCCATCTCCCTCGCGCTGGCCGCTGGCCGCGCCCAGGATCGCATCGCGCTCGGCCAGCAGGCGCGCAATGTCGCGCTCCGCGTCCAGGATGCTCTTGCGCTGCACCTCGGTCGGGTGGGCGGTCAGCACCGGCGACAGATGGGCCTGCTCCAGCATGGCGGCGATCGCGTCGGCGCCGATGCCGGCCCCTTCCATGCGCTGCCAGGTATGCGCCAGGCTGCCCTGCTGCACATGGCCGGCGCGCTCGTGCACCGCGCGGCGGCGGATGTGGTGGCGGTCCTCGGCCAGGTTGGCCAGGTGGCTGAAGTAGGTGAAGGCGCGGATCACGCTCACCGCCTGGTCGTCGCTCAGGCCCTTGAGCAGGGCCTTGAGCTGGCGCTCGGCCTGCTGGTCGGCCTGGCGCCGGTAGGCCACCGAGAGCTGGCGGATCTGCTCGATCAGCTCATAGCTCTGCACCCCCTCGTGTTCGCGGATCACGTCGCCCAGCAGCCGCCCGAGCAGGCGGATGTCGTCGATCAGGGGTTGTTCCTTTTGCTTGTCATGGTTCATGGCTGGCAGGGTGTGGATGTTGCAAAACTTGTGTTCAGCCTGGCACGGTCTCGCCGCCCAGCGCCGCGACCAGGTCGGTGATCAGGGCCGACAGCTCGCCGGTGGCAATCGCCATGTCGCTGTCAAAGCCGCCGTTGTCCTCGGCGCCGGCCTGCTCCTCGAACACGCCGTCCAGGAAGGCCAGCTTCTTGAGCTGCATGCCCTCGGTCAGCACGAAGCTGACCCGTCCGTCCCAGTCCAGGCCCAGCTTGGTCGGCAGCTTGCCCTGCGCGATGTGGCGCTGCATCTCCTCGTCGTCCAGATGGTGGCGGGTGAACTTGACGACCGAATTCATCTCGTCGCCGCTTTTCAGCTCGACCTCGCGCCCCGGCGCGAAATGCCCCGGCCAGCCCTCGGCGCCGCCGGTCAGCCATTGCGTCATCGCCGCCTGCGGCGAGACCTGGGTGTCGAGCAGCGCCACCTGCAGCCCGGCCAGGCATTGCACCAGCGCCGTCACCAGCCCATCGGCCTTGCCCTGGCTGGCGCAGTCGAGCACCAGGCGGCCGTTGTCCAGGTCGATCCAGACCAGCATGCTCGAGGTGCGCGCAAACGCCATCGGCAGCAGCTCCTGGGTGATCTCGTCGCGCAGCTCGCGGCTCTCCTTGCGGCCGGGCTTGCGGCCTTCCTTCTGCTCGATCTGGGCGCAGCGCTCCTCGAGCCGGCGCTTGACCACCGAGCCCGGCACCGCCTTGCTCTCGTGCATGAAGCGCAGGATGCGCTGGCCCGCCACCAGCTCGACCAGCGCGCCATGGGCCTGGCCACGCGGCGGCGCCCAGCCGAAGGACTCGGCCTGGGTCGGGCCGCAGGGCTCGAACGGCATCTTGGCCAGCGCGGCCTCGATCGCCTCGACTTCCATCGCCCAGCCCGGGGCGATGCGGTAGACCATCACATTCTTGAACATCTATTTCTCTACTCTTGCTAATGCCGCCGGCGCCAGGCCGAGCCAAGCCGAACATTATGGCCGGCGTACGGCAGGGTTCAGAGCTGGCGGCTGCGCGCCAGCGGCGGATTGGCCTCGAAATAGCGCCCGATGCCGCGCTGCAGCGCCTGCGCCAGCCGGTCCTGGAAGGCCGGATCGACCAGCCGCGACTCCTCCTGCGGATTGCTGATGAAGGCGGTCTCGACCAGGATGCTCGGGATGTCGGGTGCCTTGAGCACCGCGAAGGCGGCCTGCTCGACACGCGGCTTGTGGACCCGGCCAACCCGCTTGATCTCGCCCAGCAGCGCGCTGCCCAGCCGCAGGCTGTCGTTGATCTGCGCCGTCGTGCTCATGTCGAACAGCGCGCGCTGCACAT
>CAZJQH010000222.1:0-3587 GCA_964547895.1 uncultured Chitinophaga sp. | reverse complement strand
CCGGGCGCGACCGTCCTGGTTCTTGAGCCCGGCCCGAACCGCCTCGTAGAGCGCCTCGCGATCCACCCCTTCGAGCGACCGGCTCAGCATCCCGCCCCCGTTGAAGAGGGCGAAGGAGAGATACCGCTGCTGCATGCCGCGCGGATCGCTCTGCGGATCCACCTGGGCCAGCAACTTGAGCAGCTTGGGCGCGTCAGGATGGGGCAGCAGCACGCGCTTGCCCTCGGCGGCGACATCTGTCTCCTGCTCGGCATCGAATTCGCCCGAGACCAGGTCGGCAAACAGCTGCTGGTCCGGCGCCACTGCGGCACCAGTGTTGTCGACCTCGGCGGCAGGGCCGCGGCCCGGGATTTCGTGATGTTCTGGCTGCTTGTGTTTCATGTGTCTTGTTCACCCTCTCGGGTCTGGAATGGGGGCCATCATCTCTTGCGGCACAGTAGCGGCATTCTGCCCGTCAACGGCGGTTTCGGGCAGTCGGTCAGCCGGAGGCTGCGGCACCAGCGCAGCCAGCGCTTCAGCCGCCTCGCCGCCGAGCTCGAGGCCGGGCAGCTGGTCGAGCGAGGCCAGGCCGAGGTCATCGAGGAAGGCGCGCGTGGTGGCGAACAGCGCCGGGCGCCCTACCGTCTCGCGATGGCCGATGACCTCGATCCAGCCCCGATCCTCGAGCTGCTTGATGATGGCCGAATTGATCGTCACGCCCCGGATCTCCTCCATGTCGCCGCGCGTGACCGGCTGCCGGTAGGCGATGATGGCCAGCGTCTCGAGCACCGCGCGGCTGTAGCGCGGCGGCTTCTCGGGTCGCAGGCGCTCGAGGAAGGGAGCGATCTCGGGCCGGCTCTGGAAGCGCCAGCCGCTGGCCACGCAGACCAGCTCGATGCCGCGCCCCTCCCAGCCGCGCTGCAGCTCGGCGAGCAGGCGGCGCAGGGTATCGTGGGACAGCGTGCCCTCGAACAAGGCCGACAGCTCGCGCAGGCTCAAGGCCTCGGGCGAGCAGATCAGCGCGGCTTCGAGGATGCGGCGAGCATCCGCGGTGTTCATGGTGCTGGGTGCGGAAAGCGGGACGGGTAGACAGATAGGCCCGCTTCATCGCGGGGCATGCGGCCGGCTGGGCGGCGCGAGCGCTGAACTGGGTCAGGTGGCCTGCACCTGCCAGAGTTGCCCCAGATTGTAATGCAGTCCGGCTTTTTCGACTGCCTGCGCCAGATCAGGCGGCAAGGGGCACTCGAACTGCAGCGGTTCGGCCGTGACCGGATGCAGCAGCGCGAGCCGGTGCGCATGCAACCCCTGGCGCTGCAGGCCGAGCACGGACTTGCCGCCGTAGACCGCATCGCCCACCAGCGCGTGGCCGAGACTGGCCATGTGGACCCGGATCTGGTGCGTGCGTCCGGTATGCAGCTTGCAGCCGACCCAGCAAAAGCCGGATGCGCTGTCGAGCAGGCGGATCGTGGTGCGGGCCTCGCGCGCGCCACCACTGCCCGCAGCCAGCGCCGCCATGCGCAGCCGGTTGCGCGGGTCGCGTCCGATCCAGCGCTCGACCTCGAGCTCGCTTGCGCCGCGCCAGTCGCCATGGGCCAGCGCGACGTAGATCCGGTGCACGCGGCGCTGCGCGATCATCTCGACCAGCGCGGTGCAGGCCTGCAGGGTCTTGCCCACCAGCATCAGTCCGCTGGTGTCCTTGTCGAGCCGGTGCACGATGCCCGCGCGTGGCAGGTTCGCGGCCGCCGCATGATAGGCCAGCAGGCCGTTGAGCAAGGTACCGCTCCAGTTGCCGGCAGCCGGATGGACCACCAGTCCCGCCGGCTTGTCTATCACCAGCAGGTGCTGGTCCTCGTACACCACGCGCAGGTCCATGTGCTCGGGCTGGAAGGCCATCGCCTGCGCGGTCGGACGCAGCTCGACCTCGACCGCATCGCCGACCCTGACCTTGGCCGAGGCCTTGGCCAGCACCCGGCCGCCCAGCTGTACGGCGCCGTCCTGCAGCAGATGCTGGAAATGGCTGCGCGAGAACTCGGGACAGCGCTGCGCGAGCAGCTTGTCGATCCTGAGTCCGTGCTCCTCGGCGCTGACGAGGAAGCTGCGCCTCTCGCTGGCGGATTCGAGCTCGTCTTGCTCCTCGGCCGCGGTCCAGCCTGGCTCGCTCAGCTCCTGTGGGGGGGTCGATATAATTTCTTCAGACAATCCGATATTCCCGCTGCTGCAAAGGTGTTCGCACGATGTTCCTGTCCCGATTATCCGCTGTGTCGCCTCTGCGCCCCGGCCTGACGGCCTTGCTGGCCGCCGCCCTGCTGTCGGCCTGCGCCAGCCCGAAGCCGATCGACGAGACCGCCGGCTGGAGCCCGGAGAAGATCTACGCCGAGGCGATGGAATACCGCAACACCGGCATGCTGGAAAAAGCGATCGGATTGTTCGAGAAGCTCGAAGGTCGCGCCGCCGGCACGCCGCTGGCCCAGCAGGCCCAACTCGAGAAAGCCTACGCGCACTACAAGAACGGCGAGCAGGCCCAGGCGGTCGTGACGCTCGACCGCTTCATCAAGCTGCACCCGCTCAGCCCGGCGCTGGATTACGCGCTCTACCTCAAGGGCATCGTCAACTTCAACGACAACCTGGGGCTGTTCGGCGGCATGACCCAGCAGAACCTGTCCGAGCGCGACCAGAAGGCGGCCAAGGTCTCCTACGAGGCCTTCCGCGAGCTGGTGCAGCGCTTTCCGGACTCCAAGTACGCGGCCGATGCGCGGGCCCGCATGACCTATGTCGTCAACTCGCTGGCCGAATCCGAGGTCAACGTGGCGCGCTACTACTTCAGCCGCGGCGCCTATCTGGCCGCGATCAACCGTGCCCAGCTGGCGGTCACCGACTACCAGGGCGTTCCGGCCGCGGAGCAGGCGCTCTCGATCATGGTCAAGTCCTACGAGGCGCTCGGCATGCAGGACCTGGCGCAGGACACCCGCCGCGTGCTGGAGAAGAACTTCCCCGCAGGCGAGGCGCAGGCGCGCCAGCTCAAGCCGCGCACCGATCCCTGGTGGAAGATCTTCTGATGGCTGATCCGGCGCTGGCCGCCGGACAGGTCTTCAGCTCAGCGAGGTATCGACCTCGCGGTACTCCATGTCCAGGTACTCCCTGGACTGCATCTCGTTGAGGCGCGAGACCGTGCGCGGGAACTCGTGCGACAGCGGGCCCTCGGTGTAGAGCTGCTCGGCCGGCACCGCGGCCGACAGGATGAACTTGACCCGGCGGTCGTACAGCACGTCGACCAGCCAGGTGAAGCGGCGTGCCTGCGAAGCCAGGCTGACCGGCATGTAGGGCACGTTGCTCAGCAGCACGGTATGGAACTGGCTCGCGATCTCGAGGTAGTCGCTCTGCGAGCGCGGCCCGCCGCACAGGTCCTTGAAGTCGAACCAGACCACGCCACCGGCACGGCGCAACGCGCGGATCTCGCGCGCCTCGATGTGCAGCACCGGATCCTCGTCATGCGCCTCGGCCAGCTCGTCGAAGGCCTGCTTCATCTCGGCGTCAGCCTCGGCCCCGAGCGGGCAGTGGTAGAGCTTGACATGCTCGAGCGTGCGGCGCCGGTAGTCGGTGCCGTTGTC
>CAZJQH010000221.1:0-3589 GCA_964547895.1 uncultured Chitinophaga sp. | reverse complement strand
GCCACGCCCCAGCGCACCGCGCTCATGCGCTGCACCGAGCCGACGCCGACGATGGCGCCGGTGATGGTGTGGGTGGTCGAGACCGGCACGCCGATCGCGGTCGCCAGGAACAGCGTGATCGCGCCACCGGTCTCGGCGCAGAAGCCGCCGACCGGCTTGAGCTTGGTGATCTTCTGTCCCATGGTCTTGACGATGCGCCAGCCACCGAACATGGTGCCGATGCCGATCGCCGCGTAGCAAGAGATGATGACCCAGCTCGGCGGCGACTTGTCCTCGGCAGCGGCGTAGCCGGTCGCGATCAGCAGCATCCAGATGATGCCGATCGTCTTCTGAGCGTCGTTGCCGCCATGGCCCAGGCTGTAGGCCCCGGCCGAGACCAGCTGCAGGCGGCGGAACCAGCGGTCCACCCTGGACGGGGTGGTGCGGCGGCAGATCCAGGCCACCAGCACCATCATCAGCGAGCCGAACACGAAGCCCAGCGTGGGCGAGATGAAGATGAAGATCACCGTCTTGATGATGCCGGTCGAGATCAGCGCGCTGGCACCGGCCTTGGCGATCACGGCGCCGACGATGCCGCCGATCAGCGCATGCGACGAGCTGCTCGGGATGCCGTAGTACCAGGTGATCACGTTCCAGGTGATCGCGCCGGCGAGCGCGCCGAACACCACATGGGTGTCGACCACGCCGGGCTGGGCGATGCCCTTGCCGACGGTCGCCGCCACGCTCAGGTGGAAGATGAAGATCGCGACGAAGTTGAAGAAGGCCGCAAAGACCACGGCCTGCGTCGGCTTGAGCACCCCGGTCGAGACCACGGTGGCGATCGAGTTGGCCGCATCATGGAAGCCGTTCATGAAGTCGAACAGCAACGCCATGATCACCAGCATGGCGATGACCCAGAAGGCCGCCTGCATTGAAGTCATGGTGGATCTCCCGGATCAGGAGTTCTCGAGGATCACGCCCTCGATCAGGTTGGCCACGTCCTCGCAGCGGTCGGTGATGGTCTCGAGCAGTTCGTAGATCGCCTTGAGCTTGATCAGCTCGCGCACGTCGGTTTCCTCGCGGAACAGCTTGCTCATCGCGGTGCGCAGCACGCGGTCGGCGTCGGACTCGAGGCGGTCGATCTCCTCGCAGGTCTTGAGTGCGGCCTCGGCGGTCTTGGCGTCGGCGATCTTGTCGAGCAGCGCGACGGCGGACTGCAGCCGCTCGCAGCACTTGACGCCGAGGTCGGTCAGGCGGCTGATCTCCTCGGTCATGTGGCGCACGTCGTAGAGCGCCATGGTCTCGGCCGAGTCCTGGATCAGGTCGGCGACGTCGTCCATGGTGTTGATCAGCGAGTGGATCTGCTCGCGGTCCAGCGGGGTAATGAAGGTCTTGTGCAGCAGCCGGTTGACTTCCATCGTCACGCGGTCGGCGGCATGCTCGGCGCGGTCGACTTCCTGGTTGTACTTGTCGCGCAGGTCGGGGTCGGAGTAGTTCTTGACCAGCTCGGCGAAGGCGTACGAGGCCTCGACCAGGTGCTTGGCGTGCTGGTTGAACAGTTCGAAGAAGTTGCCCTCGCGGGGCATGAGTTTCCCAAAGATCATGTGTCGCTCCTGCGCGAAATTTGTGACAGCCCTATGACAAAGGCTGGTTGTGAAGTTCGGGCGGATTCTAGCCGCGATGCCGGATTCGGGCGAGTGCCGGAGCGGCTTGAAAAGCGCAGGAATGAAAAAATTCTTGGGGAAAACCCGAAGATGTGCGACAATTTGATTTGTTGACCGCACGAGCGGCAACTCTTACGTGCATCTGCCTCACTCTGGCCCCCTCACGGTGTAAACCGGCGACCCTTCGCAGGGTTTGAATTCAGGGCCCCACGCATACCAGTCGGCCCCTTCATGGGCACGCGGCATGCCGATCTGTTTGATGGTTGATGTTTCTTGTTGACCATGATCGGATCGGGCACGCTGCCCGGGCTACCTTGCCCGGCTCGTCCTGCTTTGCTCATTGCGCGCTTTTTTGGCGCCTGGACGATAGACATGACTGACTCTTTGCAATTCCCGGTCGAAACCGGTTTCGATTCCTCCATCACCACCGACGCCGTCGAGACCGTCGCCCTGGTTCCGGCTGGCCCCAATCCCTTCGAGGCCCTGGGCCTGGCACCCGAGCTGGTGCAGGCCGTGGCTGACCTCGGTTTCACCCAGCCGACCCTGGTGCAGAACGCCACCATCCCGAAGGCCATGAATGGTGGCCATGTCCAAGGCTTCACCGACCTGATGGTGTCGAGCCAGACCGGCTCCGGCAAGACCGCGGCCTTCCTGCTGCCGGTGCTGCACACCCTGATCGAGCAGCGCGCTGCTGCCGAGGCCGAGGAGCGCGCCGACTGGGATCGCCAGGTAGCCGAAGCCCTGGCGGCCGGCCAGCCCGCGCCCAAGAAGCCCAAGCGCAAGAACCCGCTGCTGGCGCGTCATTTCACTCCGGCCGTGCCGGGTGCCCTGGTCCTGTGCCCGACGCGCGAGCTGGCGCAGCAGGTCGCCCAGGATGCGATCGAGCTGGTCAAGCATTGCCGTGGCCTGCGCATCGCCAACGTGGTCGGCGGCATTCCCTACCCGGTCCAGATCGCCAAGCTGCAGAACGCCGACCTGGTGGTCGCGACCCCGGGCCGCCTGCTCGACCTGCAACGCAACGGCCAGATCAAGCTCGAGAAGGTCCAGTTCCTGGTGGTCGACGAAGCCGACCGCATGCTCGACCTGGGCTTCTCGGACGACCTGGCCGAGATCAACCAGCTGACCATCCAGCGCCACCAGACCATGATGTTCAGCGCCACCTTCGCGCCGCGCATCCAGACCCTGGCCCAGCGGGTGATGCGTGCTCCGCAGAAGGTGCAGATCGATTCGCCGCAGGACAAGCACACCAATATCGAACAGCAGCTGTTCTGGTGTGACAGCGCCGAGCACAAGCGCCAGCTGCTCGACCATTGGCTGCGTGACGCGACCATCGACCAGGCCATCGTCTTCGCCAGTACCCAGATCGAGTGCGATTCGCTGGCTGAAGAGCTGCAGCAGGTCGGCTTCTCGGCCGTGGCGCTGCACGGCGCGCTCAGCCAGGGCCTGCGCACCCGCCGCCTGATGGCGCTGCGCAACGGCCAGGTGCAGATCCTGGTCGCCACCGACGTGGCCGCGCGCGGCATCGACGTCCCGACCATCACCCACGTGTTCAACTACGGCCTGCCGCTCAAGGCCGAGGACTACACCCACCGCATCGGCCGTACCGGCCGCGCCGGTCGCAAGGGCCTGGCCGTGACCATGGCCGAGTTCCGCGACCGCCGCAAGATCGGCGAGATCGAGGCCTACAGCCAGCAGGTGTTCAAGACCCACACCATCGCCGGCCTGGAGCCCAAGAAGCCGGTCTACGAGTTCAGCGACCGCCGTCCGGGTGGCCGTGGCGGCAATGGCCGCGGCGCTCCGCGTGGCAACAGCCGTGGCGGTGATCGCGGCGGCTGGGGCCGCAACGATGGCGGCTTCGGTGGCTTCGGCAACAGCGCCGGCCGTGGCGGCGAGCGTCGTGGCGATTTCCGCGCCGAAGGTCGTGGCGAATTCCGTTCGGGCCCCCG
>CAZJQH010000220.1:0-3605 GCA_964547895.1 uncultured Chitinophaga sp. | reverse complement strand
GAGCACCTCGGCGACGGTTTGCTGCAGCGCCTCAGGGGCGATCGCCACAGCCTGTTCGGTTGCGTTCGTCATCGGGAAATGTCTCCGGCGCTCAGGCGCGCGCGATGGTGTTGGTGCGGCGGATCTTCTGCTGCAGCTGGATGATGCCGTAGATCAGCGCCTCGGCCGTCGGCGGGCAGCCCGGCACGTAGACGTCGACCGGCACGATGCGATCACAGCCACGCACGACCGAATAGCTGTAGTGGTAGTAGCCACCGCCATTGGCGCAGGAGCCCATCGAGATCACCCAGCGCGGTTCGGCCATCTGGTCGTAGACCTTGCGCAGCGCGGGGGCCATCTTGTTGCACAGCGTGCCGGCCACGATCATCAGGTCGGACTGGCGCGGGCTGGCACGGAACACCTCGGCGCCGAAGCGCGAGATGTCGTAGCGAGCGGTCGCCGCATGCATCATTTCGACCGCGCAGCAGGCCAGACCGAAGGTCATGGGCCAGAGCGAACCGGTCTTGGCCCAGTTCACCACCGAGTCGTAGCTGGTGGTGATGAAGCCTTCCTTGAAGACGCCTTCAATCATTTCTACTCCAGTGCGCTGCCGCGCGACTTATTCCCAATCCAGTGCGCCGATCTTCCAGGCGTAGACAAAGCCCACCAGCAGGTCGATCAGGAACACCACGCCAGCCCAGAAGCCGTACGAACCGATGTCGGTCAGAGCGACCGCCCAGGGAATCAGGAACGCAATTTCAAGATCGAATAGGATGAAGAGGATGGCGATCAGGTAGTAGCGCACATCGAACTTCATGCGGGCGTCTTCGAATGCTTCGAAGCCGCACTCATAGGGGGAGTTTTTCGCCGCATCAGGGCGATTTGGGCCAAGGATGTAGCCCAGAGCCTGCGGCAGCACACCTACCGCCAGACCCACCAAAACAAACAAGAGTACCGGGAGGTATTGTGCTATGTCCATTTGCTTGTTCCGCGGACGCATTGCGCGCCCTTTTATGATACTTGGTGCCGACGGCGAGACTCGAACTCGCACAGCTTTCGCCACTACCCCCTCAAGATAGCGTGTCTACCAATTTCACCACGTCGGCTTTGGGTCTTGCTGCAGCTTGTCTTGCTTCACCGTGGGTGCCGCGCTGCATCAACCAAACGAATTGTAGCGGGAAAAATCAGGTTTTCCAGCCGGCCCGCATGAATTTCTCACTGCGGGCCTTTTTTGCACTTTACTGGCCCGGAATCTGTCCCGGCGCAGGCTGCGCGGGTGCAGCCGGAGCGGGAGCCGCGGCCGGTGCAGCGGTTTCCAGCACGCTGCCACTGCTGGCCGGCTTGGCGTTGCCGAAGTAGGCCAGCGCCAGCGTGCAGACGAAGAACACGGTCGCCAGCGCCGCCGTGGTGCGCGACAGGAAGTTGGCGCTGCCCGAGGCGCCGAACAGGCTGGCCGAGCCACCGCCGCCAAAGGCGGCGCCGGCGTCGGCTCCCTTGCCGTGCTGCATCAGGATCAGGCCGATCATGGCCAGCGCGGACAGGATCTGGACGATGAGGAGGAGATTGAAGAGTATGGTCATGTTTTTCTAGCTTCAGGCACCAGCCGCGGGACAGCTGGCGATGATTTGAAGGAATTCGTCGGCCTTGAGCGAGGCGCCGCCGATCAGGCCGCCGTCGATGTCGGGCTGCGCCAGCAGTTCTGCGGCATTGCCGGCATTCATGCTGCCGCCGTAGAGGATGCGGTTGTGCGAGGTGTTCACGCTCGCCGCGCGCAGCTGCGCGCGCAGCACGGCATGCACGGCCTGAGCCTGCTCGGGCGTCGCGGTTCGGCCGGTGCCGATGGCCCAGACCGGCTCGTAGGCGACGACGATCTCGCTCGCGCAATGGCCGACGGCGTGGATCACGGCCGAGAGCTGGCGCTTGACGACGAACTCGGTGCGACCGGCCTCGCGGTCGGCCAGGGTCTCGCCGACGCAGACGATCGGCGTGACGCCGGCGGCCAGCGCGCGCTGCGCCTTGCTCGCGACCATGTCGTCGCTCTCGCCATGGTACTGGCGGCGCTCGGAATGGCCGACGATCACGTAGCGGCAGCCGAACTCGCGCAGCATGGCGGCGCTGACCTCGCCGGTGAAGGCGCCCGCCTCGTGGGAGGAGCAGTCCTGCGCGCCCCAGTCCAGCCTGGAGCCGGCCAGCGCGCCCTGCAGCTGCGCCAGATAGGGAGCCGGCGCGCAGAAGGCCACGTCGGTGGCAGTGTTGCCGGCGCAGGACTCGCGCACGGCTTGCAGCAGCTCCGCATTGGCCGCGAGGCTGCCGTTCATCTTCCAGTTGCCGACTATGAGTTTCTTCGTCATGCTGATTTATGAAGATTGAGTGATGATCGCCCTCAGTCAGCCGTCCAGTCGAGCAGGATCTTGCCGATATGCCGGTTGGACTCCATCAGCACATGGGCCTGCGCCGCCTGCGCGGCCGGGAACACGCTGTGGATGACGGGCCGGATCTGACCCAGCTCGAGGTGCGGCCAGACCGCATGGCGCAGCGCCCTGGCGATCGCCGCCTTGAAGGCGATCGGGCGTGGACGCAAGGTAGAGCCGGTGATGGTCAGGCGGCGGCGCAGCACCTTGCCGGCATTGATCTCGGCCCTGGTGCCGCCCTGCACCGCGATGATGACCAGGCGACCATCCTCGGCCAGGCAGTCGAGCTCGCGCGCGACATAGTCGCCAGCGACCATGTCGAGGATGACGTCGACGCCGCGACCCTCGGTCAGGCGCGCGACCTCGGCGACGAAGTCCTGCTCGCGGTAGTTGATCGCGTGGTCGGCGCCGAGCGCCAGGCAGGCCTGCGCCTTCTCGGCGTTGCCGACCGTGACGATGACGTTGGCGCCGCGCGCCTTGGCCAGCTGGATCGCGGTGACCCCGATGCCGCTCGAGCCGCCCTGCACCAGCAGGGTCTCGCCGGGCTGCAGGCGGCCACGATCGAACACGTTGCTCCAGACGGTGAAGAAGGTCTCGGGCAGGCCGGCGGCCTCGAGATCGCTCCAGCCTTTGGGCACCGGCAGGCACTGCGCCACCGGGGCGGCGCAGTACTCGGCATAGCCGCCGCCGGCGACCAGCGCGCAGACGCGGTCACCGAGCTTGAAGCATTCGGCCGCCAGCGCCGCCGGATCACCGGCCTCGATCACGCCGGCCACTTCGAGGCCGGGAATGTCGGAAGCCCCCGGCGGCACCGGATAGTTGCCGGTGCGCTGCAGCACGTCGGGGCGGTTGACGCCCGAGGCGCTGACGCGGATCAGCAACTCGCCAGCGCCTGGCACCGGGCGCTCGCGCTCGGTCAACCGCAGCACCTCGGGTGCGCCGTAGGCGGTGATCTCGACGGCCTTCATGGTCGGCTTACTGCTGCTGTTGCTGCTGCTGGGCGTACGCCTCGTCGCGGTCGATCAGCGCCTTCATCGACAGCTTGACGCGGCCCTTCTCGTCGGTCTCGAGCACCTTGACCTTGACGATCTGGCCTTCCTTGAGGAAGTCGGTGACCTTCTCGACGCGCTGGTGCGCGATCTGGCTGATGTGCAGCAGGCCGTCCTTGCCCGGCAGCAGGTTGATCAGGGCGCCGAAGTCCAGGATCTTGGTGAC
>CAZJQH010000219.1:0-3634 GCA_964547895.1 uncultured Chitinophaga sp. | reverse complement strand
CACGGCCCCGAGGGCGGCCTGTCGCCGCAGGAGGAGCAGGCGCTGCTGGCGCAGGGCTACGCGCCGGTCACCCTGGGCCCGCGCGTGCTGCGCGCCGAAACCGCGGCGATCGCCGCGCTGGCCGCGATCGCGCTCGCTGGCGCCTGAGGAGCCCCTGCCAGGCTCAACGCCGGGCTTGGCGGCTCACTTCCAGCGGATGGCTTCCAGGCTGACGCTGCCCTTGTCGCTGCTGAGCGTGAGCACGCCGTCGTGGATGGTGGCCTGCAGCTGCATGCTGCGCTCGGCCAGGCTTTCGAGCGCCTGCGCCGCCTCGGTCGGCAGGCGCCAGACCTGCAGCTTGTCGAGCCGGCTCAGCTTGCTCTCGATGCCCTTCCACCAGATGTCGGCGGCATGCGCGAAGGCGTAGACGAGCACCGAATCCGACTGGCTGCAGGCCTTCTGCAGCGGCTTGTCCTCGGGCTGGCCGACCTCGATCCAGAGCCGCTTGCGCCCGGTGAAGTCGGTCAGGTGCACGTCCGGGTCGCTCACGTCGGACAGGCCGGCGCCGAAGGCCAGGGTGCCGTCACCGCCGCAGGTGTCCTGCAGCTCGTGCGCGTTGAGCGCCAGCGCGACCAGACGCACCATCATGCGCTGGTCGGTCTCGCTCGGGTGGCGCGCCAGCGTCAGGCTGTGGTCGGCGTAGTAGTTGTGGTCGATGTCGGCGATCTGCAGGTTCGCCTTGAAGATGGTGGACTTGATGGCCATCGGTATTCCTTTATGCGGTGACCGACGGATCGGTTTGGATCAGCTCGAGCGGATAGCGGCGCCCGGCCAGGTGGTCCTCGATGCATTGCAGCACCAGCGGGCTGCGGTGCCGCTCCTGGCTGGCACGCACCTCGTCGGGCGTCAGCCAGACCGTGCGCACGATGCCGGCATCGAGCTGCGCGCCCGGCACCTTGTCGCCCAGCTGGCCGCAGAAGGCAAAGCGCATATAGGTCACGTCGCCGGCATCGCCTGGCAGCACCGAGCGCGCCAGGTAGATGCCGACCAGCGCCTCGGGCTCGAATTCGTGCGTGGTTTCCTCGAGCGCCTCGCGCCGGCAGCCCTGCACCGGGCTCTCGCCGGGATCGAGGTGGCCGGCCGGGTTGTTCAGGCGCAGGCCATCGGGTGTGTGTTCTTCGACCAGCAGGTAGCGGCCGTCGCGCTCGATGATCGCGGCGACCGTGACGCTGGGTTTCCATCTCGTGTTCATGGGCTGATTATCGCCAGCCCGGCAAGCCGCCCCTGCCGGAGCGGCAACGGGATCGGGACTTCAGCGCCCCAGGTCCTTGGCGGTCTGGCCGGCGATGCCCCAGTTGGTCTTGGGCATGTCGTGGATCCAGACGCGGATGGTCTCGCGCGGCGCGCCAACTGCCTCCTGCAGGGCGGCGGTGACCTTCTCGATCACGGCGCGCTTCTGTTCCTCGGTACGGCCTTCGAGCATGTAGATCTGGGCGAATGGCATGGTGGATTCCTTGGCTGGAAGAGATGAAACGAAAAACCCCATGGCACCGGCAGCGCCGGCGGCATGGGGCAGGGGATCAGTTGAGCTGGATGCGCAGGCGGCGGATCAGGCTGCCCCAGCGGTTGTTCTCGGTCCGGATGAACTCGGCGAAGTCCGCCGGAGAAGTCACCTTGATGTCGGCGCCGATGTTCTCGAACGCCGTCAGCGCGGCCGGGGTCGACGCACCGGCCTTCCAGGCCTGGGCCAGCTTGTTCACGAGTTCGCGCGGCAGGCCGGCCGGTCCGACCAGGCCGAACCAGGTCACCACCTCGAAGCCCGCGAAACCCTGCTCTGCCACGGTCGGCACATTGGGCAGCGCCCTCGAACGCCTGGCCGAGGTCAGCGCGATCGCCTTGAGCTTGCCTTCCTTCACGCTGGGCAGCGTGGTGGTCAGCGAGCTCTCGAAGCTCATCGGGATCACGCCCGCCAGCAGGTCCTGGGCGATCTGGCTCGAGCCCTTGTAGGGCACATGGGTCAGCTCGATGCCGGCAGCCGACTGCAGCGCCTCGGCCGCCAGGTGATTGCTGGTGCCGATGCCCGAAGTGCCATAGCTGAGCTTGCCCGGATTGGCCTTGGCGTAGGCGATCAGGCCCTTGAGGTCCTTGAACGGCGCGCTCGGATGCGCCACGATCGCGCAGGGCGTGAAGCCGACCAGCGAGATCGGCGCCAGGTCCTTCTCGACCGAGAACGGCATCTTCGGGTACAGATGCGGCGCGATCGCCAGGCTGCTGATGGCCGACAGGCCCACGGTGTAGCCATCGGCCGCAGCCTTGGCCACGGCATCGGTACCGATGTTGCCACCGGCGCCGGCCTTGTTCTCGACGATAAAGCTCTGTCCCAGCTTTTCGCCCATCACGCGCGCCGCGGTGCGGCCCATGATGTCGGTCGGCCCCCCGGGCGGGAAGGGCACGATCAGCTTGACCGGCCGGGAAGGCCAGGCATCGGCAGCCCAACTTGTCAGGGGTGACACCAGCGCGGCACCTGCGGTGGCCGCGATGAATTCTCTGCGCTGCATGACCTGGCCTCCTTGCGGCTCGGTGGGTGGACTGCTTAGATGAAACGGACCGAGACGCTGCCCAGATCCTGGATGCGCAGGGTCACGTTGTCGCCAGCCTGGACGGCGACGGCTTCGGTGACGCCACCCGACAGGATCAGGCTGCCGGCCGGCAGCGACTGGCCGCGACGGCCGAGGTGGTTGACCAGCATGGCGACGGCAGCGGCCGGGTGGCCGAGCACGGCGGCACCGGCGCCGACGGCGACCGGCTCGCCGTTCTTCTCGAGCACCACGCCCATGGTGCGCAGGTCGACGTCACGGGCGGAGGCAACGCGGCCGCCGACGATGAAGCGCGAAGCCGAGGTGTTGTCGGCGATCACGCTCTTGAGGTCGAACTTGAAGTCGCGGTAGCGGCTGTCGATCACCTCGATGCCGGGCAGCACGACGTCGCAGGCTGCGAGCACGGCGCCGATGTGGCAGCCCGGGCCCTTGAGCTCGGTCTTGGTGATGAAGCAGATCTCGGGCTCGACCTTGGGGTGGATCAAGTCGCTGACCTTGATCTCGCCGCCTTCGGGCACGATGTAGTCGTCGCAGACGAAGCCGAACACGGGGTCGGTCACGCCCATCTGCTTCATCTTGGCGTGCGAGGTCAGGCCGGCCTTGTAGCCGACGACGCGGGCACCGCGGGCCAGGCGACGTGCCTTGACGCGGTCCTGGATCGCGTAGGCGTCGTCCCAGTCCATGTCGGGATGGGCCTCGGTGATCTTCAGGGTGTCCTGCGAGTTCAGCTGGCAGTTGTCGAGGTGCTCGGCCAGTTGGTCGAGGATGGATTCATTCAGAGCCATTTGGATTCCTTTCAGTCAACTTTGAGGCCGCGGGCGCGAGCCAGGGTGAGGGCGGTGTCCTCGATCATGTCTTCCTGGCCGCCGACCATGCCGCGACGGCCCATCTCGACCAGGATCTCGCGGGCCGAGATGCCGTACTTGGCGCTGGCGCGCTTGGCGAACAGCAGGAAGGAGCCGTACACGCCGGCATAGCCCAGGGTCAGCGCGTCGCGGTCGACGCGGATCGGGAAGTCCATGATCGGGAAGACCAGGTCTTCGGCCACGTCCTGGATC
>CAZJQH010000218.1:0-3644 GCA_964547895.1 uncultured Chitinophaga sp. | reverse complement strand
GCTACGCGATGGAGAACGTGCTGTTCGTGCCGCCCGAGAGCTTCGACCCGCCGCCCCGCGTCGACAGCGCGATCGTGCGCATGGTGCCGCTGGCCGAGCCGCCGGCAGTGGACTTCGACCTGCTGGAGGAACTGGTGCAGGTCGCGTTCTCGATGCGCCGCAAGCTGCTGCGCCACAGCCTGGGCCGCTGGCTGGAAGCGCGTGGTTTCAACGGGGAATTCGACCTGCAGCGTCGCGCCGAGGAAGTGCCGGTGGCCGAATACGTCGCGCTGGCACAAGCCTGCTGACGGCGGCGAGACGGGTTCCA
The DNA here is from genome assembly GCA_964547895.1 of uncultured Chitinophaga sp. Taxonomy (GTDB): domain Bacteria; phylum Pseudomonadota; class Gammaproteobacteria; order Burkholderiales; family Burkholderiaceae_C; genus Malikia. The sequence continues at coordinate 3,337 of CAZJQH010000218.1, read as the reverse complement.
GCCCGCCAGACGCAAAAAGGCCCGCCTGAAGCGGGCCTTTTGCTTGCGGCGTGGGTCAGCCTGGTAAAGCCCCAGGGCTGCCGGCCTGAGATCAGGCTGCGCTGAGCCAGTAGCCGGCGTTGAAGGGGCTGCTCATGCGCAGCGCCTGCGGGCTGACGTCGACCAGCTTGTCGGTCAGCATCGGCTCGTCGCTGGCACCGAGGTCCTCGGCCTTGGCGGCGCGGGCGACCGAGAAGCTGTAGAAGCAGCGGAACGGCACCTTGCGGTCGCTCCAGTAGTCGGAGATGTCGCGGAAGATGTCGAGCAGCAACTCGCGCGCTTCCTTGTCGAACTTGGGGCTGGTCGGGATATGCTCGAGCACGACGATGAAGCCGGTCTGCTGGCCCGACTTGTGCACCACGTCGGTCATCGAGTCGTAGAGCGCGTCGAAGTTCTTGCCGCAGCTGGCCGGCAGGGTGTACTGCTGCGCGATCAGGTCGAGCACGTCCTGCTTGGTCATGGCCGTCGCCAGGTTGGCGTACAGGAAATGGTGGCCGAGCTGCTCGGCCGACGCCTGCAGGCCCTGCACGGTGAAGGCCCGGATCGATTGAACGATATTGCTGCGCACATTACGAAGTGGCTGATCCATCTCCACGTCTCTTTCCAATTCAATGTTGTCGATGAGCTGGCCGCTCGCCCAGGTCGGCGGCCGAAAACAGGCAGCAGGTTTCGGGTATATTGGCGCCATGGTTGCCGTGCCTAGCTTGGGGTATTGCATCCTCATGCAAAAAGACCCCCCTGGCGGCGTGCTGCGCGAACCACCCGACCCCTGCTTTCGGCGGGGTCAACCCTGCTCCATCGCTGCGGGTTAACCCTGAAATCCAAGCGCGCTAGTGTGCCTGATACGGCCCCAAAATGCAAGGACCCTGGTGCGGCGCAACATGGCGCCACAACAGGGTCCGGTCAGGGCTGGGCCTGGCCTCAGGCCTGCGGTGCGACCCCCACGGCGCGGGAACCGACATTGGCCTCGGCCACGGTCAGCGCCGTCATGTTGACGATGCGGCGCACCGTCGCGCTGGCGGTCAGGATATGCACCGGCTTGGCCACGCCCAGCAGCATCGGGCCGACCGCGATGCCGCCGCCTGCGGCGGCCTTGAGCAGGTTGTAGGCGATGTTGGCCGCGTCGATGTTCGGGCAGACCAGCAGGTTGGCATCACCCTCGAGCGTGCTGCGCGGCATGATGGCAGCGCGGGCCTGCGCGTCGAGCGCGACGTCGCCATGCATCTCGCCGTCGACCTCGAGCCAGGGCGCCTTGTCGCGCAGGATCTCCAGCGTCTGGCGCATCTTGACCGCCGAGGGCTGGTTCGAGCTGCCGAAGTTCGAGTGCGACAGCAGCGCGGCCTTGGGCGTGATGCCAAAGCGCATGATCTTGCGCGCCGCCATCATGGTGATCTCGGCCAGCATCTCCGCGCTTGGGTCGTAGTTGACATGGGTGTCGACGATGAAGACCGAGCGGCCTGGCAGCATCAGCGCGTTCATCGCGGCGTAGCAGTGCGCGCCGGGGCGCTTGCCGATGACCTGGTCGACATAGGTCAGGTGCATCGGGTTGGTGCCCCAGGTGCCGCAGATCAGGCCGTCGACGTCCCCCTTGCGCAGCAGCATGGCGCCGATCAGCGACAGGCGGCGACGCATCTCGATCTTGGCCAGCTGCTCGGTCACGCCGCGGCGCTCCATCAGCTGGTGGTAGGTCTGCCAGAGCTCGCGGTAGCGGTCGTCCTGCTCGACGTTGACGACGTCGTAGTCGAGACCTTCCTTGAGGCGCAGGCCGAAGCGCTCGATGCGCTGGGCGATCACGGCCGGACGGCCAATCAGGGTCGGGCGCGCCAGGCCCTCGTCGACCACCACCTGGCAGGCGCGCAAGACGCGCTCCTCCTCGCCCTCGGCATAGGCGATGCGCTTGTGCAGCGACTTCTTGGCCACCGCGTAGACCGGCTTCATCATGGTGCCGGAGGCGAACACGAAGCTCTGCAGCTTCTCGCGGTAGGCGTCCATGTCCGGCACCGGACGCTGCGCCACGCCGCTGTCGACCGCGGCCTGCGCCACCGCCGGCGCGATCTTGACCATCAGGCGCGGGTCGAAGGGCTTGGGAATCAGGTACTCGGGGCCGAAGGCCAGCGTCTCGCCAGCGTAGGCGGCCGCGACGACCTCGCTCTGCTCGGCCTGCGCCAGGTCGGCGATCGCGCGTACCGCAGCGATCTCCATCTCGTCGGTGATGGTCGAGGCGCCGGCGTCCAGCGCGCCGCGGAAGATGTAGGGGAAGCACAGGACGTTGTTGACCTGGTTCGGGTAATCGGTCCGGCCAGTCGCCATGATGGCGTCGTCACGCACCGCCTTGACTTCCTCGGGCAGGATCTCGGGCGTCGGGTTGGCGAGCGCGAAGATCAGCGGTCGCTCGGCCATGCTAGCGACCATGTCGGGCTTGAGCACGCCGCCGGCCGACAGGCCCAGGAAGATGTCGGCGCCGGCGATGATCTCGCGCAGCGTGCGCGCCTCGGTCGGCTGGGCGTACTGCTCCTTGTCCGGGTCCATCAGCTCGGTGCGGCCCTGGTAGACCACGCCGGCCAGATCGGTGACGTAGATGTTCTCGCGCGGCAATCCGAGCTTGACCAGCAGGCCCAGGCAGGCCAGCGCGGCGGCGCCGGCGCCCGAGGTCACCAGCTTGACGCTCTTGATGTCCTTGCCCACCACCTTGAGGCCGTTGAGCAGCGCCGCGCCGACCACGATCGCGGTGCCATGCTGGTCGTCGTGGAAGACCGGGATCTTCATGCGCTCGCGCAGCTTGCGCTCGACGTAGAAGCAGTCGGGCGCCTTGATGTCCTCGAGGTTGACGCCGCCGAAGGTCGGCTCGAGCGCGGCGATGATCTCGACCAGCTTGTCCGGATCCTTCTCGTTGACCTCGATGTCGAACACGTCGATGCCGGCGAACTTCTTGAACAGCACGCCCTTGCCTTCCATCACCGGCTTGGCGGCCAGCGGGCCGATGTCGCCCAGGCCCAGCACCGCGGTGCCGTTGGTGATGACGGCGACCAGGTTGCCGCGGCTGGTGTACCTGAAGGCTGCGTTCGGATCGGCGACGATTTCCTCGCAGGGCGCGGCGACGCCGGGCGAGTAGGCCAGCGCCAGGTCACGCTGGTTGGTCAACTGCTTGGTGGCGGCGATCGCCACCTTGCCCGGGGTCGGTTGCTCGTGGTATTCGAGGGCGGCGCGGCGCAATTCGGCGCGCTTGTCTTCCTGCTGCGGCATGGCTCGTTTCTCCATAACGTGAAATCAGTCGCCACATGGCGCGGCGTACTGAACT
>CAZJQH010000217.1:0-3715 GCA_964547895.1 uncultured Chitinophaga sp. | reverse complement strand
AAGACCTGCCCTACCCCTTTTTCGTAGACGGGCAGATGCAAGCGAAGGCGGCGCATGACCTCGTCACGCTGGATGGGAGCCCAGTTGTCCTCGAAGTGCAGCAACAGCCAGAGCTCGAAGCTCGGCACCGAGGCGATCGCCTGGAAGCGCACGGCCTGCCTGTTGTCATTGCGCAGCTTGCCGTCGAGCGAGTCGGCCAGCTGCAGGGCATCGAAATAGCTGGCTGGTCGTCCCGGTCGAACACGGCATAGACCTGCTCGAAGGCACGCGGCTGGATCTGCTTGTGCCGGTCCCCGCTCTCGAACAAGGTCCTGGCGTATTGCACCACCTGGATCGGCGCCGTCCCGATTTCGCTGGGATGCACCTCGACGTTGGCCGTGTGCAGTCGATAGGCCGTCCGGATTTCCCGGAAGTAGTTGGGCTCGGTCTTGCTGCCTTCCGAGACGATCAGGATGCGGTCGTAGCTGGCGCGACGGCCCTGCTTGCGCTCCAGCTGCTTGCGCTGCCGCTCCTTGGGAGAGTTGTCGCGGGCCATCAGTGTTGCAGGCCCAGTGTGTGGCTCAGGAACGGCACGCCACCGTAGCGTCCCATCAGGTAACCGCGCTCCAGCGCCTCGTTCTTGCGCGGGCTGAATTCCGACAGCGCCACCAGGGTGGAGGCCTGCTCCCGGTCCTTCTCGACCAACCAGATCTGGTCACGCCGGAACAGGTCGGGCGCGTCGAGCAGCGAGGTGTCGTGGGTGGTGAAGATCAGCTGCGCGCCACCCGTGTTGACCTCGGGCCGGTGGAACAGGCGCACCAGCTCGCGCACCAGCAGCGTGTGCAGGCTGGTGTCGAGCTCGTCGATGACCAGGGTCAGCCCCTTTTGCAGGATGTCGAGCACCGGGCCGGCCAGGAACAGGAGGTTGCGCGTGCCGCTGGACTCGTCCACCAGGTCGAACACCGCACGCCCCTGCTCCGTCACATGTGAGAAGCGCAACTGATGCTCTTCTACTTCCTCGCTGCGCACCTCGGTCCTGCCCGCCAGCAAGTCGAAATGCACCGCCTGCCCCGGCACCTTGCGGGTGACGACCTCGATGTCGTCAATGCTGATGTCCGCCGCGGTCAGGAAGTCGCAGATCTGCTGGCGACCCTGGGCCTGCTTGAGCATCTGGATCGAGGTATGCGGACTGAGCTGGGCCTGTTCGTTGAAGATGACCAGCCGGTTGGCAAACCAGTCGAACACCGGGCGCAAGGCCTCGCTGTTGAGCTGCACGGCCATCGACAGGAACAGGGCGTTGGGACGGGTCGCGCCTTCCCACAGGCTCTTGGCACCCTTGAGTCCTGGGCCGTATTCGTACAGGTCCTTGCCAGAGGCCTCGTCAAACCGGCGCTCGAACCAGCGCTGCGGCTTGAAGGCCTTGTAGACCAGCAGATGCTCGCTGACGATGCGCTGCGCCGTCATGGCAAAGCCGTACTGGTAGCGCACGCCTTCGAGGATGAAGGTGAGCTCGAACTCGGTCGGCTCGCTGGCGGAACAGTCATCGAGCCGGAAAGGCTGGAGGGCGTAGGACTGGCCAGGCTGGATGACGGCGGCCGATTCGAGCACCACGCCCCGCATGAACTGCAGGGCCCTGACGAGGTTGGACTTGCCCCCGGCGTTGGCCCCGTACACCACGGCGCTGCGCAGCAGACTGGGCGCCGCCTTCAGGCCCGTGCCCAGGGTATGGGTGTCGTGCAAGGTCTGGTCCTTGGACGCCACCATGCTCAAAACCTGCTCGTCACGCAGGCTGCGGAAGTTCTTGACCCGGAACTCGACAAGCATCACTTGAACCTGTGTAAGAAAATATCTTGATATTATGCGTTACTAAGTCGAAATAAATGTTTATTAAATGGCATCGCACCGTATGAAGTACGATGAGCCAGAAGTAAGGCCTGCTCGCTGACCAAACGGTAGTACGTGTTCAATTCAACACGCTGTCCGACCTTGCCAGGCTGAAATTTGCTCAAGGGTCGAAAACCGGTTTTGGGAGCTCAGTCACCCCAGGCGATCTCGCTCAGGTCCAATGGGGTGGCGCTCTCCACCGCCCTGCGCATGCCGTGGCCTGAACGCAATTTTGAGACTGCTGTCGAGCTCGATCACTGCCCTGCCCGCCTGCTGCTCGTAGCGCGCAGCCACGGCCACCTTCACCTGCTTCAGACGCTGTGCGCCACGCCGAGCAGCGGCCTCGAAGTCCGCGTCTTGGACGATTTCAGCAGGCTCCATGCCGGTCTCATTCGATCAATCGTGCTCTCAAACCTTGACGGCATTCAAGCGCAGCATCAATGTCATCGAATGCTGTGGCGACTCCTGAAAGCCGTAATGCTCGTAGAACTGCTTGGCGCGATCATTGAGCGCGTGGACGAGCAGGGCCCGTACGCCGGCGTTCTGCGACACGACCACAGCCCGGTTTACGGCGTTTTGCAGCATCGCCGCCCCGAGCTTGATACCCTGAGCTCGGTGATCGATCGCGAGCCTGGCCAGCACCATCACTGGCACGGGATCGGGCATATTGCGCCGCACGCCACTCGTTGCCAGCTGGTGCGAAACGGCGCCGGCAGCCATCGCGTAATAGCCGAACACGCGACCGTCCTGGTCTGCGACGACGAATGTGCGGCTGGCACCGCTGGTCTGGTTGCTCATGGCCCGGCGCTTGAGCCATTCGTCGAGGCTGATCTCCCCGCAAGCGAATTCATCCAGCCGATGGGAAGGCGTGAGAGGTTGTGGTGCGCTCAGTTGCCAGTTCATGCCGGGTCAGTGTTCCAGGGTGACTTGACCGCCATGAGACGCTCAAGCCCTGGATTCGGGCCAGGAGGCGCGTCAAGCAGGGCGGTGAACTGCCTGAACTTGTCTGCGTCCAGGCTGAAGAAGACCTGGTCCAGCACCACGGCCTGCGCGCGCTCGCAGGCGGCTTCGAGCATGAAGTCAGAACGGTTCTTGCCCAGCAGGCTGGCGGCCTGATCGATCAGGTCACGCTGCTCGGGCAGGGCTCGCAGGTTGATGGCGGCGTCACGCATTGCGCCCTCCTTTTGCATGTACGTTGAATATACAAATTATCCACCGTTGTGTATCTATTGTCAACACAACGATGCAACCGTACGGCCAAGTCTCTCGCGTGGCAGTTGCTGATCACTCCCGCTTCGGCCCATACACGAAAAGCTTGCCTGCCTGGATGGCTTCGGCCATCTTCGCCAGGTCAGCCACGCGCGCGTAGCGGCGCAGCGAATCGGCCTTGTCGAGATCGTCAATCGGGCAGCTGTAGACGGCGCCGTAGCGCATCATCCACACCTGCCTGCCCGCCGCATTCGTCAGCAGCGCTCCGGCCGGCATGGCTGCCTCAATCACGGCCTGAGCACTGTCTTTCTGAACCTGTACTTCCACCGCCTGCGTGGATTCCTTCTCTCGCAGCACGGCGGCACAGGTGTAGCTGGCCCAGTCCCGATCGGTGTCGATGAGCTTGCGCAGGTAGCCAAAGGGGAACTTGGCTGCGCGGATCAGCGGGGCTGCTGCCCGAACGATGTGTCCGAGCCTGTGGCCCATCTTCGTGGCCTCCCCCATCAGCTTGAAGATGGCTCCAGGCTTGAGCCCTATCTGCTCTAGCAACACCAGGTCTTCTGGAATCTGGTTTTTATTTTCAGAAGAACCAGGGATCTGCTGACTGTCTTCAGACATTGTCGAAAGACTAGAAGCGCCGGAC
>CAZJQH010000216.1:0-3718 GCA_964547895.1 uncultured Chitinophaga sp. | reverse complement strand
CGCGCGCGGCGCAGAGGTCGAAGAAGCCTTCGATCTTCTCGTTGACGCCGCCGATCGGCTGCACCACGCCGAGCTGGTTGACCGAGCCGGTCACCGCCAGCGACTGCCGGATCGGCACGCCCGAGAGCGCCGACAGCAGCGCGCAGAGTTCGGCCAGCGAGGCGCTGTCGCCCTCGACGCCACCATAGGACTGCTCGAACACCAGGCTGGCCTTGAGCGAGAGCGGCGCGCGCGCGCCGAAGCGCGCCGCCAGGAAGGACGACAGGATCAGCACCCCCTTGGAGTGGATCGGTCCGCCGAGCCTGACCTCGCGCTCGATGTCGACCACCTGGCCCTCGCCGGCGCGCACGGTCGCTGTGATGCGCGCCGGATGGCCGAAGGTGCTGTCGTCGAGCACGACCACCGCCAGTCCGTTGACCTGGCCGACCTGGCTGCCTCCGCTGTCGATCAGCAGCTGGCCGCGCAGCATCGCCTCCTGGTAGCGCAGGCGCAGCCGTTCGTTGCGGCGCCGCCTGGCCTGCAGCGCCGCCTCCACATGGCCGCACTCGATCCAGCTCGAGTCTGCCTTGGCGGCGAAATGCCCGGCCTCGCGCATCAGGTCAGTCAGCGGCCTGATGCGTGCCGTCAGGCGCTCGGCATCGTCGGCCAGCCGGGCCGAATGCTCGATCAGGCGCGCGACCGCCGCCGCCGACAGCGGCTTGAGCTGCTCGCGTCGGCCCAGCGTGGCGATCACGCGCGCATAGGCCCGGGTGTTGTCCGGGTTGCGCTCGATCTCGCTTTCGAGGTCGGCGTTGATCTTGAACAGCGCGGCGAACTCGGGGTCGTACTGGCACAGCAGGTAATAGATGATGCGCTCGCCGATCAGCACGATCTTGAGGTCGAGCGGCATCGGCTCGGGTTCGAGCTGCACCGTCCCGCCCAGGCCGATCAGGTCGTAGAGCGACTCGATCCGCACCCGGCCCGCCTTCAGGCAGCGCTTGAGCCCTTCCCAGGCATAGGGCTGGCTCAGCACCTTGAGCGCGTCGAGCACCAGGAAGCCGCCATTGGCGCGCTGCAGGGCACCGCTGCGGATCAGCGTGAAGTTGCTCAGCAGCGTGCCCATGTGCGCGACATGCTCGACGCGGCCGACCAGGTTCTGCAGCGTCGGATGGTCCTCGTAGACCACCGGGCGCGCGCAGTCGGAGGCATGTTCGACCAGCAGGTTGACCAGGTAGCGCTGCACCGACAGCGTGCTCGAGTAGGTGGTGGTCTCGGTTTCACCCTCTGAGTGGGTCGATTCGCGCAGCGATTCGCCGCTGGCGACGATGTCGGCCAGCACCGCGTCGAGGAAGGCCAGCACCTCGGGCAGGTCGGCGTATTTCGGCCGCAGGTCGTCGATCAGGTGGGTCACGGTGACCTGCAGCGCCTCGCTGCCGGTCTGCTTGAGCCTGGCCTGCAGCTCGCGCCGCCAGCGCGGGAACTCGCCCATCAGCTTGTGCATGCGCTCGTGCAGTGCCTTGATGTGCTCGGCGAGCTCGGCCTGGCGTTCGGGCGGCAGCTTCTCGAACTCGTCCTGCGACAGCGTGGCTTCCTTGTCCTCCTTCAGCGGCACGAAGGCAAAGCCATGCGGCGTCTTGAGCAAGGCGACGCCGAGCTGCACCGACTCGTCGCCGAGCGCCTGCACCGCGGCCAGCTCGCGCTGCTTTTCCTCCTCCTGCATCGCCTCGATGCGGCTGCGGTATTCCTCGCTCTGGAACACCGCGCTGATCGCGGGCGTGAGCTCCTCGACGAAATGCTGCATGTCGTCGCGCAATTGCGCGCCCCTGCCGCAGGGCAGGCGCAGCAGGTCGGGTTTGCTCGAATCCGCGAAGTTGTTGACATAGCACCAGTCGGAGGGTGCCGGCCCCTGGCGGCGGGCGGTCTCGAGCAGCTGGCCCACGATGGCGTGGCGGCCGCTGCCCGGCTCGCCCAGCAGGTAGAGGTTGTAGCCGGCGTGCCGGATGTCGAGCCCGAGCTCGATCGCCTCGACGGCACGGCCATGGATCAGCGCGGTGTCGAGGTCGGGCAGTTCCGAGCTGTTCGCGACCTCGAGCGTGGCCGGGTCGCAGCGCTGGTAGAGGGACTCGGGTGGCAGGGGCGCGGGCAGGGACATGGCGGTTGGTCCTGTGTTTTCAGCCGAGCAGCGCTTCGGCCGCAGTCAATGGGTAGCCGAGCGCCGCGGCCACTGCTGCATGGGTGACCTGGCCGGCGCAGACGTTGAGTCCGGCGCGTAGATGCGGGTCGGTGCGCAGCGCGGCGCGCCAGCCCTGGCTGGCCAGCGCCAGCACATGGGGCAGGGTGGCGTTGCCGAGCGCTAGTGTCGAGGTGCGCGCCACCGCGCCCGGCATGTTGGTGACGGCATAGTGCAGCACGCCATCGACCAGGTAGGTCGGGCTGGTGTGGGTGGTCGGGCGCGAGGTCTCGAAGCAGCCGCCCTGGTCGATCGCGACGTCGACCAGCACGCTGCCGGGCTTCATGCGCGCGACCAGCGCCCGGCTGACCAGCTTGGGGGCGGCAGCGCCCGGCAGCAGCACGCTGCCGATCACCGCGTCGGCCTCCAGCAGTTCCTGCTCGATCGCGGCCTGGGTCGAATGGCGGGTCGTGATCCGGTTGCCCCAGCGCTGGTCGAGCTCGCGCAGCCTGGGCAGGCTGCGGTCGATCACCGTCACCCGCGCGCCCATGCCGACCGCTATCTGCAGCGCGTTGCTGCCGACCACGCCGGCGCCCAGGATCACCAGCCGGGCCGGCGGCACGCCCGGGACGCCGGCCAGCAGCAGGCCGGCGCCGCCATGCGCCTTCTCGAGCAGGCTGGCGGCAACCTGGACCGACATGCGGCCGGCGACCTCGCTCATGGGGGCGAGCAGCGGCAGCCCGCCGCCCGGCGCGGTGACGGTCTCGTAGGCGATGCAGGTGGCGCCCGAGGCCAGCAGCGCCTCGGTCTGGGCCCGGTCCGGCGCCAGGTGCAGGTAGGTGAACAGGATCTGGTCCGGGCGCAGCAGCGCGTATTCGGCTGGCTGCGGCTCCTTGACCTTGACCACCAGTTCGGCGCGCGCATAGAGCTCGGCGGCCGAATCGACCAGCAGCGCGCCGGCGGCCCGGTACTGGCCGTCGTCCAGTCCGGCGCCAGCGCCGGCGCCGCTCTCGACCAGCACCTGGTGGCCAGCGGCGACCAGCTCGCGCACGCTGGTTGGCGTCAGGCCGACGCGGTATTCGTGGTTCTTGATCTCGCGCGGTGTTCCGACGATCATCACGGCCTCCCTTGGATCTGCTGCAAGTCTGGCGGCAGTCCAGGCAGCTCGTCAAGCATGGCCCGGCCTGCCATCGCTAAAATCGCCCGATTCCGAATCAAGAGGGGAAGTCCTTGTCCGACCGTCTCGCGGTGTTGCCGCAGTATCTGCTCCCGAAGCGGGCCCTGACCCAGGCCGCCGGTGCGCTGGCCAGCCGGCCGCTCGGCGGCTTCACCCAGTCGGCGATCCGCCGCTTCGTCGCGCGCTACGGCGTCGACATGAGCGAGGCGGCCGAGCCCGACATCCGGCGCTACGCGACCTTCAACGACTTCTTCACCCGCGAGCTGAAAGCCGGCGCGCGTCCGCTCGCTGACGCCGACTTCGTCTGCCCGGTCGATGGCGCGATCAGCCAGTTCGGCCGCATCGAGCGCGACCAGATCTTCCAGGCCAAGGGCCACCGCTACTCGACCACC
>CAZJQH010000215.1:0-3752 GCA_964547895.1 uncultured Chitinophaga sp. | reverse complement strand
CGACCGGGGTGGTGGTGGTGTCGATGTCGTTGCCGTACAGGCACAGGCCGGCTTCAAGGCGCAGCGAGTTGCGCGCGCCCAGGCCGATCGGCTTGACTTCGGGCTGGTCCAGCAGGGCGCGGGCCAGGGCGTCCGCCTGCGACTCATGGACCGAGATCTCGTAGCCGTCCTCGCCGGTGTAGCCGCTGCGGGTGATGTAGAGGTCGGCACCGTTCCACTCGAAGGCACCGCCGGTCATGAAGACCATCTTCTCGACGCCCGGGACCAGGCGCTGCAACGCGGTGACGGCCTTCGGGCCCTGCAGCGCCAGCAGGGCGCGCTCGGGCATCGGAACCACTTCGCAGCGGTGGCCGATCCTGGCCTGGATGTGGGCGATGTCGCCGGCCTTGCAGGCGCCGTTGACGATCACGAACAGATGGTCGCCGCGGTTGACGAACATCAGGTCGTCGATGATGGTGCCTTCATCGGTCAGCAGCAGGCCGTAGCGCTGCTTGTCGACACCCAGGCCGATCACGTCCACCGGCATCAGGGTCTCGAAGGCTGCCGCCGCATCGGGGCCGACCAGGCGCAACTGACCCATGTGCGAGACGTCGAACAGGCCGGCGGAGTCGCGGGTCTGGTGGTGCTCGGCCATCAGGCCGGCGGGGTACTGGACCGGCATCGAATAGCCGGCGAAGGGCACCATGCGCGCGCCGAGTTCGATGTGCAGCGCGTTGAGCGGGGTGGTCAGCAGTTGAGTGTTGTCGGACATGGCAATGTGAGGCAGTTTTCAGCAGCGTGAAGCATACGCCGTCCCGGACTTGACCGCTACGGTGCATGCACTGCCCACCTGTCCGCTTTACCTGAGAGATTCACGCCAGCCGTCCGGGACGTCAACGCTTGCTCCTTCGGTGGTCGCGCTCATGGAGCGACTCTCTCCAGGGGGTGACGCCAGCCTCTTGGCCGACGCTTGCCAGTCCTTTTTGCCTGAGCGTTCAGGACCGGTGGTGAGACCGGCCTCCTGCGCCTTCGGCGGTCCTGCGCTTGACTCTGTCGCGCAGGACTCTCTCCTGACATCTGCGAATTCTAGCCGTGAATCGATCGCTTCACTATCAGTATTTGCACGGCTTGTGCTTCGCGAGCCTGCAAGGCAGTCCGTTTTGCTGGTGGACCGCCTGGCAGCAACAGTCCTGTCAGAGCGTTGCGAAGACCTCGCGCGCGGCCACCAGCGTCGCCTCGATGTCGGCGTCGGTATGCGCCGCGCTGACGAAGCCGGCCTCATACAGCGCGGGCGCGAAGTAGACGCCGCGCTCCAGCATGCCGTGGTAGAACTTGTTGAAGCGCGCGCCGTCAGTCGTCATGACGGTGGCGTAGTTCTGCGGCAGCTGGTCGAAGAAGAAGAAGCCGAACATGCCGCCCTGGCTGTCGCCGCAGAAGGGCAGGCCGGCGGCATGGGCTGCCTCGGTCAGGCCTGCGACCAGGCTCTGGGTGCGGGCCGACAGCGCATCAAAGAAGCCGGGCTGCTGCAGCTCGCGCAGCGTGGCCAGGCCGCAGGCGGTCGCCACCGGGTTGCCCGACAGGGTGCCGGCCTGGTAGACCGCGCCGAGCGGCGCGAGCTGCTCCATCACCGCGCGCTTGCCGCCGAAGGCAGCCAGCGGCATGCCGCCACCGATCACCTTGCCCAGCACCGTCATGTCGGGCTCGAAGCCCGGGATCAGGCTGGCGTAATGGCCCTGGGCGCTACCCAGTCCGACGCGGCAGCCCGTCATCACCTCGTCGAACACCAGCAGCGCGCCATGTCGCGTGCAAAGCTCGCGGCAGCGCTGCATGAACGGCACCGAGGCGCGCACGAAGTTCATGTTGCCGGCGATCGGCTCGATCATCAGGCAGGCGATGGCCGCGCCATGCTCGGCGAAGGCGGCCTCGAGCTGCTCGACGTTGTTGTACTCGAGCACCAGCGTGTCCTGCACCACCTCGGGCGGCACGCCGGCGCTGGTCGGGTTGCCGAAGGTGGCGAGCCCCGAGCCAGCCTTGACCAGCAGCGCGTCGGCATGGCCGTGGTAGCAGCCCTCGAACTTGATGATCTTCTTGCGCCCGGTGGCGCCGCGTGCCAGCCGGATCGCGCTCATGCCGGCCTCGGTGCCCGAACTGACCAGGCGCACCATCTCGAGGCTGGGCACCAGCTTGACGATTTCCTCGGCCAGCTCGATCTCGCGCTCGGTCGGCGCGCCGAAGGAAAAGCCTTCGAGCGCGGCCTTCTGCACCGCTTCCAGCACGGCCGGGTGGCCATGGCCCAGGATCATCGGGCCCCAGGAGCCGATGTAGTCGATGTAGCGCTGGCCGTTGGCGTCCCAGAAATAGGCGCCTTGCGCGCGCTGCACGAAGCGCGGCGTGCCGCCGACGGCCTTGAAGGCGCGCACGGGAGAGTTGACGCCGCCCGGTATCAGGGTCTTGGCGCGTTCGAACAGGGTCTGGTTGCGGTCGGTCATGATGGAGAGGGGATGGTCACGCTCAGTGCGGCGTGGCGTCGCTGGACAAGCTGGCGAGCAGTTCCTCGCCGCTGGCACCGTCCGGCAGGACCGGTCCGGGGGCGGGGCCGCCCTGCTCGTCGGATTCATGGGCCCAGAACAGGCGGTCGGGCAGGGCGTGGCCCATGCCGGGCCGGAAGCCCGCGCCCAGGCTGCGGTCGAGGTAGGTCAGGGCCTCGGCGCAGGCGTCCTGCAGGTCGTTGCCGGCGGCCAGCAGCGCGCACAGCGCGGCCGACAGCGTCTCGCCGGCACCGCAGAAGCTGGCCTCGAAGCGTTCGTAGCGCGCGCTCGCCAGCAAGGTCTCGGTCGTCGCCAGATGACTCTCGAGCATGCCGTCGGCGGCCTGCAGTCCGGTCACGAGGACATAGGGCGTGCCATGCTCCGCAGCGGCGCGCGCCAGCTCGCGTGGCGTTGGCGCCCGTGGCTCGTCCCAGTCGGGCAGCAGCCAGCGGCCGAGTGTCGCGTGGTTGCCGACCAGCACGGTGGCATGCGGCAGCAGCAGGCCGGCGCAGGCGTCCAGGTAGTCCTCGAGCTCGACGCCGTCGCACCAGGACAGGTCGGGCATGTAGGCGATCACGGGTACACCGTCATAGTCGGCCAGCACGCGCGCGATCGCGCCCAGGTTCTCGGGGCTGCCGGCATGGCCGACCTTGAAGGCCTGCACCGCGATGTCCTCGAGCACGCAGCGGGCCTGGTCCTCGACCAGCTCGTCGTCGATCGCGCTGGCATGCTGGACGCCGCGGGTGTCGCCGACCCGCACCGCTGTCAGCACCGGCAGCACATGGCAGGAGGCGCTTGCCATCGCCGCGACGTCGGCTGCCAGTCCGGCAGCTCCGCTGGGATCGTTGGCGTTGAAGCTCATGACGCAGGGCAGGCCGCGGGCCTGCGCGTCTTCGCCGCTCGCGCAGGGCGGCGGCAGTTCGGAAGAAGGGTTCATCGATGCACTGGCCGGGTGAGTCCCGGCTTCCAGCATCCCATTCTATAAGAGTGGCCGACGGGTGCCCATCAGCCTTTCTTGACCACCGCGTAGCGCTCCAGCGTCTGCTCGCGCGCCCGCGCATGATCGACGATCGGGTGCGGATAGTCCTGTCCGAGCCGCACTCCGGCGGCTTGCAGCTCGAGCGCGCCAGCCAGCCAGGGCGCGTGCAGCGCGGCGTCGGGCAGCCTGGCCAGCTCGGGGACATAGCGGCGGATGAACTTGCCCTGCGGGTCGAACTTCTCGCTCTGGCTGACCGGGTTGAAGAT
>CAZJQH010000214.1:0-3782 GCA_964547895.1 uncultured Chitinophaga sp. | reverse complement strand
TTGCCACGGCTGTCGAGCACTTCACGGCCGACGATATCAACGATTGCACTCATGTCTTACCTTTGGAGCTAATGGAAAATAGGTTCAGAACTCGCCGAAGCGGTCCTCGAGGAAGCCGTTCTTCTTGGTCACGCGGTCGAGCTCGACCAGGGTCGACAGCAGCGCCTTCATGTGCTTGAGTGGCACGGCGTTGGGGCCGTCGCTCATGGCCTGACGCGGGTCCGGGTGGGTTTCCATGAACAGGCCGGCGACGCCGACGGCCACTGCCGCGCGCGAAAGCACCGGCACCATCTCGCGCATGCCGCCGCTGCTGGTGCCCTGGCCGCCGGGCAGCTGCACGCTGTGGGTGGCGTCGAACACCACCGGCGCGCCGGTCTCGCGCATGATGGCGAGGCTGCGCATGTCGGACACCAGGTTGTTGTAGCCGAAGCTCGCGCCACGCTCGCAGGCCATGAAGCTGTCTTGCGGCAGTCCCGCCTCGCGCGCGGCGGCGCGGGCCTTGTCGATCACGTTCTTCATGTCGTGCGGCGCGAGGAACTGGCCCTTCTTGATGTTGACCGGCTTGCCCGACTGCGCCACGGCGCGGATGAAGTCGGTCTGGCGGCACAGGAAGGCAGGCGTCTGCAGCACGTCGACCACGCTGGCAACGGCCGGGATCTCGGCTTCGGTGTGGACGTCGGTCAATACCGGCACGCCCAGTTCACGCTTGATCTTGGCCAGGATCTCCAGCCCCTTTTCCATGCCGGGGCCGCGGAAGGTGCTGCCGCTGGAGCGGTTGGCCTTGTCGTAGCTGCTCTTGAAGATGAAAGGGATGCCGAGCTCGGAGGTGATCTCCTTGAGCTGGCCCGCCACGTCCATCTGGAGCTGCTCGGACTCGATCACGCAGGGACCGGCGATCAGGAAAAAGGGCTGGTCCAGCCCGACGTCAAAGCCGCAGAGTTTCATCGATCAGGCCTTCTTGCTGTGTTGCTTGTGCTGGTCCAGGCCGGCCTTGACGAAGGCGTTGAACAGCGGGTGGCCGTCCCAGGGCGTGGACTTGAACTCGGGGTGGAACTGCACGCCGACATACCAGGGATGCTGGTCCTGCGGCAGCTCGACGATCTCGGTCAGGTGCTCGCGCTGGGTCAGCGCCGAGATCACCAGGCCGGCGGCGCGCAGGCGCTCCAGGTACTGGGTGTTCGCCTCGTAGCGGTGGCGGTGACGCTCGGTCACGACATCGCCGTAGATCTTGTGCGCCAGCGTGCCGGGCGCGACGTCCGAGCTCTGTGCGCCCAGGCGCATGGTGCCGCCGAGGTCTGAGCTGGCATCGCGCTTCTGGATGCTGCCGTCGGCGTCCTGCCACTCGTCGATCAGCGCGATCACCGGGTGCGGAGTCTGGGGCTCGAACTCGGTCGAGTTGGCGCCATCCAGTCCGGCGACATGGCGCGCGAACTCGATGGTGGCAACCTGCATGCCGAGGCAGATGCCCAGGTAGGGCACGCCATGCTCGCGGGCAAAGCGGGCCGCGGCGATCTTGCCCTCGACGCCGCGCTTGCCGAAGCCGCCCGGCACCAGGATGGCGTCGAAGCCGCCGAGCTTGGCCGCCACGTCGCCGGACTCCAGCGTCTCGGAGTCGACGTAGGTGATCTCGGACTTGACATGGTTCTTCATGCCGGCGTGGCGCAGCGCCTCGTTGACCGACTTGTAGCTGTCCGACAGCTCGACATACTTGCCGACCATCGCGATCCTGACCACGCCCTGCGGATGCTGGGTCTCGTAGACCAGGTCGTCCCAGCGCTTGAGGTTGGCCGGCGGGGTGTTCAGGCGCAGCTTGTCGCAGATCAGGCCGTCGAGGCCCTGCTCGTGCAGCACGCGCGGCACCTTGTAGATGGTGTCGACGTCGGGCATCGAGATCACGCCGTGCAGCGGCACGTTGGTGAACAGGCTGATCTTCTCGCGCTCGTCGTCGGGGATCGGGCGGTCGGCGCGGCACAGCAGCGCGTCGGGCTGGATGCCGATCTCGCGCATCTTCTGCACCGTGTGCTGGGTCGGCTTGGTCTTGAGCTCGCCGGCGGCAGCGATCCACGGCACGTAGGTCAGGTGGACGAAGGCCGAGTTGTTGGGGCCCAGGCGCAGGCTCAACTGGCGCACGGCCTCAAGGAAGGGCAGCGACTCGATGTCGCCGACGGTGCCGCCGATCTCGACGATCGCCACGTCCACCGCTTCCGGCGTGTTGTAGCCGGCGCCGCGCTTGACGAAGTCCTGGATCTCGTTGGTGACATGCGGGATCACCTGCACCGTCTTGCCCAGGTAGTCGCCGCGGCGCTCCTTCTCGAGCACCGACTTGTAGATCTGGCCGGTGGTGAAGTTGTTGCTCTTCTTCATCCGGGTGTTGATGAAGCGCTCGTAGTGGCCCAGGTCGAGGTCGGTCTCGGCGCCGTCGTCGGTCACGAACACCTCGCCGTGCTGCATCGGGCTCATGGTGCCCGGGTCGACGTTGAGGTAGGGATCGAGCTTGATCAGGGTGACTTTGAGGCCGCGCGATTCGAGCAGCGCAGCCAGCGAGGCGGCGGCGATGCCCTTGCCCAGGGAGGACACCACGCCACCGGTAACAAACACAAATTTGGTCATGTCGCAGACGAGCCCGTGGGGCTCGCAGGAGTGTGAAATGGGGATTATAAAAGCCGGCGCACCCGCTTGGGGAGCGCCGAGGCGGCCACGCCCTGGTGTTACATTGCCGGGCATGACTGATCTGGCAGGAAAACACATCGTTCTGGGCCTCTCGGGGGGCATCGCTTGCTACAAGTCGGCCGAGCTGTGCCGGCTGCTGGCCAAGGCCGGCGCCACGGTGCAGGTGGTGATGACCGAGGCCGCCGCGCAGTTCATCACTCCGGTGACCATGCAGGCCTTGAGCAACCGCCCTGTCGTGCTGAGCCAGTGGGATGCGCGCGAGCCCAACAACATGGCGCACATCAACCTGGGCCGCGAGGCGGACGCCATCCTGGTCGCGCCGGCCAGCGCCGACCTGATGGCGCAGCTGGCCCAGGGCCGCGCGTCCGACCTGCTGACGCTGATGTGCCTGGCGCGCCCGCTCGAGCGCGCGCCGCTGCTGCTGGCGCCCGCGATGAACCGCGAGATGTGGGCCCACCCCGCCACCCAGCGCAACCTGGCGCAATGCCGCGCGGACGGCGCCTTGGTGCTGCCAGTCGGGCAGGGCGAGCAGGCCTGCGGAGAGACCGGTGACGGCCGCATGCTCGAGCCCGAGCAGCTGCTGCAAGAGCTGGTCGCCTCCTTCCAGCCCAAGCTGCTGGCGGGACAGAGGCTGCTGGTCACCGCCGGGCCGACCTTCGAGGCGATCGACCCGGTGCGCGGCATCACCAACCACAGCTCGGGCAAGATGGGCTTCGCGATCGCGCGCGCCGCGCGCGAGGCCGGCGCCGAGGTCACGCTGGTGGCGGGGCCGGTGCACCTGCCGACACCGCTGGGCGTGCGCCGCATCGACGTGCAGTCGGCGCGCCAGATGCAGGCGGCGGTACAGGCCGAGGTCGACCAGGCTTCCATCTTCATCGCGGCAGCGGCCGTGGCCGACTGGCGCCCGGCAATTGAAGCCGAGCACAAGATCAAGAAGGACGGCTCCGGCCTGCCGCCGGCGCTGCACTTCGTCGAGAACCCCGACATCCTGGCCGGCGTCGCGGCCAGCGAGCGTGCCCGCTCGGGCCAGCTCTACTGCGTCGGCTTCGCCGCCGAAAGCCAGGACCTGCTGGCCAATGCCCAGGCCAAGCGCGCGCGCAAGCAGGTGCCGC
>CAZJQH010000213.1:0-3824 GCA_964547895.1 uncultured Chitinophaga sp. | reverse complement strand
GCGTCTACTTCCCGCGCCGCGTGATCCCGATGCTGCCCGAGAAGCTCTCCAACGGGCTCTGCTCGCTCAACCCCGAGGTCGAGCGCCTGTGCATGGTCTGCGACATGCTGATCACGGCCAAGGGCGACATCCACGCCTACCAGTTCTACCCGGCGCTGATGTTCAGCCATGGCCGCCTGACCTATACCGAGGTCGCCGCCATCCTGCAGAACACGCGCGGGCCGGAGGCGCAGCAGCGTGAGGCCCTGGTGCCGCACCTGCTCGACCTGCATGACGTCTACCGTGCCCTGCTGTCGGCGCGCCAGCGCCGCGGTGCGGTCGACTTCGAGACCACCGAGACGCAGATCGTCTGCAACGAGGCGGGTCAGATCGAGAGGATCGTGCCGCGCACCCGCAACGATGCGCACCGCCTGATCGAGGAAGCCATGCTGGCGGCCAACGTCTGCTCGGCCGAGTTCATCCAGCATGGCAAGCACCCGGGCCTGTTCCGCGTCCACGAGGGACCGACCCCGCTCAAGATCGACATCCTGCGCCAGTACCTCAAGGCGCTGGCCGTGCCCTACCAGGTCAGCGACGAGCCTAGCCCGATCGAGTTCCAGCAGATTGCCGCGGCCACCAGCGAGCGTCCCGACGCGCCGCAGATCCACCAGATGCTGCTGCGTTCGATGTCGCAGGCGATCTATTCGCCGCACAACGAAGGGCATTTCGGCCTGGCCTTCGAGGCCTACACTCATTTCACCAGTCCGATCCGGCGCTACCCAGACCTGCTGGTGCACCGCGTGATCAAGTGCATCCTGGGCGAGCGCAAGTACGAGCTGCCCAACCTGCCGACGCCGGGCGAGGCCCAGCTCAAGCTGGCCAAGCGGCTGGCCGACAAGGTGCCGCCGCCAGGCGAGAAGCCGGCGCGGCGCAAGAAGTCCAGCCCCGAGCTGCTGGCCTGGCAGGCCGCCGGCCTGCACTGCAGCGCCAACGAGCGTCGCGCCGACGAGGCCAGCCGCGACGTGGAGGCCTGGCTCAAGTGCAAGTACATGCGCGAACACCTGGGCGAGGAGTTCAGCGGCAAGGTCAGCGCAGCCACCAGCTTCGGCCTGTTCGTCACGCTCGACAGCCTGTATGTCGAGGGCCTGGTGCACATCACCGAGCTCGGCGGCGAGTACTACCGCTTCGACGAGGCGCGCCAGGAGCTGCGCGGCGAGCGCACCGGCATCCGCTACGCGCTCGGCACGCCGGTGCGGGTCCAGGTGAGCCGGGTCGACCTCGATGGGCGCCGCATCGACTTCCGCCTGGTGCGCGAGGAGGACGAGACCGTCGCCCGCGCGCTGCGTGACAAGCGGGGCAGCGAAGGCAGCCAGTCTGCCGGCTGGAAGCCGGACCGCCAGCCTCGCAAGCCCGGGGCGGGTGGCTACCCGGCCAGCCGTCCCGGTGGCAAGGCATCGGGCAAGCCGCGCAAGGGGAAGCGCTGAGATGGTCATCGTCTGGTTTCTGCTCGACAACCTGTTCTTCCTGCTGGTGGCGGCGGCCTTGCTGCGAGCCTGGATGAACCAGGTCCGGCTGCGCATGACCCAGCAGCCCGGGGTCTTCGTGATGGCAGTCACCGACTGGCTGGTCAAGCCGCTGCGGCGTGCCTTGCCGGCGGGCTTGCGCCAGGCCAGGCTGGACTGGGGCAGCCTGCTGGCCGCCATGCTGTGCGCGCTGGTCTACGCGCTGCTGCTGCACCTGCTGGGCCTGCTGCAGGGCGCCAGCGACGACGCTCTGCTGTGGCTGGCGAGCGTTCCGCTGCAGGCGCTGCTGTTCCTGCTGCGCACTGCGCTGCAGGGGCTGATGGCCATGACCCTGGTCTACGTGCTGCTGAGCTGGATCCAGCCCTTCTCGGCGGTCAATGGCGTGCTGGCCCGTCTGCTCGAGCCCTTGCTGCAACCACTGCGCCGCCGCCTGCCGCCCATCGGCGGCATCGACCTGTCGGCGCTGGTGCTGGTGCTGCTGGCCCAGCTGCTGCTGCTGGCGCTGGCCTGAACGGTGTGCCAGCCGGCGCAGGCTTCAGCCTGGCCAGCAGGGCACCGATTCAGCCAGCTGGCCGGCCCGCAGGCCCTGGCTGGCTGGCCAGCCATCGGCCAGGGCGCCATGCTGCCAGACCGCCTGGCGTGCAACCAGCCGAGCCAGCTCCAGTGTCGCGGCGCCTGCGGCTGCAGCGGCCTGCGCCCAGTAGCCGCCCACCATTCCCGCCAGCACGTCGCCAGTGCCGGCGGTTGCCAGCAGCGCGTTGCCGGTCGGGTTGATCAGTGTCGGACTGCCGGGTGCGGCCACCACGCTGCCCGATCCCTTGAGCGCGACCACGCATTGCAGTTCCTCGGCCAGCCGCTGCGCGGCACCCAGCCGGTCGGACTGCACCTCCTGGCTGCTGCTGCTCAGCAGCCGGGCAGCTTCGAGCGGGTGCGGCGTCAGGATGGTATGCAGTCCACGTGCCAGCCTGCCGGCGAGTTGCTGGCGCCACTCGCCGCGGCCGGCGATGGCGTTCAGGGCGTCGGCATCCAGCACCAGGCGCGGCGAGCGCTCGAGCAGCGCGGGCAATACCGCCCGAACGGCCGTGCCGCCGCCGCAACCGCAGACGCTGGTGGCCTGCCGGGCCAGATCCCCTTCGGCGCTGGCCTGGGCCGGCCGGAACATCAGCTCGGGCCAGAGGGGGTCGAGTGCGAGTGTCGCCGGGCCAGCGCCCAGCAGGGCCAGATAGACCCGTCCGGTGCCGGCCTGCAGACCAGCACGCGCCGCCAGCAGCGCGGCACCGCCCATGCCGGCACCATTGACCGAGACATCCTGGCCGCCGAGCACCAGCAAGTCTCCATGGCTGCCCTTGTGCAGTGCATGGCGCTGGCGGCGGGGCAGGGCAGCATCGCTCGAACCGGCTGCGAGCCAGGCATCGGCCAGGCTGGGGTCGGGGTCGACTCCAAGCGGATCGAACCAGACCTGACCGGCTGCGTCGCGACCGTCTGCGGTGAACAGTCCCGGCTTGAGCGTGAGCAGGCTCAAGGTGTGGCGCGGGCCGCGCGGCCGGGAGTCGAAGGGATTGCGCCAGCAGCCGCTGTCGGGATCGAGGCCGCTGGGCAGGTCGACGCACAGCACGGGCGACTTGCTTTGCTGCAGGGTCTGCATCCAGTCGGCCATCGGGCCGGAGTCGAGCCCGCGGCTGCCCAGTCCCAGCAGCGCATCGATGCCAAGGTCGAAGTCATCGGGTGAGGTCGCGCAGAAGGCAATGCCGCTGGCCCTGGCTTGCTGCAGGGCATGGCGGGCATCCTCGGGCAGCCTGGCCTCATCGCCATGCCAGCTCACCGTCACGCGGCACTGCGGCAGCTGAACATGAAGCAAGGCGGCGGCCAGCAGGCCGTCGCCGCCGTTGTTGCCGGGGCCGCAGGCGATCCAGATCCGGCGCGCATGGGGCGCGATCGCGCGCGCCAGCGCCGCGACTGCGCTGGCAGCCCTCTGCATCAGGCTGTGTGGCGGCCGGCTGCCGAGCGCGGCTCGCTCGATCAGGCGGCTGGCTGCGCTGCCGTGCAGCGGCAGGTCCAGGCCAAGGGAGCTGGGGGTGATGGGCAGCATGAAGGCGAGTGGTGCTACAATCGTCGGGTTTTGCAAATGAGGGTGCATGTCGCGTCCGCATTGCAGAACGTAAACGCAAACAGGTCCGACCAGGTGTCGCGGGCGATCAGCCCGAGATGATGGGCCTGATTTAAGTCACAACCTCAGGAAAGACAATACCATGAACATTTCCATGCGCGAAATGCTGGAAGCCGGCGTCCACTTCGGTCACCAGACCCGTTTCTGGAACCCCA
>CAZJQH010000212.1:0-3859 GCA_964547895.1 uncultured Chitinophaga sp. | reverse complement strand
AGACCCTGGCCCAGGGCGGCAACGTGCTGATGCTCGACGAACCCTCGAACGACCTCGACGTCGAAACCCTGCGTGCGCTCGAAGAGGCCCTGCTCGAGTTCGCCGGCAGCGCCATGGTGATCTCGCACGACCGCTGGTTCCTGGATCGCATCTGCACCCATATCCTGGCCTACGAGGGCGACTCGCAGTGGAAGTTCTTCGACGGCAACTTCACCGAGTACGAAGCCGACAAGAAGAAGCGCCTGGGCGAGGAGGGCGCGCGTCCCAAGCGCGTGCGCTTCAAGTCGATCTGAGTGTTCCCGTCACTCCTGTAGCATGAACCGGTGCCGCCGCGCCGGGGTCGTTCCCGGCCCCGGCCAGGCGGCATCGTCACGAAAGGTCACATCATGTCCACCACCCAACAGGCCCCGAGCGACGAGCAGGTGCTCACCGAGATGCGCCACTGGATCGAGCAGGCCGTCATCGGGCTCAACCTGTGCCCGTTCGCCAAGTCGGTCTACGTCAAGAACCAGGTCCGCATCGTGGTCAGCCGCGCGCGCAACATCGACGCCTTCCTCGATGACCTGGACCGCGAGCTCGAGCTGCTCAAGGCCACCCCGGCCGAGCAGGTCGACACCACGCTGCTGGTGCATCCGACCCTGTTCCCCGATTTCTTCGTCTTCAACGACTTCCTGAACGTGGTCGACGAGGTGCTGGAGGAGCATGAGCTCGAGGGCATCATCCAGGTCGCGCCCTTCCATCCGGCCTTCCAGTTCGAGGGCACCGAGCCCGACGACGCTGACAACCTGACCAACCGCGCGCCCTATCCGACGCTGCACCTGCTGCGCGAGGACAGCATCGACCGCGCGGTCGAGTCGGGCGACAGCGCCGAGGACATCGTCGAGCGCAACCTCAAGACCGTGCGCGCGATCGGCTTCGAGGGCTGGAAGCGACTGCTCTCGGGCGGCTGAGGCCAGGATCCTGTGTCACATCCCGATACCGGGGTGTGATTTCAGGTGAAAAAATGCACTCCTTGCGGCGAGTTTTGGTGTCATTTGTTTGCGTTGGCGTGAATATTTAATAAAATAGCTAAATAAGCTTTTCTTTCGCCCACCCGTCGTGGGCCGTGTTTCTGTCTTATTGCGAGCCGACCCCATGTCCAACACCGAGATGTCCTCGTCCAACTACTACACCACGCTCGAGGTGGCCAAGATCCTGGGCATGGCGGTGCGTTCCGTCCAGCTCATGGTCGACCGCGGCGACCTGCAGGCCTGGAAGACGCCGGGCGGCCATCGCCGCATTACGCGCGAGTCGCTCGAGCGCTGGATCCAGGGCAGCCGGGCTGGCGTGACGGGCGTGGCCAGCTTTACCGGTCACACCGGCGAGATCCGCGGCCCCGGTCGCCGCCGCGCCGTCGTCCATGTGCCGCGGGTGCTGCTGATCGAGGATTCCTCGCATTTCCAGAACCTGGTCACGATGCTGGTCAAGCAGAAGTTCCCAGTGGTCGACTTGCACGTGGCCAACGACGGCATCACCGGCCTGGTCTCCTTCGGCCATCTGCAGCCCGACCTGATCATCGTCGACATCCTGCTGCCGGGCATCGATGGCGCGACCATGATCACCGGCCTGCGCCGCCACGCCCTGTTCGGCAATTGCAAGCTGGTCGTGCTGACCTCGCTCGATGATGACCAGCGCGCGCCGTACGCCTTCGCCCTGCAGGGCGTCGACGTGGTGCACAAGTCCCGCCTGATCAGCGAGCTGCCGCCGCTGATCGAGAAGGCGCTCGGCCACCTGTTCGCCTCCCCCGAGGAGGCTGCCAGCGCCGAAGGCGAGGCTGATCCCGGGACTGAGTCCGAAGCTGCTGCCGAGGCCGAGTGATGGCCGGCGACCTGTCGGGCCTGTCTGCTCTCGAGCAGCAGGCCGTCGCGACCTATTTCGAGGGCGACTCCGAGTTCTACCAGGTCTTCAAGGCCTCCGCCGTCGCGCAGTTTCCGCTTGACCTGGAGCAAGGCGACAATGCCGAGTCGGCGGGCGATGCCCAGGCCTTGCGCCGTGCCGCCCACACGCTCAAGGGCGTGCTGCAGACGCTAGGTCATGCCGAGCTGTCGGCCCAGGCCAAGAGCGTCGAGCTCGCAGCGCAGGATGCGCCATGGCAGCAGGCTGTTGCCGGCTGGCGCGAGCTGCGCGCGGCCATGGTCGCGACCTTCAGCCTGTGATCCTGAGCAGCCAGGCCGGCAGCTCCACCCCTTCTGCTGCCCACAGCAGCAGCCAGGTCATGGTCAGGTAACGCAGGAACTTGCCGATCGCCATGTAGATCGCGCAGGGCAGGGCGGCAAACCTGAGCCAGCCCGCGACCGCGCAGAGCGGATCGCCCACGATCGGCAGCCAGGCCAGCAGGCAGGCCTTGGGGCCGAAGCGCTCCAGCCAGTCGAGCGCCCTCAGATGGGTAGGATGGCCGCGCTCGCGGTCGACCAGCGCGTGCGCGCCCCGGCCCATCGCCCAGCTGACCATGCCACCCAGGGTGTTGCCCAGCGTGGCGACCCCGATGGCGGGCCAGAACAGCTCGGGATTGAGCTTGACCAGGCCGAACACGGCCGGCTCCGATCCGAGCGGCAGCAGCGTGGCCGAGACGAAGGCGACCACGAACACGGTCGTCAGGCCGAATTCGGGCAGGCTCAGCGTCTGCAGCAATGTGGTGATCCAGGCTTCCATGGGCCTGCAGTATAGGCAGGCTGGGGAACGCCGTTGGTTGGCCGGGTTTGCCTCCCGGCCCTCGCTGCGGCTACAATAATGCCTTCTTTTTGAGCATCCGCTGTCCGGCGCTTTTGGGCGTCGAACTGCGGCTTTTTTCTTTTCTACCCCCGAAGACCGCATGCGCATAGGCCAGTACGAGCTACCGAACGCCCTGTTCGTCGCCCCCATGGCGGGCGTGACGGACCGGCCGTTCCGCCGCCTGTGCAAGAAGCTCGGCGCCGGCTACGCCGTCAGCGAGATGGTGACCTCGCGGCCCGACCTGCGCGACAGCCTGAAAACCTCGCGCCGCGCCGACCATCGCGGCGAGCCCGGTCCGATCGCGGTCCAGATTGCTGGCACCGACGCCGAGATGATGGCCGAGGCCGCGCGCTACAACCTCGACCGCGGCGCGCAGATCATCGACATCAACATGGGCTGCCCGGCCAAGAAGGTCTGCAACAAGTGGGCCGGCTCGGCGCTGATGCAGGACGAGGCGCTCGCGCTGCAGATCGTCGAGGCCGTGGTGGCCGCCTGCGAGCCGCACCGGGTTCCGGTCACGCTCAAGATGCGCACCGGCTGGTGCCAGTCCGCGAAGAACGCCCCGGTGATCGCGCGCGCGGCCGAGGCCGCCGGCGTGCAGATGCTGACCATCCACGGCCGCACCCGCGAGCAGGGCTACAAGGGCGTTGCCGAACACGAGACGGTGGCCGCGATCAAGGCTGCCGTCAGCATCCCGGTGGTGGCCAACGGCGACATCGACAGTCCGCAGAAGGCGCAAGCCGTGCTGCAGGCGACCGGCTGCGACGCGGTGATGATCGGCCGTGCCGCCCAGGGCCGGCCCTGGCTGTTCCGCGAGATCGCGCATTTCCTGGCCACCGGCGAGGCCTTGCCAGCGCCGTCCGCCACCGAACTGCAGGCCCTGATGCTCGAGCACCTGCACGAGCACTACGAGCTCTACGGCGAGTACACCGGCGTGCGCAGCGCGCGCAAGCACCTGGGCTGGTATGCGCGCTCGCTGCCGGTGGACCCGGCTGCGGCCGAGGCGTTCCGCCAGCGCATCAATGTGATCGAGCGCTGCGAGGAGCAACTGGCCTGCGTGCGCGAGTTCTTCGAGGCCACCCCCTTCGAACCCTGGAAACTGGCTGCA
>CAZJQH010000211.1:1471-3861 GCA_964547895.1 uncultured Chitinophaga sp. | reverse complement strand
CGTCGCAGCAGGGCATGATGCCCTCGGGCAGGCGGTGCTCGTACTTCCAGAGCTTCTTGCCGGTCTTGACGTCGAGCGCGAAGATGCGCGAGTAGGAGGCGGTCACGTACATCACGCCGTCGTGCACCAGCGGCTGCGACTGCTGGCCGCGCTGCTTTTCGCCACCAAAGGACATCGACCAGACCGGCGCCAGGCGCTTGATGGTCTTGGCGTTGATGTCGGTCAGCGGCGAGAAGCGCTGGCCCTGCGTGCCCAGGCCCCAGCTCAGCACGTTGTCGGGAGTCGCGGCGTCCTTGGCGATCATCTCGTCGGTGACCTGGGCGCCCGCTTGCGCAGCGGCGGCCAGCACCAGAAGGCTCAGTAGTTTTCTTTTCACGTTCAGTCTCCTGCTCTCTGTGGTTGGGCATTGGAAAATCGACCCTGCTGCCTTGTCGGCCAAAGGTCGCTTGCCTTGTCGCAATTCACATGCCAGACCGCCAGCAGGGGACTTTTTGCATCTTGTGACAGCCTGGCACTGTCACACTGTTCAACTTTGCATCACTGTCCCGTGACAGTCTTGCCGAGCAGCGCCTGCCGTTCGTAGGCGGGGTAGAGCTGGTGCACGCTGCGGATGAATTCGGCCGGCTGTGCGGCCCATGATGCGAAGCGTGGCGGCACCGGCAGCCGGATCAGCTCGGAGAGGTCGAGGCCGCGCTCGGCGCTCTCATGCAGCGTGGCCTGCAGCCATTGCAGCCAGTCGCGCGTCTGCGCGATGCCATCGAGCCCGCGCTCGACCGGCCCATGGCTGGGCACCAGTGTCCTGATGCCATGCTGGCGCACCAGCTGCTCGATCCGGTCCAGGCTCTCTAGCCAGCGACCGAGCTCGGCGTGCGGCGTGGTCGGCACCCGGTCGGCGAACACCAGTCCGCCCGCGAACAGCACGCCGCTGTCGTGGTCGATCAGCACCAGGTCGTCGGCCGTGTGGCCCGAAAGGCGCAGCAGCTCGATGCGGTGGTCGCCGAGCTGCCGAATCCCTGGCTCGATCGCCTCTGTCGCGGGCCGATGCTCGCTGCCCTTCATCCACTCGCCGCAGAGGCGGAACAGGTTGTCCTCGTAGGCCTTGCCCTCGGCGCGCTGGCCAGTGATCGTGCCGGCCAGCGCCCGAATGGGCAGATCCTGCCAGGCCTGGTTGCCCAAAAAATAGTCCGGATGCAGGTTGAGGTTGATCACCTCGGTGACGGCCTGTGGCGTCAGGCGCCGGATCGCGGTGCGCTGCTGTTCGCCGTAGAGCCGGGACGGCCCGCTGTTGATGACCAGCGTGCCCGCGCTCGTGGCGATGAAGCCGGTATTGATGATGTTGCAGCCGTTGGCGCTCGAGAAGTCAGCAACCGCGCCCTCGATCACCCAGGTGTCGACGGCGATCTGGCGCGGCTGTAGCCGGTAGTCGAGCCTGGCGGCATCGACGCTGGCCGTATCCGGGCTGGCCCCAGGGCCCTGGGCCATCGTGCCGGTTGCCTGCAGCGCGGCCAGGCAGCACAGGATGCGGCAGCTAGTCAAGATCGGATTGCTGGCGGTCCTCATCACTTGAGCTCCTGTTCGATCCGGTTGCCGTTGTTGTCGCGTCCTGACAGGATCAGCGGGGGCGGGCGCTGCTTGAACTCGAAGGTCAGCAACGGGTTTTCCGACACCGGCTCGTGCAGCTCGATGCGCAGCCAGGGCTGCTGGGCGCTGTCGCGCAGCTCGAGCTCCTCGAGGTGGAAGGCCGGGATGCCCGCGACCAGGCCGGTGTCCATCGGGTGCATCACCTGCAGCCGCAGCCGCGCGCCACGGCCGTCGAGCAGGTTGGGAAACAGCCTGGCCTGCACCTGGTTCAGCGTGCGCGACCAGCTGCCGTCGCTGCGGCTGATGCCCGGCACCGTGCAGCCGCCGCCGGCGGCGTTGATCCAGGTCTGCCCGACATGCCAATGCCCGCTGCTGGTACGGACCAGCGCGCGCACCGGCGAGGCCTGCTCGAGCCGAAAGCGCAGCGCCAGCAGCGGCTGTGCCTTGCGCGGCATGAAGGTCGCGACATGCTGCACCGGGTTGCGGTCGGCGATGATCACGATGCGTTCGATCTCGTGGCCTGCTGCGAGCAGGCTGCGCGCGTCCACCATCAGCGGCACGTTCATCGCGTCGTCCGCCATCGGCGGACCCTTGACCAGCACGGCGTCGCTGAACTGCATTCTTTCGCTGCCGATGAACTTGCGCCGCAATTGCGGCCACTGCATCGAACCGAGCGGGTCGCCGCCGCTGTGGTCGATCTGTGCCACTGCGGTCGGGGGCAGGTTGCAGAGCGCAGCCCCCAGGCCGCCGAGCAGGCAGCTGCGGCGCGACAGGCCGGGCCGGGCAGCAGGCGGGCGAGCTGCGGGCAA
>CAZJQH010000211.1:0-1371 GCA_964547895.1 uncultured Chitinophaga sp. | reverse complement strand
TAGAGCGCCGGGCTGATGAAGAACATCGGGAAGATCACGAAGTTCATCGCGCCGGCGAAGTTCTCGAGCTGGCGCACATGGACCGACAGCATCAGGCCGAGCGCGGCCAGCAGCGCCGCGGCCAGCAGCAGTACCGGCAGCGTGGCTAGCAGTTGCAGCGGCTCGAATTCGACGCCGAGCAGGCCCGCGATCAGCAGGAACACCAGCATCTGCAGCAAGGACAGCGTGCTGCCGGCGAGCAGCTTGAAGGCCAGCAGCCAGCCGCGCGGCAGCGGCGCGGTCAGCAGCAGCCGCATCATGCCCATCTCGCGGTCGTAGACCAGCGAGAGCGAGCTCTGCATGCCGTTGAACAGGGCGATCATGCCGAGCAGGCCGGGCACCATGTAGACCTTGTACTCGATGTAGGTCTCGTAGGGCGGGATGATCGCGACGCCGAACACATTGTGGAAGCCGGCGGCGAACACGACCAGCCAGAGCAGCGGCCGCACCAGCGCCGAGGCCAGCCTGGCCGGCTGGCGCAGGAACTTGCCGACCTCGCGGCCGACGATGGCGCGTGCGGCGCGCAGCAGGTGGGTCGCATGGCGGGTGGCTGGCATCATGGGCTGGCTTTGCGGGTTCGCGGTCATGGGGCAGCCTTGCAGGCGCTTTCCTGGCGGTCGACGCCGAGCGTGTCGAGCTGCTCGACCGGGTGCAGCACGCCTTCCATCGGCGCGACGCCGATCACGCCGTCGCCGTGCGCCAGGAAGACCGGCTGGCGCAGCTGTCCGTCCCAGGCGCGGTAGGACAGGCGCGGCCCCTTGGCACCGTCGACGAACACCGAGCCGCCGCGCAGCGCGCGCACCTGCTCGGCCACGCCTGCCGTGGGCAGCTCGACGAGCACAGCTGTGATCGAACGCAGCGCGATCCAGGCCGACCAGTCCTGGCCCGTCATGGCCCGGCCGGCCAGCCTGCGGAAACGCCTCGATACCTGCGGTCCGCCGTTGCGCTCCCATTGCGGATGCCAGGCCAGCGCGCCCAGGCCGTTGCTGCCGATCACCGGGCGCGGCTGCTGCGTCGCATAGGGCAGGGTGCGCGCGAACTCGCCGTCGGCATCGAGCACCACGACCACGTCATGGTCGCGGTCCGAGGTCAGCAGCCGGGTGTTGGCCAGGTCCCGCTCGCGCGGGTCCCCCGAGAGCTTGAAGGCTCGGGTGCCGACAGTCTTGATGCCGTAGCGGCCTGCCGCCCGGTTCCAGGCCTGCAGCAGCTGGGCGTCTTCGGGACCGGGGCCGTGAAGCACCCAGGCCTTGCGCCAGGAGCGGGCGGCGAGGTATTGCGCCAGCGCATCCTGCAGCATGGCCTGGCTCGGCATGCTGTGCAGCAGCTGGGCGC
>CAZJQH010000210.1:0-3886 GCA_964547895.1 uncultured Chitinophaga sp. | reverse complement strand
CCAGCACCAGCGCGCTGGCCAGATAGCCCGTCCATTCGTGGGCGGTCTCGCCGGCTTCCAGCACGAACTGGTTCAGCAGCACGCAGCTCACCAGGCTCCAGTGGAACAGGCGCACGAAGGGATCCCAGACTTTGACGGGGGCGGCGAGAGCAGATGGGGTATCGGGCTTCATGTTCGGCAGGGATTCAAACGGCTATGCGCAACGCAGCGGAATCACTTGCGCTCGAGTTCGGCGCCGGTAGCGGGGTCGAAGTAGATCTCGACCTTCTTGCCATCCTTGTCGAAGCCATAGATCTCGTAGCACTTGCCCTTGCTGACCTTGAAGGTCTTGATCTGGTAGCCCTGCTTCTCCATCTGGGCCTTGAAGTCGGCTTCCTTCATCCACTTCTCCTGCGGGACGTTGCAGGTCGGGCCGGCGAAGGCGGCGGTGGTACCCAGTGCCAGGACGAGTGCGGTCAGTTTCAGTTTCATGGTGTTTCCTTGTATCGGTTGGAAGAAAGTTGGAACATGCTGTCCACTGACTGCATTGGACGCGGGCAACATTAAGCGGGCATGAAGTGACAAGGCAGAACACAGCTGCCGGACTTTTCCTGGGGTGTCGGGCGACCTGCTCAAGATCGCAGATGGCCACTCGGTGCTGTTCGAGGAATATGCCCGCGAGATGATCGTCAGCGAGGAACTTCACCAGGACCAGGCCGCTGACATGCCAGATTCCGGCTCAGTCCCGGGTCTAGGTAATGCTGCGGTCGGCGGCGCCCAGCATGGTGGACGGATCCAGCCAGTCATCGAGCTGCGCCACCGTGGCGTAGCCCAGTGCCAGGGCGGCGGCACGCAGGGTCGTGCCCTCCCGGTGGGCCAGCTTGGCAATCTCGGCCGCCTGGTCGTAGCCGATCCGTGGCACCAGCGCGGTCACCAGCATCAGGGACTTTTCCAGATGTTCGGCGATGCGGTCCCGACGCGGTTCGATGCCGCGCACGCAATGGACCTCGAAGCTGTTCATGCCATCGGCGAGCAGGCGGATGCTCTGCAGCAGGTTGTGCGCGATCAGCGGCTTGTAGACGTTGAGCTCGAAATTCCCGCCAGCCGCGCCGATCCCGATCGCCACCTCATTGCCCATCACCTGAGCGCACAGCATGGTGAGCGCCTCGCACTGGGTCGGGTTGACCTTGCCCGGCATGATGGAGCTGCCAGGCTCGTTCTCAGGGATAGTGATCTCGCCCAGGCCGCCCCGCGGGCCGCAAGCCAGCCAGCGTACGTCGTTGGCGATCTTCATCAGCGCAGTCGCCAGGACCTTGAACGTCCCGTGCGCGGCCAGCAGTCCATCGTGCGCCGCGAGCGCTGCAAACTTGTTGTCGGCGCTGGCGAATGGCAGATGGTGCAGGCTGGCCAGTTCGGCTGCCACCTGCTGGCCGAACTCGGGATGGGTGTTGAGTCCGGTGCCGACCGCAGTGCCTCCGATGGCCAGGGGATAGAGCCAGGCCAGCGAACCGGCCACCATAGAGCGCGCCTGGCGGAGCTGAGCCTCATAGCCCGAGAACTCCTGTCCCAGCGTGATCGGGGTGGCATCCTGCAGATGGGTGCGGCCCAGCTTGATGATGTTGGCAAAGGCCTCGGTCTTGCGATCCAGCGTCGCGATCAGCCGGTCCAGCGCCGGCAGCAACTGCTGTGTCACCTCGAGCGCTGCCGCCAGATGGATGGCAGTGGGAAACACATCGTTGGACGACTGCCCCAGGTTCACGTCGTCGTTGGGGTGAAGCAGGCGCTGGCTGCCGCGGGATCCGAGCAGCAGCTCGGAGCCTCGATTGGCCAGCACCTCGTTCATGTTCATGTTGGACTGGGTGCCGGAGCCGGTTTGCCAGACCGAAAGGGGGAATTCGTCATCATGCAGCCCTGCCATGACCTCCTCGGCGGCCGCCACAATGGCTTGCGACTTGTGCGGCGGCAGCAGGTCGAGCCTGGCATTGACCCTGGCGCAGGCGAGCTTGACGGACGCCAGCGCATGAACCAGGGAACGTGGCAGCCGCTCGGTGGAGATGGCGAAATGCTCCAGCGAGCGCTGGGTCTGGGCTCCCCACAGTCGCCGTGCATCCACCTCGATCGGGCCCATGGCATCGCGTTCCTCGCGGGTCGTGCTCATGCTGCAGTCGCCCTGCTGTGATGGGTGAAAGCAGTACATCCACGCGGAGCCATACGGCCATCGCGTGGTGGTGCTCGAAGCCGGCACATCGTCTTTTGGCTGGGCTTACCGGCCGAACAGCTTGTTGGCGGTCTCGGCGATCAGCCTGCCCTGGTAGCGGGCGCCATCGAGCTCGATCGCGCTCGGCTGGCGTTGGCCCTGGCCACCGGCAATCGTCGTGGCGCCATAGGGGCTGCCGCCGACGATCTCGTCCAGCGTCATCTGCCCCTGGAAGCTGTAGGGCAGGCCGACGATGACCATGCCGAAGTGCATCAGGTTGGTGATGATCGAGAACAGCGTGACCTCCTGCCCGCCGTGCTGGGTGGCAGTCGAGGTGAAGGCGCCGCCGACCTTGCCGTTCAACGCACCGCGCGCCCACAGGCCACCGGCCTGGTCCAGGAAAGCCGCCAGCTGCGAGGGCATGCGACCGAAGCGGGTCGGGGCGCCGACGATGATGGCGTCATAGGCCTCGAGCTCGGCGACAGTCGCGACCGGAGCCGCCTGATCCAGCTTGAAATGGGCCGACTGGGCGATCTCGGCCGGCACGGTTTCCGGCACGCGCTTGACGTCCACCTGGGCGCCGGTGGCTCGGGCGCCTTCGGCCACGGCCTGGGCCATGGTCTCGATGTGACCGTAGGTCGAGTAATAGAGCACGAGGACTTTGGACACGGGTTTCTCCTGGAGCTTGTGGCTGGCAAGCAAGCGACAATGCCAGCAATACCGGACCGGCCATGGGCAGGATCGTCAACGGCCACCTGCATCATGAGGCTCGCAGCCGATGATGTCTACAGGCACAGGCTGGCGAGCCGCTGCACGTAGGCGTCCACCATGCCGAGGCGTTCGAGCTGGTTCACCAGCTGTTCAAGGTAGTCCAGGTTGGTGCCATGGCTGCCATGGGCGCGGCGGATGATGGCCGCGGCCTCCTCCAGGCTCAGTTCGCCCGCATGGCTGGGATGGCCGGGATTCGAGATCAGGGTCAAGCCCAGCAGCTCGCCCTGCGGGGTCGAGACCGGCAGCAGCCTGGGCTGGTAGCCACCCACGATCATCTCGCGGCGCCAGAACAGGCGCGACTCCTGCTCGGCGATCGAGGCGTCGATGCAGAAGGCCAGTCCCTCGCAGTGGCCTGGCTGGGGTTCGAGCGACAGCACGAGACCGGCTTGCTCGGCATTGCCGCGCCCGATCTTCGTCAGGTAGCTGAAGCGGCGCTGGTGCGCGTGCAACGTGGCGCGACGCACCTCCTTGAAATGCAGGGCCGGGTCCCACATCAGCGAGCCATAGGCAAAGATCCAGAGATCCTGCCGGCGGTCCAGGCCGCCAAGCAAGGCCAAGCGCGAGGACTCGAGCCACTCGTCTGAGCAGCGCCACTGTGCCCCCAGTCCGAGCGCCAGGGCCTGCTCATCCCAGCTGGCGCGCACCTCGTCGGTAGCACGCAGGCGCGAGGCCCCGGCCGGAACGATCTGGCCGCGCAGTTCCGGCACATGCCGGAAGGCAAAGGCGTTCATGGCGGACCTGGAGGCATCGGAGGAGCGGGAGTCATGCCAGTTCGTGGATTCAATTAAGTCCAAGCATAAGGCTTGCGGGCCAGTTCAGACTCTGGCCCGAGCGCCCCAGGCCGCCTCGACGGCTCAGGAACCGCTATAGACCGGCAGCTGGCCGGTGCGGATCGCCTCGGCCAGCTCGGCCTTGACCTGCTCGCGGGTCTTGGGGGCA
>CAZJQH010000209.1:0-3963 GCA_964547895.1 uncultured Chitinophaga sp. | reverse complement strand
CGATCACCACGCCCGGACGTGCCGAGAAGATGGTGATGCGGGCGTTCTTGGCGGGACGCTCGATGATGACGCGCGACACCGAAGCGTTCTTCAGCTTGGCCTTCAGGTACTCGCGAACCTTGATGTCCTCGGCCAGCATGCCGGCGAAGTCACGGTTGGATGCGTACCAACGGCTGGCCCAGTTGCGGCTGACCGCCAGGCGGAAGCCGGTAGGATGGATTTTCTGTCCCATAGTCTTCCTTCTGGATCAGTTGCCAACGGTCACATAGATGTGACAGGTGGGCTTGCTGATGCGGTTGCCACGACCCTTGGCGCGGGCCGAGAAGCGCTTGAGCGTGGTGCCCTGCTCGACGTAGATGGTCTTGACCTTCAGTTCGTCGATGTCGGCACCGTCGTTGTGTTCAGCGTTGGCGATGGCGGAGAGCAGGGCCTTCTTGACGATGCCAGCAGCTTTCTTCTGGGTGAACGTCAGGATGTTCAGGGCCTGGTCCACCTTCTTGCCGCGGATCAGGTCAGCCACCAGGCGACCTTTGTCGACCGACAGGCGAACGCCGCGAACGATTGCGGAGGTTTCCATGGTGTGTCCTTACTTCTTGGCTTTCTTGTCGCCGGGGTGACCCTTGAAGGTGCGGGTCAGCGAGAACTCGCCGAGCTTGTGGCCGACCATCTGGTCGGTCACGTAGACCGGCACGTGCTGCTTGCCGTTGTGCACGGCAATGGTCAGGCCGATGAACTCGGGCAGGATCATGGAGCGACGCGACCAGGTCTTGACCGGCTTCTTGTCCTTGGTGGCGACGGCCTTCTCGACCTTGGCCAGCAGGTGATGGTCAACGAAAGGACCTTTTTTCAGAGAACGAGTCATTTACGTTGCCCCTTACTTCTTGCGACGCGACACGATCATGTTCTGCGTGCGGCGGTTGTTGCGGGTACGGTAACCCTTGGTCAGGTTGCCCCACGGATCAACCGGCGGCATGCCAGTACCGGTACGGCCTTCACCACCACCGTGCGGGTGGTCAACCGGGTTCATTGCGACACCGCGAACGGTCGGGCGGATGCCCATGTGACGCTTGACACCGGCCTTGCCCAGCTGACGCAGGCTGTTCTCGGAGTTCGAGACTTCGCCCAGCGTGGCGCGGCAGTCGACGTGCACCTTGCGCACTTCGCCCGAACGCATACGCACCTGGGCGTAGATGCCTTCGCGGGCCAGCAGCACGGCGGAAGCACCGGCGGAACGTGCGATCTGCGCGCCCTTGCCGATCTGCAGCTCGATGCAGTGGATGGTCGAACCGACCGGGATGTTGCGGATCGGCAGGGTGTTGCCGGCGCGGATCGGCGACTCGGAGCCGCTCAGCAGGGTTGCGCCCGCTTCAACGCCACGCGGGGCGATGATGTAGCGACGCTCGCCGTCGGCGTAGCACAGCAGCGCGATGTGCGCGGTGCGGTTCGGGTCGTATTCCAGGCGCTCCACCTTGGCCGGGATGCCGTCCTTGTCACGACGGAAGTCGATGACGCGGTAGTGGTGCTTGTTGCCGCCGCCCTTGTGACGGACGGTGATGTGACCGTTGTTGTTGCGACCGGCCTTCTGGAACTGCGGCTCCAGCAGGGGTGCGTAACCGGCACCCTTGTGCAGGGTGTCACGGGTGACTTTCACCATGCCACGACGGCCCGGCGAAGTCGGCTTCATCTTGATAACTGCCATGATTAGACTGCCTCCCCGCCGAAGCTCAGCTCCTGGCCGGCAGCCAGGGTCACATAGGCTTTGCGAACGTGGTCACGGCGACCAACGGTCTTGCCGAAACGCTTGGACTTGCCCTTCTGGTTCAGGACGTTGACGGCTGCAACCTTGACGTTGAACAGCAGTTCCACGGCGGCCTTGATCTCGGGCTTGGTGGCGTCTTGCAGAACCTTGAACAGCACGGTGTTGTTCTTCTCGGCTGCCTGGGTGGCCTTCTCGGTCACCAGCGGAGCGACCAGCACCTGCATCAGGCGGCCTTCGTCAAACTGGATCTTGCTCATGCGAACATCTCCTTGAGCTTGTCGATGGCACCCTTGGTGACGATCACTTTCTTGTAGTGAACCAGCGACAGCGGATCGGCGTAGCGCGGCTCAACCACCAGCACGTGGGGCAGGTTGCGCGAGGCCAGGTACAGGTTCTCGTCGATTTCGTCGGCGATCACGAGCACGGACTTCAGGTTCATGGCCTTGAACTTGTCAGCCAGCTGCTTGGTCTTGGGCGAGTCCAGCTTGATGGAGTCGACCACGGCCAGGCGGCCTTCACGAACCAGCTGCGAGAAGATCGAAGCCATACCGGCGCGGTACATCTTCTTGTTCAGCTTCTGGGTGAAGTTCTCGTCCGGGCTGTTCGGGAAGATACGGCCGCCTCCGCGCCACAGCGGGGAAGAGGTCATACCGGCGCGGGCGTTGCCCGTACCCTTCTGACGGAAAGGCTTCTTGGTGCTGTGCTTGACCTGCTCGCGGTCCTTCTGGGCACGGGTGCCCTGGCGCGCGTTAGCCTGGTAAGCGACCACCAGCTGGTGGATCAGCGATTCGTTGTAGTCGCGACCGAAGACGGTTTCCGGCACTTCCACGGTGGAAGCGGCTTGACCCTGGTCGTTCAGGAGTTCAACTTGCATCAGTTAGCCCCTTTGCTGGCAGCTTTGACTGCGGGACGCACGGTGACGAAGCCACCCTTGGAACCCGGCACGGCACCCTTGATCAGCAGCAGCTGACGGGCTTCGTCGACACGGACCACATCCAGGTTCTGGGTGGTCACGGTTTCGGCGCCCATGTGGCCGGTCATCTTCTTGCCCGGGAACACGCGGCCCGGATCTTGCGCCATCGAGATGGAGCCCGGAACGTTGTGCGAACGGCTGTTACCGTGGGAAGCGCGCTGCGAAGCGAAGTTGTGGCGCTTGATGGTACCGGCGAAGCCCTTACCGATCGAGGTGCCTTGCACGTCGACCTTGGCACCGGCTGCGAACAGGTCGGCGACCGGCACGACGGAACCAGCAGCGTACTTGGCTGCGGTTTCGGCGCTGACGCGGAACTCGCGCACGATCTCGCCAGCTTCGACGCCAGCCTTGGCCAGGTGACCGGCTTCCGGCTTGGTCACGCGGGAAGCGCGACGCTGACCGAAGGTCACTTGCAGGGCATCGTAGCCATCGTTGGCCTGGGTTTTGACTTGTGCCACGCGGTTGTTGGACACATCGACCACCGTGACGGGCACTGCATCCCCGTCATCGGTGAACAGACGCATCATGCCCACCTTGCGGCCCAACAACCCGAGAGAGTTGGACAGACTCATTGTTTTCTCCGTTCCCGACTTCAATTGGCCGGGGCTGATTGCACCAGTGGTAAAGGCACCAGGTGCGGGTTAAAACACCACAGGTGCACTGCCTTGCTGCCAGCCAGAGCCGACAACAAAACAGCACACCCGTGCTGCGAAGACCGCAATTCTAGACTGCGGTCAGATTTTTTGCAAGCCCCTGTCGCTTTTGACAACCGGGGCCTGCAACCAAGCGCTTTACTGCAGCTTGATCTCGACGTCCACGCCAGCCGGCAGGTCCAGCTTCATCAGGGCGTCGACGGTCTTGTCGGTCGGGTCGACGATGTCCATCAGGCGCTGGTGGGTGCGGATCTCGAACTGGTCGCGCGAGGTCTTGTTGACGTGCGGCGAACGCAGGATGTCGAAGCGCTTCATGCGGGTCGGCAGGGGCACCGGGCCCTTGACGATGGCGCCGGTGCGCTTGGCGGTGTCAACGATCTCGGCGGCGGAAGCGTCGATCAGTTTGTAGTCGAAGGCCTTCAGGCGGATGCGGATCTTTTGCTTGTTCATGACTGTTTCCTGTGTGGTGTATTGGCGACACTGAGTGATGCCGGAGCCTGGGCCCCGGCATCAGTCAGGACTGTCAGTCGATGATCTTGGCAACGACGCCGGCGCCGACGGTACGGCCGCCTTCGCGG
>CAZJQH010000208.1:0-3996 GCA_964547895.1 uncultured Chitinophaga sp. | reverse complement strand
TGTTGGGCGAGGCCATGTCGATCTTGGCGCGCAGCACGGCGGCGCCGTCGGCCAGCTTGCCGTCGCGCATCTCGCGAAAGCGCGCCAGGTTTTCTGCCACGGTGCGGGTGCGGAAGGGGCTGTCCACGCCGGGCTTGCCAAAGTCGCCCCGG
The DNA here is from genome assembly GCA_964547895.1 of uncultured Chitinophaga sp. GTDB lineage: Bacteria > Pseudomonadota > Gammaproteobacteria > Burkholderiales > Burkholderiaceae_C > Malikia. The sequence goes on along the minus strand of CAZJQH010000208.1, from coordinate 3,844 downwards.
TTGGCGCGCATGTCTTCGGCGCTTTGTTCGTCCACATAGGCGTGGCCGGCTTCGATCAGCGCCTCGGCGGCGCGGTACATGAAGTCGAAGTAGTCGCTGGCCTGGTAAGGGGCGGCGCTGCCGCGCTCCTGGCCCGGTTGCGCCCAGTCGAATCCCAGCCACGTGACGGCGTCGATGATGCTGTCGACGTATTCGGTGTCTTCCTTCTCGGGGTTGGTGTCGTCGAAGCGCAGGTGGCAGACGCCAGCGTAGTCGCGCGCGAGGCCGAAGTTCAGGCAGATCGACTTGGCGTGGCCCACGTGCAGGTAGCCGTTGGGCTCGGGTGGGAAGCGGGTCCGGATCCGGGCCGGATCGTGCGGCGCGGCAGCGTGGTGGGCGGCATCGCCGGGCGTGCCGGCCCATCGACGGCTGGCGTAGGTGCCGACAGCCAAGTCATGCTCGATGATCTGGCGCAGGAAGTTGCTGGGCTTGGATGCGCCTTCTGCGGGCGCTGCGGGGTTGTGGGGCGCGGAACTCATGACTTGGATTTTAGAGGCGACCGGTTTACCATTGCAGGTTTTTCTGATTAATAGTGTCTGCTGTCCGTCACGGGGAGCGGGCGGGGAAGCGCGGATGTCGGTCAAAGGAGTTTCAAGCGTGGGGCGGCTTGCCCTGATCGATGCCCTGAAGGCGGTCTGTTCGCAGTTGATCGTGCTGCATCATCTGGCCTTCTACGGGCCGATGTCGGACTACACCCAGCAGCTGTTTCCCGGACTGATCGAGTGGCTGAGCCAGCATGCGCGCATCGTGGTCCAGGTGTTTCTGGTGGTGGCGGGATTCCTGGCGGCACGCAGCCTTGCGCCCGATGGCCGGTTGCGCTCGTCGCAGCCCTTGGCGCTGTTGCGCAGGCGCTATCTGCGCACGGCACTGCCGCTGATCGCGGCCGTCCTGTTCAGCGTGGTTGGAGCCGAAATGGCCCGGCACTGGATGGCGCATGACAGCATACCGGCGCGGCCTGAGCTGTTCCAGTTCCTGGCGCATGCGCTGCTGGTGCAGAGCCTGCTCGACGTCGATTCGCTCTCGGCCGGCGTCTGGTATGTGGCGATCGACTTCCAGTTGTTCGCGCTACTGGTCTTGCTGCTGTGGCTGGCGCGCGCCGGCAACGGCGGTCCTGGAACTGTGCTGGGCTTGACGGTGCTGGGCGTCATGCTGTCGGTCTACCACTTCAACCGCGACAGTGACTGGGATGCCTGGGCGACCTATTTCTTTGGCGCCTATGGCATGGGGGCCATCGCATGGTGGCTGGGTAGCCAGTGCGAGGCTGGCCGGGCGCGGCTCGGCTTGCTGCTGCTGGTCGTTTTGGTGGGCGTGGCGCTCTGGCTGGATTTTCGCACCCGCCTGACGCTGGCATTGGCCACGGCCTTGCTGCTGGCGTTCAGTCTGCGGGGCGGCTGGCTGCAGCGCTGGCCGGCCGGGCCGGGCTGGGTGTATTTCAGTGATATCTCCTATGCCGTCTTCCTGCTCAACTTCCCGGTTGCGCTGGTGGTCAATGCAGTCTTCACGCGCTTTGCGGCGCCAGATCCCTGGGTGCAGACGGCGGGCTTGATTCTGGCCTGGCTGGCCTGCAACGTCGCTGGGGCTGCTTTTCATCGCTGGGTCGAACTCCCGCTCGGCCGCATCGGCGCGGGCCATTCGCGTTAACTGCTGGTTACGACTCTCACATCTCGGGACGAGGGGGATGGCCGTTTTCCGTTTCCAATCTCGTTCAGGGCGCGCGAGCTTGTGTGCCAGGAGTCAACCATGGAGAGATTGATGAAAACGGTGTGCGGGGGGCGCAGCAAGCTGTTGTCCAGGGCGAGCTTGGCCGCGACCTTGCTGGGCCTGGCCTCGCTGGTCCCGGCTGGCGTGGCACAGGCCACGGAAGTCCATTGGTCGCTGGGCGTGCAAGTGCCGGGCGCGGTGGTTGGTCTGAGTTCAGCTGCGCCTGCGCTCGTGGCACAGCCCATCTATGTCCAGCCGGCACCTCAGCTAGTCGTCGTGCCACCAGCCAGGGCGATGGCATGGGGTCCGCCCGGGCATCGCCACATGCACCATCGCGGCAAGCATGGCCACCGCTGGAAGGAACATCGCCGCGAGTGGCACCGGCACGGAGAATATTACCCGGATCGAGGCGACTGGCGCTGACTTGATCTGCCGGTCTGGGCGTCAGCCAGGCCAGGACCGGCTTACACTGCTGGGTTTTCAACGTCTGCAATAGTTTGATGGACTCCTTGCTGCTGATCAAGGCCGCCCTGATGGGGGTGGTCGAAGGCCTGACCGAATTCCTGCCCATTTCCTCCACCGGCCACCTGATCCTGGCCGGCTCGCTGCTCGACATGCATGATGCCAAGGGCAAGGTGTTCGAGATCGCGATCCAGACCGGCGCCATCCTGGCCGTGATCCTGGTCTACTGGCAGCGGCTGCGTGATACCGTCGTGCAGTTGCCGACTCAGGCCCGCGCGCAGCGCTTTGCCGCCAACGTCGTGACCGCCTTCCTGCCGGCAGTGATACTGGGGCTGCTGTTTGGCAAGGCGATCAAGGCGCACCTGTTCACCCCCGCGGTGGTGGCGTCGACCTTCATCATCGGCGGCTTCATCATCCTGTGGGCCGAGCGGCGACAGGCCAGGGCCGAGACCGCGCCGCGCATCCTGTCGGTCGACCAGATGAGCGGCTTCGATGCGCTCAAGGTCGGCCTGGTGCAGTGCCTGGCGCTGGTGCCGGGGACCAGCCGCAGCGGCGCGACCATCATCGGCGGCATGTTCCTGGGGCTGTCGCGCCAGGTCGCGACCGAGTTCTCCTTCTACCTGGCGATCCCGACCCTGATCGGCGCTGGCGCCTACAGCCTGTACAAGGAGCGCGACCTGCTGAGCCTGGCCGACCTGCCGATGTTCGGCGTCGGCCTGCTGTTCGCCTTCATCAGCGCCTGGCTCTGCATCCGCTGGCTGCTGCGCTTCGTCGCGACGCACAGCTTCGTCGGCTTTGCCTGGTACCGGATCGCCTTCGGCATCCTGATCCTGGTCACGGCGCAGACCGGCTGGGTGGTCTGGGCCGAGTGAAAAAGTCCGGCAGGGCTGCCCTGCCAGGGCTTCAGATCAGTTTTTCCCGCGCGTTGCTGATCTTCCGGAGCGGCTTGCTGCGGCTGCTCGGCATCAGCAGCGGGACTTCGGTCTCGTGGCCGTCCCAGGCCGGGTGCTCGATTGCGTCGAACACCTCGCGCAGCTTCTGGCCCCAGGTGGTGCGCACCATGCGGAAATAGGGGTTGTTCTCGTCGATGCAGACGATGCGGTCGCTCTCGAGCTTGTCGACCTCGTAGACCGCCATGTCCAGCGGCAGTCCGACCGATAGGTTGGACTTGAGGGTGGAGTCCATCGAGACCAGCACGCACTTGGCGGCCTCGTCGAGCGGGGTCTCGGGCGTGATCACGCGGTCGAGCACTGGCTTGCCGTACTTGGATTCGCCGATCTGGAAGAAGGGCGTCTCGGGCGTAGCCTCGATGAAGTTGCCCGGTGAATAGACCTGGAACAGCCGCATGCCCTCGCCGGCGATCTGGCCGCCGAAGATCATGCTGACGTTGAAGTCGACGCCCGAGCGGCGCAGCGCGTCGCCATCGCGTAGCTGCACATGGCGCACCGCCGAGCCGAGCACGCGCGCGGCATCGAACATGCTCCTGGCGTTCCAGATCGTGATCGGTTCGTCGCTGTCGGGGTCCTTGAGATGCTCGGACTGCAGGATCTCGCGGATCGACTGCGAGATGCTCAGGTTGCCGGCCGACAGCAGGCACATGAAGCGGTCGCCCGGCTTCTCGTAGACGATCATCTTGCGGAAG
>CAZJQH010000207.1:0-4015 GCA_964547895.1 uncultured Chitinophaga sp. | reverse complement strand
GCTCGCGCCAGGCCGGCATCGAGCTGCGCAGGTAGTCGTCGATCTGCTTGGCCAGTTCCTGGAAGGTGGTGCTGGTGGTGCGCCCGCAGCCCGGGCAGGCGGTCACGCTGGGCACGAAGCTGCGCAGTCCGAGCGCCTGCAGGATCTCCATCGCCACCACCACTTCCTGGGTGCGCGCCTCGCCCGGCTGCGGCGTCAGCGAGACCCGGATGGTGTCGCCGATGCCCTGCTGCAGCAGCACCGAGAGTGCAGCAGCCGACGCCACCGTGCCCTTGGTGCCCATGCCAGCCTCGGTCAGGCCCAGGTGCAGCGGATAGTCGCAGCGCTCGTGCAGCTGCCGGTAGACCGCGATCAGGTCCTGCACGCCGCTGACCTTGCACGACAGCACGATGTTCTCGGGCGCCAGGCCCAACTCCTCGGCGCGCGCGGCCGAGCCGAGCGCAGAGGCGATCAGCGCCTCGTACATCACCTGCTTGCCGTCCCACGGATCAGCGCGACGGGCATTCTCGTCCATCATGGACGCCAGCAACTCCTGGTCCAGGCTGCCCCAGTTGACGCCGATGCGCACCGGCTTGTTCCAGCGCGCGGCGGCCTCGACCATCTGCGCGAACTGGCGGTCCTTCTTGTCGCCCTTGCCGACATTGCCCGGGTTGATGCGGTACTTCGACAGGGCCTGTGCCATGTCCGGGAACTCGGTCAGCAGCTTGTGGCCGTTGTAGTGGAAGTCGCCGATCAGCGGCACCTGGATGCCCATGCGGTCGAGCTGCTCGCGGATATGCGGCACGGCAGCGGCCGCCTCCTCGTTGTTGACCGTGATGCGCACCAGCTCGGAGCCGGCCTGGGCCAGCTCCTTGACCTGGATCGCGGTGCCGATGACGTCGGCGGTGTCGGTGTTGGTCATCGACTGCACGCGCACCGGCGCGTCGCCACCGACGGTGACCTTGTGATCGCCCCAGGCAACCACGCCCTGGCGCGACTTGCGCGGCGCGGCAGCGGCAACAGACTGGCTTTGGCTCATGATTTACTTGATCTCGAAACGCGCGACCCGGTTGGACGCGAACGAACTGGTATCGAAAGGCTGGCCGCGCACGACCACCTCGATACCGCTGGCGCGGCCAAGCACCACCTGCACCGGCGCCTGGCCGTCATAGTCGAGCACCTGGCCAGGCTGCAGGGTCCGTTGCTGCAGTTCCCTGCCGCCGCTGTCCTTGAGCTGGACCCAGGTCGTCGCGCTGGCGCGCAGCTGCAGCAGCGGCGTGGCGACAGTGGACAGCGCAGGCGTAGCAGCTGGCGGCTGGGACGCAACCGGAGCCTGATCGGCGGCCGGGACGGAAGGCAGGCTTGCGGGCGCAACTGGCACAGCAGGGGCCTCGCTAGGCTGCGTTCCGGGTGCGGTCAGCGGCTGCGCAGCCGGCGTGACCGACTCGACCACCAGGCCCTGGCTGGCCGGCTGCTGCTCGGCCTCGGTCTGCGCGACAGGATCGGCCTCGCTCTGCGGCAGCCACCACCACAGCAGCATCGCCAGCAGCAGCAGCAAGGCCGCCCAGACCAGGGGCGAACGCCAGACCAGCGCGGGCAGCAGGCGCCGGCGCGGCTCGTCCATCACCGCCGGCGCGGGATTGTCGCTGCCGAGCTTGACGCCGCCGGGCTGGGGCAGGCCCTGCAACACCGGCGCGGGATCGACCTTGAGGGCGCGACAGACGCTGGAGGCCAGCGCGCGCGCAAAGGTCAGGTTGGGCAAGTCTTGGTAGCGCCCCTCCTCGAGGGCCTGCAAGCGCTCGAGCGGGACCTTGAGCGTGGCAGCCAGCGCTGCCAGCGGAATGCCGGCAGCCTCGCGCAACTGGCGCAGGCCCTGGACCGGCGGAGCGCCGTCCGCAGGCTGCCCGTTCTGGCTAGGTGGTAGTTCAGTCATCGAAAGCGCCGCGCTCAAAGGCCGCGGCCTCCTGGGATTCGGAATGACGGCGGCGCAACTGCTCGCCGAGCTGGCGTGCCGTCTCGCGGTTGCCCAGGCGGTGCTCGATGCGAGCGCCAAGCCAGAGCGACTCGGCGTTGGCCAGCTCCGACTGGTTCAGCCGGCGGATGTAGAACTGGGCACGCGCATGGTCGCGCCTTTGCATCAGCAGCGACGCCAGGTTGTAGCTGACGATCGGGTTCGCCGGATCGAGCTCGAAGGCCCGCATCAGGCTGCGCTCTGCTTCCAGCGGCTGGCCGGCCCTGACCTGGCAGATGCCCTGGCTCATCCAGGTCTTGGCGGCCGAAGCGTACTGGGGCGTCTGCAGCGCGCTGGCAAAGGCGGCGCTGGCGTCGGCGAAGCGGCCCGCCTCGCAATGCAGCCAGCCCAGGTTGTGCCAGCTGTCGCCATCGCGCGGCGCCAGCTTGATGGCCTGGCGGAAGCTCGCCTCGGCCAGGGCCGGTTCCTGCAGACGCAGGTAGATCAGACCGCGCAGGTTGTAGGCGGGCGCATAGTTCGGATCGGCGGCGAGCGCCTGCTTGACCTCGTCAAGCGCGACGGTGGTCTTGCCCTGCTCGAAATAGCCCGAGGCGAGCTCGACGCGCAGACGGGCGCGGCGGCGCGTCTGCGGCTCGTCGGACTCGGTGATCCATTCCTGGCCGCTGCCGGCCTCGGCGCCGGTCGAAGGGGCTGGCGCGCTGGCGCAGCCCATCAACGCTGCTGCCGGCATGGCCAGCAGCAGCCAGCTCAGGCGAACCCTCATCAGGACTTCTCCTTGGGCAGCCAGACCACTGGCTGCTCGGTCTGGGCGCGGCGCTGCGCCATGCGCTCGGCCGCATTGGTGCGGTCGAGCACGTCGCCCGCCAGCTGGCCGCAGGCCGCGTCGATGTCGTCGCCGCGCGTCTTGCGCACCGTGGTCACGATGCCGGCCGCATTGAGCTGGTCAGCGAAGGCCTTGACCACCGCGCGACCCGAGCACTTGAGGCCCGAGTCCGGGAAGGGGTTGAAGGGGATCAGGTTGAACTTGCACGGCACGCCATGCTCGCGCACCAGCGCGATCAGTTCGCGCGCATGCTCCGCGCTGTCGTTGACGCCCTCGAGCATGCAGTACTCGAAGGTGATGAAGTCGCGCGGCGCCGCCGGCAGGTAGCGCTTGCAGGCCGCCATCAATTCGGCCAGCGGATACTTGCGGTTGATCGGCACCAGGTGGTCACGCAGCTCGTCGTTGGGCGCGTGCAGCGAGACCGCGAGCGCGACCGGGCAGTCCTGCGCGAGGCGGTCCATCATAGGCACCACACCCGAGGTCGATACCGTCAGGCGCCGGCGCGACAGGCCGTAGCCATGGTCGTCGAGCATGGTGCGCAGCGCGGGCACCAGGGCGGAGTAGTTCTGCAGCGGCTCGCCCATGCCCATCATCACCACGTTGGAGATGACGCGCTCAGCAGTGTTGAAGCGCTGGCGCAGGAAATGCTCGGCATGCCAGAGCTGGGCGATGATCTCGCCGGTGCTCAGGTTGCGCGAGAAGCCCTGGTGGCCGGTCGAGCAGAAACGGCAGCCGACCGCGCAGCCCGCCTGCGATGAAACGCACAGCGTGCCGCGGTCGTCTTCCGGAATGAATACGGCTTCGACGGCATTGCCGCCGCCGACGTCGAACAGCCACTTGATGGTGCCGTCCGATGAAATCTGTTGCGCCAGAACCGGCAGGCCGCGCACCTCGCACACGCCCGGCAGCTTCTCGCGCAGGCTGCGTGCCAGGTCGGTCATGTCCTCGAAGCGGGCCACGCCTTTCTGGTGGATCCAGCGATAGAGCTGGACGGCCCGGAAACGCTTTTCCCCGAGCCGCTCACAGAAGGCGGCCAAGCCCTCGAGGTCGTAGTCGAGCAGATTGGCCGTCATGTGCAATCAGCGTGCGTAGACGTTCAGGGCCGGGAAGAAGTAGGCGATCTCGACGGCAGCGGTTTCCGGAGCGTCGGAGCCGTGCACGGCGTTGGCGTCGATCGACTCGGCGAAGTCGGCGCGGATGGTGCCCTTGTCGGCCTTCTTCGGGTCGGTGGCGCCCATCAG
>CAZJQH010000206.1:0-4034 GCA_964547895.1 uncultured Chitinophaga sp. | reverse complement strand
CCAGCGACTCGGGCTCGTCCATCTCGCCGTCGCCGCAGAACACCCAGACCTTGCGGTTGCTGGTGTCGGCAATGCCGCGCGCGTGCAGGTACTTCAGGAAGCGCGCCTGGTAGATCGCCATCAGCGGCCCCAGGCCCATCGAGACGGTCGGGAACTGCCAGAAGCCCGGCATCAGCTTGGGGTGCGGGTAGCTCGAGAGGCCCTTGCCCTCGACTTCCTGGCGGAAGTGCAGCAGCTGCTCCTCGGTCAGGCGGCCCTCGAGGTAGGCGCGTGCGTAGACGCCCGGCGAGACATGGCCCTGGAAGTAGATGCAGTCGCCGCCATGGTTCTCGTTCTCGGCCTTCCAGAAATGGTTGAAGCCGGCACCGAACATGGTCGCGAGCGAACCGAAGGAGCCGATGTGGCCACCGAGGTCACCGCCGTCTTCCGGGTTGTGGCGGTTGGCCTTGACCACCATGGCCATCGCGTTCCAGCGCATGTAGGCGCGCAGACGCTCCTCGATCTCGATATTGCCGGGGCAGCGCGCCTCCTCCTGCGGCTCGATGGTGTTCACATAGCCGGTGGTGGCCGAGAACGGCATGTCGATGCTGTTCTGGCGCGCCTCCTCGAGCAGTTGCTCGAGCAGGAAATGCGCGCGCTCGTGGCCCTCTTTTTCGATCACGGCGTTGAGGGCATCGATCCACTCACGGGTTTCCTGGTGATCGATGTCCTGACGGACGCCGAAGGGATTCGCTTGCTGACTATCTGACATGCTGTCTCCTATGACTGTGGGGGTAAGGGCAGATGGATCTGCAGTTCGTATCTTGCAGATTCTTACACCATTTGGGAAACTTTTCAAGTCATGCAGGCTGATTTTGTATTATGAAAGAAACTCGATTTTGTGTGTCCTCCAGACTCCACGGACTGGCTTAGACTTGGGCCCCGATGTCACAAACCAACACACCTCCAACGGTACGCCTGCCCAAGCGCTGGCAGCACTGGTGGCGCAGCCTGCCTCCCCTGCGCCAGGAACGGATCGCCACCTTCGGTCCGATCATTTCGGTCCTGGTCTTCCTGGCCACCATCGTGGCGGCCATGGCGTACTTCCAGCTCGAGGAATATGAACGCGAAACCGAGGCGGTGGTGCGGGATGTCGAGCATGCCCAGCTGGAACTGCGCCAACGGCTGCAGGACCGGCGCGAGCAGTTGCAGTCCCTGGTGCAGGAGCTGGGCCAGCGCAGGATTGGCGAATTCGAATTCAGCTTCCAGAGCGAGGTCCTGATCAGCCAGTACCCTGAACTGCTGGCGATAAGCTGGATCGATGCCAGCACCGCGGTCGTGGCCAGCCGGCTGGCACCCGATACCCAGGAAACGCTCGACCACATGGCAGGCAACACGCTGCGCAGTGCGCAGGCGCGACGCGCATTCGAGCTGGCGGGGCAGCAGCTCGCGCCCGTCATCCTGCATCGCCCGGCCAGCGAGTCGCAGCGCGCCGCCCTGCTGCTGGCCTTGCCCCTGATACAGCGCCAGCAGTTCCACGGCATGGTGCTGGCCGAGTTCTCCTATGACCAGCTGTTGCGGCTGGCAGTCCCAAGCAAGACGATGGCGCGCTATGCGGTCGCGCTGCTGGATCCGCAGGGCGAGTTGCTCGCCGGGGTAAGCCAGGACAGCAGCCGCTCGACGCTGCGGCGGCTGCCATGGTCATTCCAGCCGCCGACCCACCTGGCACCGCTGGTCACCCATGACGAGGCGCTTTCGCTACAGGCTCAGGCCTATCGGGCCTCGCAGGACAGCACCGGGCGCGCGCTGTTCTGGACCCTGGGCGCGCTGAGCCTGCTGACGGTCTGGATGCTGCTGGTCAACTGGCGCCATTCGCGTCGCCGCATCCAGGTGCAGCAGGCGCTGCAGAACGAGACCTACTTCCGCCGCGCGATGGAGGACTCGATGCTGACCGGCATGCGGGCGCTCGACATGGAAGGCCGGATCACCTACGTCAACCCGGCCTTCTGCAAGATGACGGGCTGGACCGAATCCGACCTGGTCAATTCCTCCCCGCCCTACCCGTACTGGCCGGAGCAGGATTACGAGCAGCTGTTGCAGCGGCTCGACGCCGAACTGCAAGGCCACTATTCGCCCAGCGGTTTCGAGCTGCGCATCAAGCGCAAGGACGGCAGCCTGATGGATGCACGCATGTACATCTCGCCGCTGATCGCATCGGACGGCCAGCAGACCGGCTGGATGACCTCGGTCACCGACATCACCGAGCCCAAGCGCGTGCGCGAGGAGCTCAGCGCTTCCTACGAACGCTTTGCCACCGTGCTCGACAGCCTGGACTCGGCGATCTCGGTCGCCCCGCTCGGCGGGGTCGAGCTGCTGTTCGCCAACAAGGTCTACCGCCAGTGGCTGGGCCAGCGCGGCTACGGCCACCGTCGCCTGCTGGACCTGGCCAGCCTGGCGCCGCGCCCGGCCGAGCACCGCAGCGACTCCAGCAATGTCCAGGATGAGGCCAAGGCAGAGACCGACTGGACAGGCAGCGGCAGCAGCGAAATCTGGGTCGCCGAGCTGGGCAAATGGCTGGAAGTGCGCACCCGCTACCTGACCTGGGTCGACGGCAGGCTGGCCCAGATGGTGATGGCCAAGGACATCACGGCGCGCCGCCATGCCGAGGAACTCAGCGCCCAGCAAGCCGAGCGGGCCCAGACCGCCAGCCGCCTGATCACCATGGGCGAGATGGCATCGAGCGTCGCGCACGAACTCAACCAGCCGCTGACCGCGATCAACAACTACTGCAGCGGCATGGTCTCTCGCCTCAAGCGCCAGCAGATCAGCGAGGAGGAACTGCTGGGCGCGCTGGAAAAGACCATGAAGCAGGCGCAGAGGGCCGGCCAGATCATCCAGCGCATCCGCGCCTTCGTCAAGCGCAGCGAACCCAACACCACGCTATCGGATGTGGTCCAGATCGTCGGCAATGCCACCGAACTGGCCGAGATGGAGCTGCGCCGGCACCAGATCCGGCTCGAGACCCAGCTGGCCAAGAACCTGCCGCCGCTGCTGGTCGACCCTATCCTGATCGAGCAGGTACTTATCAACCTGATCAAGAACGGCGGCGAATCGATCCAGCAGGCCCAGCGCCCGCCCGAACTGCGGCGCGTCGAGTTGCGCGTCAGCCAGCGCAAGGTCGACCAGCATCCGGTGGTCGAGTTCTGCGTCCAGGACAGCGGCATGGGCGTGCCACCCGAGATGCTCGAGCGCATCTACGAAGCCTTCTACAGCACCAAGGCCGAGGGCATGGGCATCGGGCTCAAGCTCTGCCGCTCGATCGTCGAGGCTCACCATGGCCGGCTGCAGGCGCGAAACCTCTACAATCCGGAGGGTGTCGTGGGCTGCGAATTCAGCTTCTGGATACCCATTGCCGACAAGCCTGCCGGCAACCCCGACCTGTCCACGCCTGCCCCGCCCGGAGCAGGCCTGTCTGCGAAAGAATGAGATGAGTTTGACGCCTAAAAAGGGCACGGTCTACATCGTCGACGACGACGAGGCCGTGCGCGATTCGCTCCAATGGCTGCTCGAGGGCAAGGACTACCGCGTACGCTGCTTCGAATCGGCCGAGGCCTTCCTGGCCCGCTTCGATCCGCGCGAGGTGGCCTGCCTGATTGCCGACATCCGCATGGATGGCATGAGCGGCATGGAGCTGCAGGACCGCCTGATCGAGCGCCTGTCCCCCTTGCCGATCGTCTTCATCACCGGCCACGGCGACGTTCCGATGGCGGTCGAGACGATGAAGAAGGGAGCGCTGGACTTCATCCAGAAGCCCTTCAACGAAGACTACCTGCTGCCACTGGTCGAGCGCATGCTCGACAAGGCACGCGAGAGCTTCGCAGCACAGCAGGAAGTCGCCAACCGCGAGGCCCTGATCGCCAAGCTGACCACGCGCGAGGCCCAGGTGCTCGAGCGCATCGTCGCCGGCCGCCTCAACAAGCAGATCGCCGATGACCTCGCGATCAGCATCAAGACGGTGGAGGCGCACCGCGCCAACATCATGGAAAAACTCAATG